>CALBSZ010000030.1 GCA_937967665.1 uncultured Planctomycetaceae bacterium
GCGTTCGCGCAGCGGCGCGATCCCCCGAATGACAATCCGCTGCCCCGGCTTTCCGACAATATCACCAATAAACAGGATACGCACGTTGCTTACTTCGCTACTTCCACGAATCGAGCTTCGCGAACCACGGTCACTTTGATCTCGCCTGGATAGGTGAGCTGCTCTTCGAATGCTTTGGCTATGTCGCGGCAGATTTTGGCCGCTTTGGTATCGTCCGTATTCTTGGCACTGGCGATCACGCGTAATTCCCGGCCGGCCTGGATCGCGAACGCCTGTTCGACCCCTGGAAAACCGCTGGCAATCGACTCCAGTTCTTCCATCCGCTTGATGTAGCGCTCCAGGGTTTCGCGGCGCGCTCCGGGACGCGACGCGCTGCACGCGTCGGCCGTGGCGACCAGCATCGTATAGGGGTACTCCGTCAGGATTTCGTCATGATGCCCCAGCGCCGCATGAACCACCTCAGCGCATTCCCCGTGCCGTTTCAACAGATCGGCGCCGATCTTGGGATGACCGCCCTCGAGTTCGTGGTCGGCCGCCTTGCCGATATCGTGGAGCAACCCGCAGCGCGTCGCCAGGGTGCCGTCGAGCCCGATCATTTCGGCCAGCATGCCGGCGATAAACGCCACTTCAATACTGTGACGCAGCACGTTCTGGCTGTAACTCGTGCGGAAGTGCAGGCGTCCCAACATGTACACTACCCGTTCGTGCAAACCGTGGATGTTGACTTCCTGCGTCGCTTCCTCCCCCTTCTTCTTGATGAACTTCTCGATCTCCTTTTCCGTCTCCTTGACCACTTCTTCGATCCGCGAGGGGTGGATGCGGCCATCGCTGATCAGTTTCGTCAGCGCGCTGCGGCCGATTTCCCGCCGCACGGGATCAAAACCGCTGACGATGACGACACCCGGAGTATCGTCGATAATCACGTCCACGCCGGTCGCTTTCTCGAAGGCGCGAATGTTGCGCCCTTCGCGACCGATGATCCGCCCCTTCATTTCGTCACTGGGGATGTCCACCGTGCTGGTCGTGGACTCGGCCGTATGCGCCGCGGCGAATCGATGAAGCGCTGTCAGCAGAATTTCGCGCGCCTGTTCATCGGCCTTTTCCTTGACAAACCGTTCGTGCTTCAGGATCCGCGAGCCGACTTCTTGTGCCAGTTCTTCTTCCACCATCTTCAGCAACTTCGCGCTGGCTTCTTCCGTCGTCAAGCCGCTCAGCTGATGCAGCGACTGGCGCTGCACTTCCAGCAGTTTCGCCAGTTCTTCGTGTCGCCGGGTGGTATCGTCCAGCTTTTCCGTCAAGCGTCGCTGAGTGGATTCGACGATACGTTCCTGCTTCTGCAGATCGTCGGCTTGCTGCTGCAGCGATTCTTCACGCTTATCCAGCAGCTGTTCGCGCTTCCGCAGATCGTTGCGTGTCTTATCGAATTCCTTTTCCCGCGCGGCTTTCGACTGTAGTGCTCGTTCCTTCGCCTGCAATTCCGCTTCGCGTTTGAGGTTGGCAGCCTCCTGCTTTCCGCGTTCGATGATTTCCTGGGCTTCCGTCTGGGCGTCTTTCTTCCGCAAGCGATCCAGCAGCTTGACAAAGCCGACACCTATCGCAACCGAGACAACAGCCGTAGCGGCTGCAATGGCTTCCGTCGTCACAATCTGTTTCCTTGTTTGGGCCAGTCGTTACGCTTCGACCGCGCAGCTCGGGAAACATCGACACTCGCCGCGGGAATCTCCCACGGACGACCGCTCTAAGAACGCCACTCGCCGCCCATTTGATTCCAATTCCTCGGCCGGGAACGCACTCGACCAAAAGTCGAATTCCCGACCGTTGCAGCGCACCAAGGATCCGGCGGCGCGGCAAGGATCGACATGAGACAGGGGAGCCGCCCTAAAGGAAACAGGATGCGACACGGCATGCGAGTCTGCACCGTGAGGCGACCGCGCAGCGACAAACCTTCGCTTGCAAGCCGCCTTGCATGCGGTTATCCGCGGAGATTACGCCACAGGAGCAGGATCAAAAACATGCCCGCCTCGAGCATCCCTGAGGAGGGCGGAAGTGAGTAGCAGTTCCAGACTTGTGTTGTCTACGCTTCTTCGAACTATCTCACGGCTGTCGCTCGTCGAGCGATTGTCGCAACGATAAGTTTCGAACATAATCCGCACCCGCCGGACGGTTGCCCGCCAGATACTAAGCAGTATGTTAGCAGAGTCCCGCTATTGTGCAACTAAGGACCGTTTCCATGCACCCGTTCGAAAAATCCCTGGCGGCGGCCTGGCCCCCGGAAAAATGGCAGGACGTGACGGTCCTCGCGGCGGTCTCCGGCGGCCCCGATAGCGTGGCCCTGCTGACTGCCGTCCAGTCACTGCGCCACCATGGGAGCGAGATACTGGAAGTTGCCCATTTTAACCACGGTTTCCGCGGCAAGGCGGCTCAAGAAGATGAACGGTTCGTCCGGCGGCTCTGCGAAAAGCTGGGCCTGCCGCTGCACTTGGGCCGGGGCGCGCCGGAGAATCCCCGTACCGAATTGTCCGCGCGAGAACACCGCTACCGGTTTCTCGAAGAGACCGCCAACAGGACCGCCGCGCGTTACCTCATCACGGCACACACGGCCGACGACCAGGCCGAGACGATCCTGCACCGCATCGCCCGCGGCACGGGTCTGAGTGGACTCGCGGGCATCCCCCGATCGCGACCGCTGACCGCCATGACAACGCTCGTGCGGCCGCTCCTCGAACTGCGACGACAGACGGTGTTGGAATACCTGTCGGACTGCCAACAGCCGTTCCGCACCGACGCCACGAATCTCACTCCGCAATACACCCGCAATCGAATTCGCAATACGATCCTGCCTCTGTTGTGCGAACAAGTCAACGAAGCGGCTGTCGAAGCGATCCAGCGCCTGGGCCTGCTTGCTGCGGAAGCCCAGGGAGTGATCGACGCCGAAGTCGATCGCCTGCTCGACCAAGGCGTCACTTTTCACGATGCAAGAACAGTCACGATGCAAGTCGAACCGCTGCGTCGCGT
>CALBSZ010000031.1 GCA_937967665.1 uncultured Planctomycetaceae bacterium
CTCGCGGGATGCTCCCCGTAGCCCCGCCACTCCGCTCGCGGGATTCCGCGAACGTAGTCGCGGAACGACGAACCTTCGCCGTATCCTGTTCAGCAGCCAGACCTGCAATGAAATGGAGCGCCACCAGTCGAAGTCCCGAAAACAAACGCAGGGTCCTGAAAACAAGCCCAGGAAACATGGGGGCCATAGGAAACATGCGTCAACAAGCCGCTCGCAGGCAGATGATCCCTGGTAAGCAGCGTGGCTTTTGCTTCGCGTGACTGGCAGAGACGCCTGCAGATTGCTTGCCACGGCGTTTCAAGTTGGTCCGAGATTCTTATACTCAGGGGTTTCGAGAGGTGTCTTGATACAACGCGTTCCGCGCCGCAACATTTCAGCTGGAGGAGATCGGTTCATGAGTGACGACAAAGTAAAAATGGCGATGGTCGGTTTGGGCTTCGGCGCGGAATTCATTCCGATCTACGGGGCGCATCCGGACGCGGAAGTCGTGGCGGTCTGTCGCCGCAACGAGGCCGCCATGAACAAGCTGGCGGATCAGTTTGGAATCGAGAAGCGCTATACGGATTTCGAGCAGGTGCTGGCGGACCCGGATGTGCAGTGCGTGCATATTAACAGCCCGATTGGCGATCACGCCTGGATGTCGTTGCGTGCACTGGATGCGGGCAAGCACGTGATGTGTACCGTACCGATGGCGACGACGCTCGAGGAATGCCGCCAGATTGTCGAGAAGGTTCACGCGACGGGACTCAAGTACATGATGGCCGAGACCGTGGTGTACAGCCGCGAGTTCCTATTCATCAAGGAAATGTATGAGAACGGGGAACTCGGCAAGATCCAGCATCTGGCGGCCTCCCACCCGCAGGACATGGATGGCTGGCCTGACTATTGGCAAAAGATGATTCCCATGCATTACGCGACGCATGTGGTCAGCCCCTGCCTGGGCCTTGTGAATGGCCTGGCCGAATACGTCAGTTGTTTTGGTTCCGGAACGGTCCGTGACGACATTGTGGAAAAGTCGGGCAACCGTTTCGCCGTGGAGTCGTGCCACATCAAGATCAAGGACACAGACCTGACAGCCCACGTCTGGCGGTTCCTGTACGACGTGGCGCGTCAATACCGCGAGAGTTTCGACGTGTACGGGACAAAGAAGAGTTTTGAGTGGACGCTGATCGAGAACGAGCCGCACGTAATCCATACGGCCAAGAAGCCGGAGAACGAGATCCCGGAGAAGGTCGAGGTTCCGGACTTTGCCAAACTGTTACCCGAACCGATTCAGCGATTCACGTTGCCTCAGGAGATTCACGACGCCGAACATCTGTCGTTTGTGCAGGGGGGCGGCCATGGCGGCTCGCACCCGCATATGGTGCATGAATTCGTCAGTGCGGTGCGGGAGGATCGTGACCCGCGGCCGAACGCGGTAACCTCCGCCAACTGGACATGTGTCGGTATTTGCGCTCACGAGTCCGCCTTGAAGGGTGGCGAAATCGTACGGCTTCCCGAGTTCACGCTGCGTTAAACGGCGCGCCTTCGGCAGGCGGGCTCAAACGCCGGAGATCTGCCGCAGCAGCGCGAGCGCACCGAATTGCTGTTGCTGCAAAATGGAGATGGCCGAGAGTGTGTTGGCGGCGAGCGACTGGTTTTTCGCCAGCACCAGGCTCTCTTCGCTTTCGTCGATGGAGTTCACGTCTTCGATGGTATCGTCGAGTGTCGTCTTGAATCCATCCAGCAGTTTCTCGGCCGCGTCGACGGTGACGTCGGCGAAGGCGTCGGCGCGGGCTTCCAGCACGGTCAGTCGTCCCAGCGCTTCGTCCACAATCCGCAAGGCGTGTGACGTATTGGTATCCAGTCCGGAAACGCCTCCACCCGACTTGATGTTGGCCAGCGTGCCGCTCAATCCGCCCAGCGCGCTGCTATGCACGCTACCCAGGGTAAACTCGCTGTACTGATGCAAGTCGGTGGACAGTTGGAATCGCTGCACCTGCGAATCGTCGATCGTGATCGTACTGATCGTTCCTTGAAAGCCTTCCTCAAATTCCAGCCGGAAACGAGTGCCATTCTGGTTATGGCTTACGCGATTGCCATCGACCTGCGAACTCGACACAGCCAGACCGTTGATCGAGACAACAGCATCGCTGCCCGTGCCGGTCTGCGTGTCGACGGATTCATCCAGCCGCGTGGTGGTAATGTCAACGGTTGCCTTGTCGCCGTAGTCGACCGAATGCACAAGGAGATCGCCTCCGGAGAATTCCGCCACGACACCGGTGAGGTGGCTGATCCCGTTAACCTGGTCCGCCCAATCGCCATACGTCGAACTGGCGGCGATTTCAAACGACCCCGTACCGCGCGGCCCATCGACCACAACGGTGGCCTGTTCGTCAGCCGCGTCGATCGCCGTAGCTGCCGTAACGCCGCTGATCGTAACGGTCGCTTGCGTGGCCGCCGTACTGACCGTGGCATCGATCGTCTTGTTCCGCGCCGCATGAACATCCAGTCGCCGAACCTGACTCCTATCCAGACCGCTGAACTTGAAATCGCTGTCGCCGTTGAGCAATTGCCGGCCGTTGATCTTGATGCCCGAAATCGACTCGATCGCCTCGATGGCCTCGTCAATGGTTTCCTGAGACGCCTCGCGTTCCGCGGCAGTCAGCTCCTGATCCGTGTCGGTCAGCAACGTGGTACGAATGACCTCCAGCTGCGTGCGAACCTGGTCCAGCGAAACCTGAGCCTGCGCCGCGGTGTTGGAGGCCAAAGTGACCTTCTTCTTGGTGCTCTCAACAATGTTCAACCGGTCTTCAAGGCGACTCACTTCGTAAAACCCCGAGACGCCATCGGCGGGACGGTTGAAGCGTTGACCTGTGGAGAGCCGGACAGCGCTGTCCAAAGACCCTTGCGACGCTTGCGACAGCAGATTCAGCAGCTGCCGTTCCATACCGCTAATGGAATTTGCAATTCGCATGGTGTCTCGCCAACTGAGCAGTCGTCCGCGGAAAGCGCGGAGCCGGATAAGGGGCTACAGGGATGCGCATGGCCGATTTCGTCAGATCGCCGAAAAGGGGACGGCCCCGATTTCCGACACAACCTCATTTAAAAGACTAGAACACGAACCGCGGGCAGGCAAACGGCAAGCCTACGCGACCGGTTCGATCGCCGTTCGCCTTCACGTCGAATCGACGGCAGCGGCAACCGGCAAGCTCCCTACAATCGTCAAAAGGTTGTCATGCGGGCCTCGCGGGCACGGAAGTCTCCATCATCGCGGCAACACCATCTGAGGAACGACAACTCCGATGATTCGTTCGCCGAAATTTCGTCATCGAAAGTTCGTTCACCAAAATGCCGTGTAGAAAATCCGTGTGGCGTGCGTTTCAGATAGCAGAGTCGCACTTCGGTTCGATTCGTCAGCACGGGTCGCGGTGGCATGACGGGCAAGGTCATGTCGATGCCGGGAAGGGATCGATGCCCAGCACCGTGAGAAGCAATGCGGCTGCGCAACAGCCGCGCGGTCCACCGCGCGGCGCTGGCAGCAATCCCATTCCCTGGGAAACGGCTAACGTCGGGAAACGGTTAACGTCCGGGCAAGGAGCGTTCCGATTCCCTGACGGGCATGCATCGTTGAAGCGGGGTTTCGACTGATTCCGGGCCGGCAACACCGCCAGTTTGCGGACAGGAAATGTCCTCCAGACCGGCACCTATCCCATCTCTTTTCTAAACCGGAACCATTGAGGAGAAGCACTGATGTCAAGAACTAGAAATGCGCGCCCACGCAAGTCATTTCTGTCCACCCTGTCGGTCGAGAACCTGGAAAACCGCATGTTGCTGACCGGCGGCCCGAATGCGGGTCCCG
>CALBSZ010000032.1 GCA_937967665.1 uncultured Planctomycetaceae bacterium
GGTGGCGGCCGCCAATGGCGTCTTGAACAACGACACGGATCCTGATGGCGATCCCATTTC
The DNA here is from genome assembly GCA_937967665.1 of uncultured Planctomycetaceae bacterium. Classification (GTDB taxonomy): domain Bacteria; phylum Planctomycetota; class Planctomycetia; order Pirellulales; family Pirellulaceae; genus CALBSZ01. The sequence goes on from CALBSZ010000032.1 coordinate 61, forward strand.
GGTCGTCGGTTTCGACACGTTCAGTACGCTGGGCGCGACGATCACCATGGACGTGGATGGCAGCTTCCAGTTCGACCCCGCCACCGCGCCGGGCATCCAGGCTTTGAACGTCGGCGAGTCCATTTCAGATACGTTTACGTACACGATTTCGGACACCAACCTGGGAACGGATACGGCTACTGTCACGGTGACGATTACCGGAGCCAATGACGCTCCGCGAGCCATCGATGATAGCGCCGCGGTGCTGGACCAGGTCACTCCGGTCACGATCAACATTCTGGCCAACGACTTCGATCCTGAGAACGACCCATTCATTCTGTTCAACGTGGACGCCGTGGGCACCAAGGGAGGTACGATCACGCGAAACTCGGATCAGACGGTGAGCTACAACCCGCTGAATCAGTTTGCCTACCTGGCGCCGGGCGAAACCGATACGGATACGTTCACGTACACGCTGTCCGACGGGATGGTTTCGGCTCCGGCAACGGTCACGGTGACCATCACCGGTGTCAACGACTTACCTGTCGCGGTACAGAACAGCTACACGACCAGCGAAGACAATGTGCTGATGGGCAATGTGATTCTCGATGATACGGGGAGCGGAGCCGATCTCGATCTGGATACGTCACAGACGCTGTTTGTGAGCATGGTTAACGGCATGGCGGCCAATATCGGCACGCCGATTACACTGGGCGGCATCGGCGGAGCCACGCTGACGGTGAGTGCCGATGGAAACTTCACCTACGATCCCACCGTAGCTCATAACGGACTTTCCAACGGCGGCAGTGCGGTCGATTCGTTCACGTACGTGATCACGGACGGCATCGCGGAATCAATGCAGGTCACGGTGACCCTGGCCGTGACGGGCGTGAGCGATCCACCCACGGCGGTTCCCAATACCTACAACGTGATCAATAACGTCGTCCTGAACGCGAATATCATCCAGGATCCTCAACCTGGCTTTGATCCCATTCGCGACTTCGATCCGGATTCCGCGGGCCCGCGTGTGAGCATGATCAACGGCCTGACGATTCCCGCCGGATTCAACAACGCCATCGTGTTGCCTTCCGGCGCCACGTTGAACCTGACCAGCAATACGGGGGCGATTCGCTACGACGCGGGTACGTCGGCGACGTTCCCCAATCTGCAGATTGGACAGACGGCGTCGGATTCGTTCACGTACGCGATTACCGACGGCTTGAACCAGTCGAATGTGGTGACGGTCAACTTGAATATCTCCGGCGGCAATCGCGCTCCGATTGCAACCGACAACACCTACACCACCGATGAAAACACGGCGATCTCAGGCAACTTGATGACCGAGAATACGGGGGCCGGCGTCGATACCGATCCGGACAACCATCTCCTTTCGGTGGTCATGGTCGACGGGAACGCCAGCGCGATTGGTATTCCGATCGCCATCAGTTCGGGCGCCATCGTAACGGTCCTGGCCAACGGCGACTTTATCTACGATCCGTCCCTTTCTCCCGTCTTGGACGCGATCGCTCCGGGTAACTCACTTGTCGATTCATTCAGTTACAGCGTCAGCGACGGATTCGATACGTCGGCGGCGACCGTTTCTGTTACTGTGAATGGGTTGAACGACCTGCCTACGGCGGTCAACGACAACTATCAGGTCGTGCGGGGCGGCGATCTCAACGCCTCGGATACGACCGGCAGCACGACCACGACCAACGATGATAGCGTCCTCCTTAACGACAACGATCCCGACTCGGGCGCGCCGTTGACGGTGACGCTGCTGTCGCCGCCCACATCGGCAGATGCTTTCACCCTCAACGCGGACGGCACGTTCTTCTACAACCACAACGGATCGAATACCACCTCTGACCAGTTCACCTACCGGGTTACCGATTCGGGCAACGCCACCAGCACTGCGACGGTAACGATCAACGTGATGTCGTCGAACTGGCAGAATCCCGTGAATCCGCTCGACGTCAACGGCGACGGCAGTGTTTCACCGATCGACGCGCTGCTCGTCATCAATCGCATCAACGAACACGGCAACCCGTCTCCTCTACCGGTGTCGCCTAATGTGCCGCCGCCGGTTTATGACGTGAATGGTAACGGTGTGGTCGATCCGAACGACGCCGTTCGCGTGATCAACGAACTGAATCGCGTGGCCAACGGGGAACCGGAAGCGGAAGGCGAGGCAGGCTTCTCGTTCGTGGTCGACGAAGCACAACTGCAGAAAGAGAAGAAGGCCAGGATCGTACCGGTAGTCATCGAGGGACGCGGTGACGCAGTGTTCGATATGATTGCCAGCGCGGTGAACGCGAGTCGCCAGCGTTCGAACGTCGATGCCGCCTTGGATGAACTGTTCGGTTAGTGCGATGATTCCACGAGAATCTCCGCACGGGAACTGGCCCGTGATCCCGTGACTGCGGGATCGACCGGCGCGGCGAAGAACGATTGCCACACAACGACCGCGACGCCGACAGGAATGCACCAGTACGCGAAGTAGTGCAGCTTTCCCTTTTCAATCCACGCGACCAGCCACCGGAGCGAAAAAAGCCCGACAGCAAAAGAGAGAGCCGCCCCCAGCCCCAACAGGGCGATGGGCGTGGTGATCCCGTGGGCAGACCAAATGTCTTTGCACTCCAGCAGGCTGGCACCCAGCATCACCGGGATGGCCAGCAGGAACGAAAAGGTCGCCGCGGATCTGCGCTTCATCCCCATCAACAGCCCCGCCACGATCGTGGCGCCGCTGCGTGAAATGCCCGGCAAGATGGCCAACGCTTGAAAGAGTCCAATTAACAGCGCCACCTTCCAGCTGATCGAAAGGTAATCTTCCTGGCCTTCGTCGCGGCCCGAGACCCACAACAGCAGCGCACCCGTGACCGGTAACATGGCCCCAGCCAGCAGCGGGCTCTCCAGCCAGTGCTCGAATTGCGTTTTGATTATCAGGCCGGCGATCACCGCGGGGACGGTACCGATTCCCAGCAGCCCCAGGACCCGGCGATCGTTCAGCAGTAGCTGCCAGATTCGCTGCCAGTAAAAGATTACGATGGAAAGCAAGGTGCCGAAGTGCAACACGATGTTCACATCGGCCTGGTCGGCCGTGACCCCCATCAGCCACTCGAAGATGACCAGGTGACCGGACGAGCTTACCGGTAGGAATTCCGTGATTCCCTGGACGATCGAAAGGACAACAATTTGAATCAGATTCATGAGATACCCTGTGCCGAACGGGCAAGCGACGTGGGAATATAGCCTATCAGCGGGCTGCGTGTCGTGGTCGATCGTGTCAGAGTCCCCTCCCGAACTGGGAGTTTTTCTTCGTCTTCTTGAAACGGCAGCGCAACGTTGACGGAAGCGGACACGGAACCGTTATACTTCCGCGCCGCGAGAGACTGCTGAAAAAGTCTATACTGGGTGCCAGGCACACCTGGTCTTGAGCGGCTCCTTCAGCAGTCTCCGCTAGCACTCTGTGGCCGATATTTGCGAAACCCGCCTGCGTTCTCAACCGATTAGACGTTAAACTGCTGCGTTGCCTGGCCATGAGCTGTCAGACCGATCGCCAACACACTCCGAAAGTTACTCATGAATACCGCGCGGTCCTTGCGAAATGATCTTGCCAATTTCAGCCGTGGCGTTCTGATGGGCGCCGCCGATATCATACCGGGCATCTCGGGAGGTACCGTGGCGCTGATCCTGGGCATCTATCAGCGTTTGGTGACGGCGTTAAGTCGTTTTGACCGCGAATTCCTGGCCAGCCTCAAAGACAGGCAGTTCGGGGCAGCCGCGCGGCATATCGACTTGCGATTCCTGGTCTCCCTGGGACTCGGCATCGGTGTCGGCGTGGGTTCGTTCGCGAAGTTGATGCACTACCTGTTTGAAAATCAATTTGAGAACACCTTCGCCGTTTTTTTCGGGCTGATCGTCGCATCCTGCATCCTGGTGGCCAGGCAGATCGAAACCTGGAATCTCCTCAATCTGGCTGGCGGAATGGCCGGCGCGGCATTTGCATATTGGCTCTGCGGCCGATTACCGACCAACGTCGACGAATTTCATCTGGGCTACTTATTCTTGTGCTCCTTTATCGCTATCTGCGCCATGATCTTGCCGGGAATCAGCGGCGCGTTTGTCCTGTTGATCATGGGCATGTACTACCAGTCGACGGGCATTATTAAGAATGTCGTGTCATTCGAGGCGACCGCGCGCGATTGGGTGTGCTTGTTCGTGATTTGGTCCGTATGCGCGCTTGGCATCGTTGCCTTCGGCAATCGGCTGCGCTGTCTGTTGGATCACGATCAATCGCTTACCGTCGGCGTCCTGTGCGGTTTCATGTGTGGATCGTTGCGCCGCATCTGGCCGTTCAAGATCGACGTCACGGGGCGGCCCGACGTCGACTTCAAGGAACGTGTTTACGAGAATGTCTGGATCAGCGATTTCGCGGGGAATGCCTGGATCCCGACTGGCTTGATCCTGCTGTCGGCCGTGTTCGTCCTGG
>CALBSZ010000033.1 GCA_937967665.1 uncultured Planctomycetaceae bacterium
CCTGCTCTACGGGATCCTCGGCGGTTTGCGTGCGGCTTACTTCACGGACTTGATCCAGGGACTGTGTATCATCCTGCTGTCGATCATCCTGGTGCCGTATGGCCTGCAAGCCTTGGTCGACAAATTCGGCAATCCGGACACAGACGGACTCATGTCGGGTTTCACATACATGCATCAGCAGTTACCGCCCGAACACTTCCGGATTATCGGATCGGCCAGCACTAGCGAGTTTCCGCTGCACCGCATCATCGCCGTCGTCATCATCAACCTCGTCGGCATCGTAGTGCAGCCTCACTTCATTGCCACGGGCGGAGGATCGGCCAAGACAGAAACGACGGCGCGTGTTGGGCTGGTCGTGGGAAACTTTTTGAAAAGATTCTGCACGGTCGGTTGGGTACTGACGGCGCTGATCGCCCTGGCGCTCTACGCGGACAACCCGGAACTGGTACTCGATCCGGACAAGACATGGGGCGTGGCCTCGCGAGAATTGCTCGGGCCAGGTCTGACCGGCCTGATGTTGGCCTGTTTGCTGGCGGCATTGATGAGCAGTATTGATGCCTACATGATTGTGGGATCCGGCCTGATGGTGCGCAATGTCTACGCAGCTTACATCAACTCGCAAGCGACAGAGGAGCAATACGTCCGCGTGGCTCGAGCCACCGGTATTCTGGTGGTCGGCGGGGCGGTGGTGACTTCACTCTACTTCATGGACGTCTTCGTACAGCTGCAGCTGACTTGGGTCTTTCAGATCCTGTTTGCCGCTCCCTTCTGGGTCGGCATCTATTGGCGGCGAGCAACGACTTCGGCTGCCTGGATTACCGTCATCTTCAATGTAGCGCTATTTTTCGCGATTCCGTTTGCCGCCCCGCGAGTCATGCCCGATTTGCGCACGAATCCCACGCTGACCATTACGAACAGCCTTTCGCAACGGACGACCACGCGTCCCGCCGCGCCGAGCGACGTGGAAAAGCGTCGGACGCAAATCGCAAGTTGGCACAAAGCGCATGCGGAACTGTCCACGTCCCTCGCCAGGGCGACCGGCCCCGAGGCGGCTCGCATTCAGTCGGCATTGGATGCGCTCGGTACCTGCCCCGCGGCGCTGGCAGTAGGTGATCCCTTCGTGGAGACGTCCGTGGTGGGCGGGCGAGGCATTTTCTTTCCCGATGGCGTTGTCCCGGTTGACGATAGCGGCAGACGGATCGACATCAAGCCGCTTCCCAGCGGTCCGTCGCGTCAGCTCGATGAACAGACGTCCGTGGTCACGCTGGCCTATCCTGAAGGAACGCGACTCGCGGGTCGGGGCAATTTGCAATTGGACTTCCTGCTCTATCGGCTGGCCGGCGTCAATCTTTCGAACATGTCTGACGCCGCGTTGGATACCTTGTCGCTGCCTCCCAAGATTATCACGCCGTTCCTGATCATGATTCTGTTCAGCTGGGTCACGCGGCCGAATTCCGCAACCGCGCTGGATCGATACTACACCAAGATGAAAACGCCTGTGGATCCCGACCCGGAAGTCGATCAACAGAATCTGGAGGCCGCGCTCGAACGCCGTGACGAACTGGAGCAGCAGAAACTGTTTCCCGGATCTAACCTCGAATTCCGGAAGCCTGCCCTGTTCGACGTGGCTGGCTTTCTCTTGTGCTTCTGCGTCTGCTTCGCGATTATCGGTGTAGCCGTTTGGATTGCCGGCATCGGCGTTTGACGTTAGACTGCTCCCGAACCACCGACAAGCCATTGGAGATGAATTGCGATGAATTATTGGATACTTCCTACGCTGTTCGGGCAACAAACAGGAAGCGGAGATGCACCTGCGTTGAGTGAAAACCTGCAGCAGGCGGGTGACGATCTGACGACCCTAGCACAGGTCGACAGCTGGGCGGAACTCCTGGCGCTCGTCAAAAGGCTGCTTACAGAGCATGGTACGACACTGGCGATGAACGTACTGGCGGCATTAGCGATTTTTGTCCTCGGCCGCTGGTTGGCGAAGTGGTTAACGCGACTTGTTAAACGCGTCTGCACCAGAGCCAACGTGGATGAAACACTCGTTACCTTCTTGGGCAACCTCGTATATTTTGCTTTATTGCTGCTCGTGATCATGGCTGCTCTGAACCGGTTGGGAATCAATACAACTTCTTTTGCCGCGATACTGGCGGCTGCCGGCCTGGCCATTGGCCTGGCGCTTCAAGGAACGCTTTCGAATTTCGCTGCGGGCGTGATGCTCATCTTGTTTAAACCATTCAAGGTTGGTGATTTTGTGGTCGCAGGCGGCTCCACCGGCGCCGTGGAAGCAATTCACATTTTTAATACCGTGATGCGGACGGGCGACAATATTGTGATGGTTGTCCCCAACAGTGCGATCACCAGTGGTACGATCACAAACTACTCCGCCAAGGAAACTCGTCGCATCGACTTGTCGATTGGTTGTGGCTATGGCGATGACCTGAAAGCCGTCAAGGCGTTCTTGCAGGAATTGGTCGACAAGGACACACGCATTTTGAAGGAGCCGGCGGCGGTCGTCGCCGTCGATGCGCTCGGCGATAGCAGTGTCAACTTTGTCGTCCGTCCGTGGGTCAACAGTAGCGACTATTGGGCGGTTCGGTGGGAATTGACCGAAAGCATCAAGAACGGGTTCGACGAACGGGGCTTCAACATACCCTACCCAACGCGGGATATTCACATACATCGCGAGGCCTGACCAGCAAGGCGGTCATCAGCGCGATTTCTGAATCCATGATAGAGGACCCGCGATACCTGCACGAGGAAATCGTTTAACAAAGGACTCGGCGACTACCGGCGAGTTGGGGTATACTGAAGTGGTTGCAAGTTAGCTCATGCGCGAGGAAGTGCTTGTTCGGCTGGTGCCGGCCACGGTCTTCAAAATCGCTGGGACGTATGTAAAGCATGCGTCCGGTGGGTTCGATTCCCATGCACTTCCGCCATTTTCTTTTCTTGTTCACTCTGAACGTCCGCTATTCCCCTCAAAACAGGCATCGTCGGCGATTCCAGCCTTTTCGCCTCCTGCCCCAAATCCCGCTTGTCGGATTCTTTGTCGGATTTGGTGTCGGATTGTGTCGGATTTCGATACAATGCTGGTCGGATTTCGACACTAAAGAAGGCAAGTCGATGGCAAAAAGAACCTACAAAGGCAAGCTGCCCGATGCGACGAAGCGGGGCGATGTTCGGCCTGAAGTAGCTGGCGAGCGTTTTACAGTTGGGAACACCCGGCATGACACCAACACCCAGATGCAGCATCGATTGGATACGCTGCGTGACGTTTTTGAAGCCCAAGCAGAGCGATTCAAGATCGACTATTGGGCCGAGTGGCTGTTGCCATACGCCAAGGAGTACGGCAAGACGGGAAAAGTCATCGTAAAGCCAACACCAAAGATATACGGCTTTATCCGTTGCTTTGATGGTCGATCGAATCGTATCCTGCAAATCCTGAATGGCCGAGTGAATGGCTGTGTCGTGCTGCTTCTCGAGCACTGCAGAAAGCGTTAGAAACCATTGTGAATTGCTTGGTTCGAACCCAATCGAACGTATTTCTCTGGGAATTCCACGGAGTTCCGAGGTGATTTTATGCACGTTGCCTCCAAAAGGCTGATTTCGTCATGTTTTGCGAGAAGGACTCGTTTTGGTGCGATTGTTTGTCACTTTCTTTGGACGTGCCCCTGCTTGTGCTTGTTCACGAAGACTGCGGATGCGGGCGAGGAGTTCGGAGGCCGGTTCGTCGCGCGGGTCCTGCGGGACCAACTCGCCGCGGAACGCTTTCGCGAGGATCGATTGGTCCAGTTGCGTCAGGGACGATTCCGACTCAGCGACCTGCACCTTCGCATTGACCACGGACTCGATCGCCGCCGCGACCTGTGCTTCCAACGCTTCCTGTTCGGCGAGCGGGGCAATCGGAATCGGCAGTCGACGCACATCGCGAAGATTCAGACCGGGCATGTCGATGCCGCGATAGTGGTCGTGCAGCCAGTTTTGCGCGGACGGGGAATCGAGCCATCCAGCGAGAAACTTCGTGCGGATGATGCTGGACGGTCTGAATCTCGCCGTGCCCTGTGTGATGTTCGCACCTTCAAGAACATCGGGAACGATGGCGACTTTCGTGGCTCGAATGATGCCGAGCAGAACGTCACCGCCTTTGAGTGAGGCGCGTTCATATTTTGCGGCGATCTTCTCGCTCGTCTTCAGCAACTGATCGACGAGGATGACGCCGTCAACGATGTCTTTTCCTCGCACGTATGGCACGCCCTCGTCGAGCTTCTTACCCGGCTGGACTATGCCGTAGACAATTTCGGCTTCCGGTTCGACTATGAGTTCGGCGGGTGCCCATAGCCACCCATCGGGAAGAGACTGGTCATGAAGGATTTCGAGTTCGTCCTCTTGGACTGGCTGTGGTTCCTTGTACTTGTCCTGCCAGTTTCTGGGGGACTTTTTGCCTTTGGCTTCGTATTTGGCCAGTTCGGACTGTTCCCAGCGGTGGCGGCGTTCGGTGCGGATGCGCGACAGAAGCTCCGTGGCGGGTTCGACGCCATTGCTTTCCCCCTCAGCCTGACCCTCTCCCCCAGCGGGGGCGAGGGGATTTTTCTTGCGCCAGTCGGCGGTCAGGCGACCGCTGAAGGCGGCTCGCAGCACACTCTGACGGAACTGCTCCAACAGCGGACCCACTTCCGAAAGCGCACGCCTCGCACGAGAACTCCGCTCCTGAAGCGACTCGATCTTCGACACGATCCGACGCTGCTCGGCAAGCGGGGGAACGGGCAACGTCGTGTTGAGGACAAACTCCTTCGGAACGCGCGCTTGGCCGACTCCGCTTTGCATCTGGGCGCGAGCCGCTTTGCGATACGACTCCTGCCGAATGAAGCGATAGAGGTAGTCTTGGTCGACCGCACCGTGAGAGCGAAAGACGTAGAACTCCGTCGTCCCACACGCGAGACCGTTGGTCATTCCGCGAACGCTGGCTGCCTTTCCGTTCTCCATGCACGGCGTGATCTTGGCGAAGATCACATCACCATCGGCAAAGTGTGTGTAGCCTTTGCGGACTTCGCCGAATGGACGAACTTGCGGATCGGTGATCGTGCCCAAAACGTCTGACACGGCTGCCATCGGGACGAACGAAACTTCCGTGTCTTCCGGCAAAGCGCGATCGTGCTTCGGATTGAGGGCACAGAGTTCCTCAATCGTCGCTTTCTCCCACCCGTCCGGCAACGCGCCGTTCCCGTCGCTCATACCTCGGCCTCCTGCCTGCGACTGTCGTCGCGCAGGTCAACCTCGCCCTCCAGCAAGGCGGACAGCGCGTCCATCTCCTCCAGCGCCGTGGACAGACACTCGCGAATCTGCGACGCGATCCGTGTTTCGTGCGTGTTCATTGTTCCGGTCCGTCCTGTTCGATCACCCGGATGATTTCGCGGGCGACCCAGTCGCGGTCGCGCTCTTTTCCGGTGTACTCTTCGAGCAGACCCAGTTGTTCCAGCCGCTGGATGTCTTTGAGTGCCGTTGGTTTGGAGACTTCCGACCGCTGGACGATCTCGGCCGCGTTCACCGCCGGCATGGAAAACAGATCATCCACCGTCTGAAACAGGCGGCTGGGAGCATCCGCGTTCTTCAACCGTCGGTGGTACCGCTCACGCAGAGAGACCAGCCGCTCACTGCGCCAGATGGCGTCGAGCGCCTGCGTCCGAATGGCGTTCAATATGAATTCCAGCCAGGTCCCCCAGTAGTTGCCTCCGTGGCGGCTGATGTTCAGCAGCAGATCGACGTACTCTTGTTTGAACTGGTTGATGTAGGCACTCATATAGACCACCGGATGTTCCAGCAGTCCTTCCTTCACGAGCGAGCGGGAGATTAGCACGCGGCCGATACGACCGTTTCCGTCGCTGAACGGGTGGATGGTTTCAAACTGATAATGCGTCAACGCAATCACGAACAGCGGCGGGATATGATCGTGTGCGGCATTGACGAACTTCTCCAGATCGCTGATCGCATTCAGCAGATCGTCGCCTGCGGGCATCGGATCGAAACGGGCTTGCTTAACACCGCGTGAACGGTCGCCGATGTAGACACCTCGTTCCCGCAACTTACCCGGTCGCTTTTCATCGCCGCGCACACCGGACAGGAGCAAGCCGTGCATTTCTTTGATGACGCGAACCGACCAAGGAAGGTCTGATTGCACACCATGTTCCAGGGCCTTCACATAGTTCCAACTCTCCAGGCCACTTTCGCGAACGCCCAATTGGCGACCGGCACCGGCTAGAACCATTTCCTCGGCCGTCGTTTCGATGTCTTCGATCTGCGACGACAACTTGGCTTCACGCATCCACAAGGTCCGCAGCAACCCGGCGGCGTTGCCGACTCGCTTGTGCAAACCGTTGAGCTTGCCGAGGACGGAAACCGTGTCGCTGTGGAGCGTGAAGAGCCTCAGCCGGAGGGAATCCCAGTCGATCTGGGGCGGGAGCGGATCGGGGACGTAGGCGACCGTCTTGGTTGTAACTGGCTCTCCCAGCGGACCATCCGGATACTCCTGCATGGAGATCGGGACCAGTTTTCCCGGCATATTCTTGCTGAAATCCGACTTTTGCACTGGTAAACTCGCCTTAACTACGAGATGTCACTAGTAAAGCAAGAATGCGTGTGCTTTACTAGCGGCATCTGCTGGTAAACTTGATTTTACTTATCACAGTTCGCCCTCAAGCAAGGCGGACAGCGCGTCCATCTCTTCCAGCGCCGTGGACAGTCGCTCGCGAATCTGCGACGCGATCTCTTCCGGGTCGGGCAACTGGGCGGCTCCGGTCGATTCGTCGTCCTTCAGCCAACTGATGTCGAGGTTGTCGCCACGCTCACGGATTTCCTCGCGCGTAAAGCATCTCCAGCGAGTCTCCTGATCTGCCTGCTCTTCGAGCGCAGACAAGTCGGTCCGCTTGCTGGTGCCGTTGGAACGGCTTCCGTAGGCCGCTTCGAAATCCTGAAAATGCTCGTGCGCGAGCGGCGTGCGTTTGCCGAAGGCGGGCATGTTCGTCCGCAGGTCGTAGACCCAGACGTGCTGCGTGTTGCCAGTGTCCGACTCGCCCCGCGTGAAGAACAGGACGTTCGTCTTGACGCCCTGCGCGTAGAAGATGCCGGTGGGCAGACGCAGGATGGTGTGCAGATTGCACTTGTCCATCAGGTCGGCGCGGATCCGCGTGCCCGTGCCTTCCTCGAATAGCACGTTGTCGGGCAGCACCACGGCCGCTCGTCCGCCCGGCGCTTTGCCAGACGGAACACGCAGGCCCCGGTAAATGTGCTGGAGAAACGCCAACTGCTTGTTGCCCGTGACAAAGGTGAAATCGTCGCGCGTGGGCCGCCCGCCGCCGCGTTTGGTGCCGAACGGCGGGTTGGTCAGGATGACGTCGGCCTTTGGCAGGCGGGCTCCGGTGGGCGAGAGCGTGTCGCCCAGGATCAGGTCGCTTTCGATGCCGTGCAGCATGGCGTTCATCAACAGCAGCCGGTGCGTGTCGGGGACGAGTTCGACGGCTTGGAAAGCCTGCTTCCGCTGGAAATTCTGCTGCTTCTCGGGGAGGTCGAACAGGTCGTCGGT
>CALBSZ010000034.1 GCA_937967665.1 uncultured Planctomycetaceae bacterium
CCGCGAAGTTCGCGGACTTGCAACGCGCCAAATTCATCATGGGATTGGGGCAACCGCTGACGGAGGAGATCAGCGCGGCGCAAGTCGAACGCGTTTTCGACGCACTGGAACAGTTACCGCGTGCCGCGGATCGCCAGCGACTCGCCCGCAGTCTGAACCTGCTGGAAGACGGACCGTTCTCGAGTCGACTCCGCCAACTGCAGGATTAGATCGCCCGTCAAAAAACCGGCCTATCCCATGAGAGGCAAAATGGGCTGGCCCGATTGCACCACGGACGCGACGTCGCGCGGCAGACTTGAATCGAGACGCAACTTGCCGAGGTCGAACAGCGTGTGCATGATCGTGGACATTAAATGAGTGGGATCATAGGGTTCCGTCGCCGGACGACTGGCTCCGGCATCCGATTGACCAATGACGTGTCCCATCTTCAATCCACCGCCGTAGAGCAGCAGCGGCGTCAGCTCGCCATAGTGATCCCGGCCGCCGTTCTTGTTGATTCGCGGTGTCCGGCCCATTTCGCCCGTGACCACCAGCAACACGTCGTCCCGCAGTCCGCGCGCTTCACAGTCTTCAATGAACGCCGCGACCGCGTGATCCACTTGCGGGCCCAGCCAGCGCATGCCGGCGAGTCCCTTGGGGCTGTTGCCGTTTGAGTGCATGTCCCAACCGCAGTCGGATACCGTAACAAAACCGCAGCCAGACTCGACCAGCCGGCGGGCCAGCAGCATCTGCCGGCCCAGCAGATTGGTGGAACGCCGCATGTCGCCCCAGCGCTGCACTTCGGCGTTTTCAAAACAGTGGCTCGTGTCATAACGCGCGATCGTGGCGGGATCTTCCTTGGACAGATCGAACGCCTCGGCGGCGCCTCCCATGATCACATCATATGCCTGCTGTTGCATCTTGTCGAAACCGTCGATCTGCCCGCTGGCATCGAACTCGCGGCGCATCCGATCCAGGCTCAACATGACGTTCCGGCGATCGGAGAAGCGTTCCGCCGGAATGGCCAGTTCCATGTTCTGCTGCAACTGCCCGCCGCCGCTCGGGTCGAACGCCTGATAACTGGCGCCCAACGTGCCGGTCTGAGTCAGTCCTGGAAGGTGTCCCGTTTCGAAATTCCGACCGATCTGGAACTTCTCCGGCGCCACGGCCTCCGGCTTCACCAGCGTGTGCAGTGGGGCGCCCGTTCGCGGATGATTGGTGCCGACGATGCGGGTGTAGAGCGCGCCCAAAGCCGCTTCGGTCGGATTTTTGGCGGTGGTGACGGAAACGTATTCGTGGCCTCCATTGCGCGATTGAAACGAACGCACGATGGAGAACTTCTTGGCCAGCTTCGCCAGTTGAGAAAAATGCGGCCCGAACGTGATGCCCGGGTGGGCCGTGGGCACCTCACCAAAAATACTGCGAATCTCACTGGGAGCTGTCATTTTCGGGTCGAAGGTTTCGATATGAGATGGGCCCCCGCCGAGAAACAGGAACACCACGGATTTCCCGGTCGCATATTCCTTCACTTCTTCGCTCGACAAAGCCGAACGGCCTGCCAGGCCGCCGAGCGACATTCCCAACATTCCCAAGCCGCCGATGCGAAGAAACTCACGGCGGCGAAACCCTTGGCAATCGTGGGACGGGCGAGGATCGTACAGGCTTAGCATCGCAAAGCTCCAGTGTGAGGGGGGAACGCTGATACAAGCTTTCATCGGCCACGCGGGTACGCAACCTTTTGAACATATCGATGAGCGTTTATGTTAACTGGTTTGGCCGATCCTTGTCAATCTTGGAAGTGGTTGAACCTCTCGCGTGCCATCCGGGTGACGTATCCGAAGAATTGCCCTTGTGACGCGGCCGCTGCCCGCGACGTTCATGAAGCTGAGCACGAATGAATGGATTGCGCGGTCGCGCGCACCTTCGGGAAGGACGGTTGTGGGGAAGGTGAGCCTGTATTGCCTGCAAACTCGCCTTAACCCGCACGCCATTTCGACTAGTGTGGTCGAACCACGTGTTTTGTTGAGGGGAGTGCCCGTTCGGCCTAAATGTATAGATGAATGGCGTGTTTTTACATGGCGCCACGGATGTGGCGGGGATTCGGAGTCGAATGGTACGCATCATCGCTTGAAAGGCGTCCATTTCATTCGGCCTCCTGGTTTCGGTGGTGGTCATCGCAAACTCGGACTTGGGACGAGGAATAAGAATCATGGTTTGGCGACTTCTTTGAATCTGGTTTAGCAGATTCAAATGGTACGTCGCGTGTTCGTTCGGCGAGCAACTCGACGAACGCAGGGTGACGAGCGTTGGAGTAGAAACCGCCAACGCTCGTCATTCCTTTTTAGCTCTTCTCACATTTCACTCTGTTGGGATTGGTCCATCACTCGTGTCCGGGTTCAAACTCTCCAATCTGGCCAGATGCAATTTCGATTATCCACCTCGCCCCGCGTCGTTTGCCATGGTGGAATGCGAGGTATCCTGCGAAGTCAAGTACGATCTGAGATAGACACCTTTTGAAGAGCGCCGCGTTGATTGGTCGGTCCCCTTGTCAGATTGGAAAGGCGACGAATCTGTTCAGTATGTGTCGCGAGGACAACGCGAATTCGTAACCCACTGATGCATTACGGGGTGTCCCAATTGGTACCCTCGGTATGGCCGCATCGGAACTAAGGAGGAATGTCATGAAGAATGGTTACACGCTTATCGAAGTGGTAATCATCGGGATTTTGGCGTTGACCGTTATTGCTTTGTTATCGTCGCATACGCAAACCGCTACCGAAAACAGCGCGAAGTTCTCAGAAAAGTCACTTCGAACTCAAGTTTCACTGTACAAGATAGACCACGGCAATGCCCCGCCGACCAGTCTGAGACTCCTCACGACGAAAACGAACGCGGATCATTCGACAACAGGTTCTCCGGCATTGGGTCCGTATCTTGACGAGATTCCCACGAATCCCTTGACCGGCCGCTCTAGTCTGACCGAGAGTGATTCGGCAACAGGCCCGTCCGCGGACGGCGGCTGGACGTATGACACAGACAGCGGCATGCTTTGGGCCGATATCGTCACGCGGTAACTCCATCGCAACCTTGTGCAGCGTCGTGCTGCCTCCCGGGGAACGGCAGGCACCATGAAAAGGCGATCTCGCTTCTTTGCTCTTCATTTTCATGGCGTCGTGCATGTGAAGTCCCCGCCGACGGCGGGCATTTGCGATTCTGGTCTTACTTTGCCTGCCTTCCACGCTGCTCGCAGCGTGTTTGGCATGGCTTCGGCGCGGACGCCCGTAGCTATGCCAGTAGCTGGTTGGCCATCGCATAAATAGTGCCGTGCAGACAACAATTCGCGTTGCTGGAGGGGCGTCGCTGAAAAGTGGAGAGCCGCCTATAATGTTAAGACCCTGCGGTGTTCAGAATTCGAGAAGGCGAAGCGGCGGGGCATGCGTTGTGGTAACAGGATGGACGTTTCCGAACTTCTAAAAGCTATTTGTCTCGCTGAGCCGCTTCACCGTCGCCAACGGGATGATTCGAGAAGTGAGGCAGGCGTTCGAAAACCGGCCCCATGAGGTCGATGGCGCGCCGGGGTTCCTTCGGCTTCAGGTCCTCAGTCCAAGTGACAATCCGGACGAGATTTGGTTGTTCACCTTTTGGGAAGATGAAGAAAGTTTCCATGCTTGGCATCGGAGCCATCAGTACAAGCAGGCGCATCAAGGCATTCCGAAAGGCTTGAAACTCGTTCCCGGCAAGACGTCGTTGATGTTTCTGGAACAAGTGGCCTCCTGAAATCCATGGTCAGATCGATCGCAGACAACCATCGGCGTGTTGGCATCGCCATTCGTGAATCCTGCAATGAATTAGCGGCGACCTTGGTGGCGGCGGAATTTGGCCGGCACCCTGAATTGGAGCAACGCTACGGAAGCATCGGTCGCCAGAAGTCGTTGGAGGACGCGCAATTCCATCTGAACTACCTGGCCAGTGCCGTGGAAGCGGACAGCCCGTCGTTGTTTCAAGACTACGTTGCCTGGGCGAAAGTTGTCCTGGCCTCGCGCGGCGTGCACGAGGACGACCTGGCGTTTCATTTGGAGATGATGCGCGAAGCGATGCAGACGGTCCTGCCAGGCGATATGCATGGCCTGGCCTGCCAGTTCGTCGACGCCGGACGAGCTGCGCTGCCCACTGCCGACCGCCAGGTACCCACATTCTTAATTGAACAGTCGCCATTTGGTGACCTTGCGCGCGGATATCTCCAGATGCTACTGTCAGGTGAGCGGCAGGAGGCGTGCCGTTTGGTGCTGGACGCCGTGGCTGCAGGTGCCAGCGTGCGTGACATCTACCTCCATGTGTTTCAGCGAGTGTTGTACGAAATCGGCCGCCTCTGGCAGCTCAACGAAATCAATGTGGCTCAGGAACATTTTTGCACGGCGGCAACGCAATTAATCATGTCGCAACTGTATACGCACATCTTTCGCGGGAAGAAACCGGCTGGCAGTATGGTGGCGACGGCTGTTGCCGGAGACCTGCACGAATTGGGCGTTCGCATGCTGGCCGATTTTTTCGAATTGGATGGCTGGAATACTTGCTATCTCGGAGCCAATACACCTCACCGCGACGTGATCCAAACCGTGATCAAGAGTCGAGCCACGGTGCTTTGTGTCTCGGCCACCATTTCTTATCACGTTCACCAGGTCCGTGCCTTAATCGACGGCGTCCGGCAGAATCCCGACGCTGGAAAGGTCATCGTTCTTGTCGGCGGCTATCCGTTTAACGTCGACCCGGAACTATGGCGAAAAGTCGGTGCGAACGGCTTTGCCCGCGATGCCGCAGAGGCTGTTGCACTGGCCAGGCAATTCACAGGCAATCCAGGAACCGCATGAAAGACGAAGCACTCTGGGACGAAATGTCCAGGCTCAATAACGAGCTGGTCAACGTACATCGCCAACTGGCGCAGAAGAATGCTGAGTTGCAAGGTACGATCGAACAACTCGCGGAATACAATCACTTTGTTTCACATGACATTCGTGCACCGCTGCGCGCCATTCGCAACTACGTCGAGTTTCTCGAACACGACTTGTCGGGCACGCTCCAGGGCCGGCAGCAGCAGTACCTGCACGGCCTGAAAAAGGCCGCGGACCAGGCGCACGATCTCGTCGTGGCGCTGACTTTACTCTCACGCGTTCATCGGCACGAGTGTCGCCACGCGAGTGTCGATTTGCGGCCATTGCTACAGGAGGTCTTCACATCGCTCGAGCTAGCATCAAAGGGAGAACTAACGTTCGCCACGGAATTGCCCACAATCAATTCGGACGCTGCGTTACTGCGTCGGATTTTCGAAAACCTCTTTACCAACGCCTTGAAATTCAACAAGTCGGCCACGCCGAACATTACCGTGGGCGCAACGCGCGAGGGCCGCTTCTGGAAATGTTTTGTTCAGGACAACGGCATGGGGATCGACCCGCGTTATCATGGTCAGATCTTCGGTACCTTCGAGCGACTCCACTCCGATGCGGATTTCGAGGGAACCGGGATTGGCCTGGCGATTGTCCGACGCGCCGTGGAGCACCTGGGAGGTACCGTCACGGTCGACTCTGCCCTTGGGCAGGGGAGCACATTCTACGTGTTGCTTCCCGACGACTCGCCAAGGCAGTCGCCCAATCACGATGTCGCGGATGGCAACGGAACGTAAGGAATGGGTCAGAAACACATCCGGCATTTGGAGTTGGGCATGTTTGAGCAATAGACGCGGTCCTTCTGTTCATGAAGACCGTTCGAAGCTGGTGGTTTGCAAGCGCCGAGGCAAGACCACGGACGAAACTCTCTCCGGGGGTTCTTGCGAGACTTCCGTGGCTGGCTTCGAAGGATAACGCATGCCGAGGACGGCTACCGCGGAGCGGTTAGAGCGATTAGCCGGTGTTCAGCGCAGCGGGACCACCGGTCGCCGG
>CALBSZ010000035.1 GCA_937967665.1 uncultured Planctomycetaceae bacterium
ATGGGGTCGATTGGTTCCTCACGTGGCGTTTGGGGCTGCTCGGCGACGACCTGCTCCACGGCAACGGTGGTAACGACAACATCAGTGGTGGCTCGGGTGCCGACATCCTGGTTGGCGACGATGGCAATGACGACCTCTACGGTCGCCAAGGCAACGACGTCATCATCGGCGGCGCTCAAGGTGACAACCTGCAAGGTAACGGCGGCGACGACGTCCTGGCAGGCGGTGACTACGGCGCCGGACTGACCGACTCTGTGCTAGATTCGTACCGCGCGGAAATGGCGAGTGCCAATACGCCAGCGACGAAGCACAGCAACATTCAAATGGGTGCTGGACTTGCAACGGCTCCCCTTGATTCTTCGAACTTGATAGATGATGGCGACACGATCGACGGCCACACCAGCGGCATTGGTGCGGACCTCACGGTTGCTCATCAGGAAGACCGAAACTACCGCATTACGGGTGACGACACAATCACCGTCATCTAGTATTCGCGGAAACCTCCCAAATGGACCCCGTAGTCGCTTGACTACGGGGTTTTTTTTGCGCTGCCCAGAAACTGAGTGGCGCAGGGGGAGATCGCAACAATTGCGTGATTCCCTGCAAAACCAGAAATGCCAGCCATTGCGTCATGTATTAATCTTACCCAGCTTGCCAGGCTATCGACAGCAAAAGCAAATTATTTCAAGGAATCTAATTGCCTTTGACGTCGAAATCTGCAAGAAACAAGGCATTGAAGGTCTGCCGTAGTCACGCAACATGCCGGAGGAAGCTAGCAATGTTTCAACGAGCGATGGAGAGAATGGGGGCTTTCCGCAGGGAGCGGAGAAAGCGGGGAACGCGACGTCGTCCCGATGGAGTTCGCTTGCATCCGGAAGTCTTGGAAGACCGAAGGCTCCTATGTACCGTCTCGACCGATTGCATCATCCAGAGCGGCGCGGATATCGTCATCACCGGCACGTCGGGCTCGGATCGCATCACATTGTACAACGGCGACGGCGGACTCCTGGTTGGTTTTCGCGATGGAACGACCGGTACGACGAACGAACACGGCCCTTACTATTCTTCTTCCAGCATCACCATCAACGCCGGAGACGGCGATGACGATGTCAGCACGGCCACCAACGTTTCTCAAAGCGTTACGATCAACGGCGGTTCCGGCCGAGATTATCTGGCCGGCGGTGGCCAGGATGACATCATCAATGGCGAGGACGGCGATGACAACATTCACGGCGCCGGGGGCAACGACACTCTCGACGGCGGTGCCGGCGACGACGAAATCCGCGGAAGTGAAGCCAACGACACGATCAATGGCGGCGACGCCAACGACGACAAGTAGGACGGCTCTGGCGAGGACCTGATCAACGGGGATAACGGCGTTGCAACTGCCGGCGGAAACGACCGCATTGCGGGCGGCAACGGTAACGATATCATTCGCGGCAATGGCGGCGCCGACAACATCAATGGCGAAGTCGGCAGCGATATTGTACTCGGCGAAGACGGCAATGATACGGTCATGGGCAGTCAGGGGAACGACATCCTGATTGGCGGTAACGGCGGTGACAACCACCAGGGTGATGGTGGAGACGACGTCCTGGCCGGGGGCGATACGACTTTGACCGACACGCAACTCGAATCCATCCGCACCGAATTGAATTCGTCGAACGATGTCACGACCAAGCACACCAACATCCAGGCGATCTTGAATAGTTCGCTGTCCGAAGACAATGCCATCGACGGACACACGGGACATATCGGAGCCGACCTGGTGGTGGCCCATCCGTCCGACCGCAACTACAGCATTACCGGCGACGATACCTTGACGATCCTTTAGTGTGCGAGTCGCACCGAGGTGTGACGTCTCCGGCGCCGTAAATCACCGTGTCCATTGGCGAAAAACCGCTACACTTACGCGAAACTCGCTGTAGGTTCCGACATTTTCCGCCTTCAATCGCACCTTGCGGCTGGAACGACCGCAAGGTGTTTTCGTAGCGCGGCGGGATGTGGTCATGATATTACGACCGGAGCAAATCGTCACGGTGATCCTTCCGGGACTGCGAATGGTCCAACCGCGCAATTGTTTCTCAGTACCGCTTCGCCGCCAACCTTTCAACCAGCGGAGGAATCACGCCATGATCCGTTACCGATCCATCGTTTTGCCAATGCTTTCTAGCCTGATCTGCTCGCTCGCATTCGCGGAAGAAAAAACCGAATTCCAGCCCATGTTCAACGGCAAGGACCTGACCGGCTGGGTGAACGTCACGGTCGACGAGGACACCTTCACGGTGCGTGATGGAGTGATCCACTGCACTGGCTTTCCGACCGGCGTGATGCGGACGGAGCGGATGTACGAGAACTTTGTCATGGAAGTCGAGTGGCGGCACCTGAAACCGAAAGGGAACGCCGGCATCTTTGTCTGGAGCGACGCGAAGCCGGTATCGCATCCGCGTTTCACTCGTTCCATCGAGGTGCAGGTCCTGGATGGCCGTGAAACGGCGAACTACACCAGCCACGGCGACGTGTTCGCCATTCACGGCGCGACACTCACTCCCGATCGCCCGCACCCAACTGGTGCCCAGCGCTGCCTGCCCAGCGAAAAACGCTGCAAACCGTCACCCGAATGGAACCATTACGTGATTACCTGCAACGACGGGCGAATCACACTGGCCGTGAATGGCAAGGTGGTTTCCGGCGGCTCCAAGTGCTCGCCGCGAAAGGGCTATATTTGCCTGGAGTCCGAGGGTTCTCCGGCGGAATTCCGCAACGTCCGCATCAAGGAATTGCCGTCGACGGGAGCCACCGCCGAGGAAACCGCGCTGGCGGCTGACTCCGGTTAGTGTGCGTTACCGTAACGTAGGCCAGGACAGGTCCTGGCCTACCTTGCTCCGTCTGACGAATCCCGCGCAAGGCCGATTCTAAAATTGGTGTCAAAGCGTAGCTTGACTCTCCGCGTGAGCCGACGTTTCGAAATGCAACTCTATTCGTCCGTCGAATTGAGCGTGATGTCGACCATCATGTCGTGGGCAACCTGTTCCAGGTCATCGCGTAACTCACCGGGCTTGAGGCCGGGGGGAAGCCGCAGTTGGGCGGAAGCATGAAAAATCAGCCCGCCGCTCATTGGGGCCGCGGTGCATTTTGTTTCGAATTCTTCGACGTTCACGTTCTTTAGCGCCAGAATGTGAGTGACTTCACGAACAATGCCGGGCCGATCGCTGCCCACCAGGTGCAGCGAAAAGGTCTTGTCCGCATCGCTGGCAGGCGCCACGGCATCTTCTTCGGCAATCACGCGGAGTCCGGCTGCGGAGAGCGCCTCGAGCGCCGTCATGAGTTCCGCCGCTTTGTCATCGGGTACGGAGACGCGCAAGATGCCGGCGAACTTGCCGCCCAGGTGCGCCATCCGGCTTTCCATCCAATTGCCTCCGTGATTCGCCACCGCTTCGGCCACCGAATCGACAAGTCCTGTGCGATCCGGACCCACGATGGTTAGGACCAGCGTTGCCATGTGCATCTCCTCGATATCTGTATCTACAGGTACAAGTTCCGTCAGTCGTCCTGTTTAACCCCCATACCGTTCAATTTTCACGCGGGACGGGCACTCCTGCCCGTCGCTCATACCGCATCTTGTACGAGCGTGAAAACGCCAGCACAAGATGTGACGGGCAAGAGTGCCCGTCCTACATACTTTGAACGGTATTGTGTTTCACCCTCAGCCGCAGGCGCCGGCTGGGTCCACCTGATCTTTCAACGATGTGCTCACCTGCACATTACCGTGCCCGACTACGAATCAAGCGGAGCGTTGTCCAGTTAGCCGGACACGGCCAGTCGGGCATTCTCTTTTTTGCGCATCCGCATGTTCAGGAATTCTACAATCAGGGCAAAGCCCATGGCAAAGTAAATGTACCCTTTGTCCAGTCCCGCGCCGGCCCCTTCGGCAACCAGCAATACGCCGATCAGGATCAGGAAACTCAGCGCCAGCATCTTGATCGTCGGATTCTCTTTCACGAAATGGCTCACCTTTTCAGCAAAGACGACCATGATGATGACGGCAATGATGACCGAAGTGTAGATGACCCAGGTATGCGCCGGATCGACCATTCCCACTGCGGTGATGACCGAATCGAGCGAAAAAATGATGTCCATCAACGCTATCTGCGTGATGACTCCCGAATACGAAATGGTCTTGGGAGAAGCATGTTCGTGGTGCCCGCCCTCGATCTTATTATGAATCTCCTTCACGCTTTGCCGGATCAAAAACAAACCGCCCGCAAACAAGATAATGTCCTTCCAAGTGATCTCGTTGGCTTCCCGGTAGGGATCATGGACCTCGGCATGTCCCGCGTGCGGCGCCGTCTCCTCCGACGATCCGGTTGGCGGTATGCTTGACGACTCGTCCAGCTTTTCAACGCGGAAGACCTTAGACACGGGAATGCCGAGCGCGTCGAGTTTCATGATGGGGGTGGTCAAATGCAAGATCCAAGTGAAGCACAACAGCAATAGTAGTCGTGTCCCGAGCGCCGCCAGCAGTCCGAACTTGCGTGCACCGGGCTGCTGCGGCACCGGAAGTTTGCTGGTCAAAATCGTAATGAACACGATGTTATCGATGCCCAGGACGATTTCCATGCTGGTCAAGGCAACAAGAGCAATCAGGGCTTCGGTCAAACCTTCCATCAGGCAAGCTCCAGGGGCGATTGAATTGCCGCAAATTAGCTGAGAAAATCGATCACGGCAAGGGAGGACGGTCCCCAGGTACGCCACGAAAACGCTTGGCAATGCCGCAGGGGAACATGCGCGGTCCCGGGCGATTTATGATATGCTGGGCGACATCGATACCCTTTCGCGATGATCGCCGCACTTGGCAGGAGTCCCCCATGGTACGTTTTGCGATGCACTGTGTCCTTGTTCTTCTGATTCTGCTTTCCCGTGCCGCAATCGGCTGGGCCGAAGGGGTTCCGGAGAAGCCGGCGGATTTTCATTTGTTCCTGTTGGCGGGACAGTCGAACATGGCCGGTCGCGGGAAACTGGGAGAGCCAGACCGGACCCCGCACCCGCGCGTGCTGATGTTTGACAAGGCGGCCAAGTGGGTGCCCGCCGTGGACCCGTTGCACTTTGACAAGCCGGGGATCGTCGGCGTGGGACTCGGAAAAACCTTCGGAACGGACTACGCCGAAGCCCATCCGGAAGTCGTTGTCGGCCTGATCCCGTGCGCGGTGGGCGGATCCCCCATCGCAGCTTGGGAACCGGGCGGCTATCACGGTTCCACCAAAACGCATCCGTACGACGACGCGCTGGCACGAGCTCGTTCGGCTTTGCCGTCCGGTGTCTTGAAAGGAATCCTCTGGCATCAAGGTGAGTCGGACGCCTCGCCCGAATCGGCCCGCGTTTACGAGCCAAAATTGCATGCCCTGATAGCACGTTTTCGCAAAGAGTTGGACGCACCGAACGTCCCCTTCATCGCGGGGCAAATGGGGCAATTCAAGGAACGTCCCTGGAACGATGCCAAGACCATGGTCGATGCGGCTCATCAACAGCTGCCCAAAAAGGTGCCCCGCACGGCATTCGTCTCCTCCGCAGGCTTGACGCACAAGGGTGACCAGATCCACTTCGACGCGCGTTCCTATCGTGAGCTTGGCCATCGCTACTTCAGAGCCCTGCAAACGCTGCGTTAATATTGCTCCTCCGACATCCAGGTCAAGTCGGGCCAGTAGGGAGTGTCGTTGGGCTGTTTCGCGCCGGCGGTGGTCCGACCGTTGACGACGATGCTGGTGAGCGTGTTGACCAGCCGTCCTTCGATCCCGGCACGCTGCAGCGGCGTTCTCTCACTCGGATCCGCGGTCACGTTGTAGAGTTCCCGCCGCAGACGACCGTGTTCCAGCACCAGCTTCCATTCCTTGTCACGAATCGCGAAGCGACCGTTGGCGGCATGATGCACGATGGCCGGCCGCGGGGGTATTCGCGGCGCGTCCTTGGTCAGCACTGGAAGAAAGCTCACGCTATCTTCCCCCGCGGCGTCCGGAAGCTTCGCTCCCAGCAGCTCGGCAAACGTCGCCAGCAGATCGGTTTGGCAGACCGGCTGCTCCCAGACCGAACCTGCTGCAACCTGCCGCGGCCAGCGGACGATAAACGGGACCCGATGCCCGCCTTCGTAGATCGAGCGTTTTCCTTCGCGGTAGATCCCGTTACTGCGATGACCATAGCGATCGAATCGCTCAGGCCAGGTGTTCTCCGGACCGTTATCGCTGGTCACCAGTACCAGGGTATTCTCCGCCAGTTTCTCGTCGTCCAGCAGTTTCAACACGCGCCCGATATGCCAGTCCGTTTCGATCATGAAATCGCCGTACGCGCCGGCCTTCGACCGGCCGCGGAACCGCTCGATCGGCACAACCGGCTTGTGCGGCGACGTGTACGGGAGGTAGACAAAGAATGGCTTTCCGTTGCGCGCCGCCGCGGCCCGCGAACGAATCCATTCCAGCGCCTTGTCGGTAACCCGCGTCAGGCATTCGCTGTCGACGAAGTCGGCGGCGACTTCCAAGACCGGAACCTTCCGTTTCCCTTTGCCTGCTCCAAGGCGGCCAGGCGTTTCCTGATAGGGAGGCGCGATCCGATAATCGGCAATCGCCATGCTGTTTGGCTTCTTGGCCGTAAACAAATTGGGCGGCACCGCGGGCTGCCGCCCGTCAAACCAGGCCAGGACTCCATAATTCATCGACGCGGGAATGCCCCAGAAAAAGTCGAATCCTCTATCCAGCGGCATATCGCGTACCGGTTGCGACCAATCGCGCTGACCGAATTCACCGGGAAAATCCATCCCCAGGTGCCACTTGCCGATCATCGCCGTGGCATAGCCGTGGTCGCGCAGCAGGGAAGGCAGCGTCAGCCGGTCGTCCGTGATCAGGCACTTTCCCTCCGCTCCCATCACGCCACGCTTGAGTGTCGTTCGCCAGGCATAGCGTCCCGTCAGCAGACCGTAGCGAGACGGCGTGCAAACGGTATCCGCGCAGTGGGCGTCTGTGAACAGCATTCCTTCGCGCGCCAAGCGATCGAAATTCGGCGTCTCGAACCTTGCGTTCGCATTAAAGCACGACGCATCCCCGTAGCCTTGGTCATCCGTATAAATCACAATGATATTCGGTTTTGCCGGTTCGGCAGGCAATGCCGTGTCGAAGCCGAAAACGCCCTCGACAACCAGCAGCAGGAACAGCGGAACGTTTCTCATTTCGCACCGGGAAACGGGAGTAATACAGATCGATTGCATATGCACGTTTTCGAACCATTGTCGCTCACCCGATCCAGCATCACAAGCCATTTGATCCCCGCTGTTCTTGAGCCGACCCGCAACCCGCCAGCACGCATAGCGATGGAGGACTCATGACCACGTCGCGGCCATCGCGTTTCGTACCCGCCCGCCCGTTTCCGCCCTATTCGTACGTACCCGGAATGCACCCGCATCCTCATCGCGATCCCAGCGGGCATAGCTACGGCGCTGAGGTTGCCGACGTGAAATTCGACGAGCGAAATTGGCAAGACTGTGAAGCGTACTTGTTCGCCATCGACCTGTTCAATCACGGTTACTACTGGGAAGCGCACGAGTCATGGGAGTCGGTTTGGATTGCGGTTGGCCGACGCGGTGCCACGGCCGATTTCATCAAAGGACTGATCAAACTCGCAGCCGCCGGCGTGAAGCGGCTGGAGGGAAACCCCGCGGGGGCCGAGCGTCACGTCAGGCGGGCGGCCGAACTATTCCAGCAAACCCCGGACGCACAACTGTTGGGACTGTCACGAGCCCGGCTCCTGGCCATCGCCGAATCGGGCATGGCTGACGCGGCGACGTCGGCCCGCCCGCTGATCATTCCCAATGTACGGTAAGCGATCGAAACAAATCTTCGTCATCCATCACCGCGTCCACCTGCAGCGGAGGGAGGAAATCGACTGCCGGCGCTGCGGTTTCCAGAACACGAGGTCGCGGAGGCAGCGGCGCGACCAACTGCGGCGGCGATTCCACTTGGATCCGATCGTCCTCGATATTCAAAGCAGCGGCCGGCGGCGGCAGGATGGCCACGGGAGCCGGAATGGCCGGAGCAGCCAGCAATCGCAAACTCGTGAGAAACGTCGTGGGATGATCACGAACAATCGCCAGATCCGCACCGTCCACCGTGCGGTCACGGTTGAGATCGAATCGGCTGGTGATCGCCTCCATCTGCCCCGTCCCGCTGGGATTGTCCCGTACCCCAGCGAAGTCGAAACCGTTCACCGCCGCGTTCGCCGGCGTGTCGCCGGTATCGCCAACAGCGCTGCCGAAATAGAACGTATCCGCATCGTGCAGGCCGGTGGCCAAGGTCGGTTTCACGACAACGCGCAACCAACGATCCACGATGGTCCCGGCGGGCCATGTGAACGAAACGCGTGCGGACCCGCCTGCTCCATCTGCCGGCCTGACGAGAATTGACGGCGACGCTAGCGTCGGCCAGTTCTCCGGATCGCTCGAAACGCCAGCGCGGAATTCGAAATCGTTCGCGGAGAGCTGCGTCGCGTCCCCCAAACCCTGGACGTCCACCATGACGCCCGTAATACCGTCGGGGTGACTGATGTAATTGCTGAACGTGCCGGCATTCCCCGGCAGCAATGCCGTCTTGTCTGCAATGGCCAGGTCGTCGGCAGCGTTCATGGCTGGCAGCCCGTTGTCAAACGCCGAAGCGTTATAGAACAGATGCCGAGCCACCACCTGGCCAGCAGGAACGGCGCCGGGTGACGGCGCATCCGGCTTCCAGCTGGCGGGATCATTTCCCCACTGCACAGGAAACAACCGCGTAAGCGAAGGCCCCAGGCCATCGGGCTCGACCGGCCACGGCGCTTCGTCCAGGTAGCGTGCTTCGTCTTCGATCAGAAGCGGAACGAAAGTCGGGTCCTGGGAAGGCGGCTCATCGGGTCGGTAGAGCGTGACGCGTTCGCCGGCATTGTTCAACTTGCCGCGATACCCGCCAACCAGCACGACACTGTCGTCGATACCGTAATAGGAACGGAAGTCGCTGACGCGGGAGGCATTCGCCGCACTTTCCGGATCGAACGGCAGCACGACGATGACGCCATGCGACGGGAGGTTCGTATCCGCGGAAAAGACGTAATCAATCCCGCCCTCCAACGTCCAGCTGGCCAGTGATACAGCGGCATCACTGGGATTGAAGATCTCGACGAATTCCAGATCTTCCTGCGAAAAACCGCCGCCTGGATCCGGCGGGTGGTACATGATTTCGCTGATCACCAGGGGGCCGACCCGAGGTCCGCTATTCTCTGTCCCCAAGGTCAACGCCGTCATCGGATAGAGATCGCCTGATCCGTTGGGCCAGCGGCCAAACGATTCGCCGTTCGCGGAAGCACTGAAATCCACGTGATCGATGAATAGCGTCAGTTCGTCGTTGGCATTTGCCGCGAGCAGCCAGATATCGTCCCCCGCGTAGCTGTTCAACGCAAACTCGTTCGGACTTCCGCCCGCCGTCGGATTAAAATCGTCTTCGTCAAAGACCAGGTATTGATCGGCCGCCAGGCTGTTTCCGGCGGGAATCCGGAACTTCTTGTAGTCATCGCTGCTGTCACTCAGATACCAGCCGCTGATATCGATCTCCGCCGCGGTCGTATTGAACAACTCGATGGCATCTTTTTGAGGCAGATCGGTATGGGCCAACGCTTCGTTGATCACGATGGATGTCCGCGGCCCGATCCCGGCGAATCCTGGCGACCCATTGAACTCCGTGCTGTTGCGCCAATTTTCCGACTCGGAGTAGTCCGCTCCGACGTCACCGACTTCCAGTGAACTGCCTTTGCCATCCGCGCGTCCGGGCCACGAACCGGATACATCGTAAGTAAAGTCATGAATGACCGCGCCGAAACGATCGTGAAGCGCGATCGTTTCGCCGTTGTTGCTGAGGCTACCGGTATAGGCTCCTGCGATCTTGACGGAGGTGCCATAGCGAGCTTGAAACGCAGCGGAATTCCTGACGACAACCACGAATTCATCAGGATCCAGCGACCGATCGGCGGCGGCGGCGAAATCGAATTCGATACCATCGGTGAACCGGGCGCCCGTGAGATCGACCACTTCATCGGTGAGGTTGTGCAATTCCAGAAACTCGAAATCATCGGCCACGAAGTCCGGATCCACGGCCAGTTCGGTTGCTGACGGAGGATACGGCTTGTAGTGGACTTCGGTTATCGCCACATTCCCCGCCGTGGCCGGCGTGTCCAAGTAGAAAGTCGCTTGCGTCAACGCAGACCATTCGCCCGAGTCAAACGAACGCGCGGCGACCGTTGTCGTCTCCGTAAAACTAAACGAATTGTTGGCGTACAGCGGCGCCGTGGTGCCGCCGCCGATTTCGCGGGGATCGGTGCCATCCAGCGTATAGTAGACGTCGACGCTCGGGGGCGTTGAGGCGATCGCGACCTGGTCGCCCGTATCGATCTGGCCGCCGTGCTGCCACGTGCCGTTGACGGTGAACTCGGGCACCGCTGCGTCCGGATACCAATCGACACCGCGGAACTGCCCGATGACCGCGTCGGATCTTCCCGGAAACCAGTTAATGACCTGGTTGATCGCGTTCGCCCACGTTGCCTGCGTGTGTGGGGCCGCCCGTTTCGCATCGCCCCAGCGAGCTGATTCGGCAATCATGGCGAGATCGAATTCGGCGGCCCGCTGTTGCACGCGAGCCACATTGCGAGCCTCGGTCAACACGCCGTCGTTGTAATACATCTGGTACGCTCGGTCCGCGAAGCGCTGCGCGTACTCGGCGTTGTCCATCAAGCGCTCGTGAATCCAGTGCGGATTGATGTGCGCGGTATTGCTCTCGTAGTACGTCGGGTAGGACGTGGTCAACAACGGATTGACCATGTCGTTGTCGCCGGTGTCCAAGGAATGTTCGCTGTCATGCTCGAACCACTTGAACCCATCGGGATTCGTCCGCTTGTAGATTCCGAAAAAATTATTGGGACGTGGTCGAGTGAAGGTGGAACCAGGCCCGTCTTTGTCTCCGGTAAAAAACGTCATGAGCATGTAATCGATCAGATTGTCGACATCCAACACCCGTTCGTAGGCGGGGTTGCGAGTCCCATCCGTGTTCATGCCCTGGATTCGAAAGTACTCGTCGTTGCTGCTGAAACCATTCAGCGCCGCTTGCGCCAACCGGTTGTACGCGTCCAGGTTGCCGTCCGTTGCCTCGACGGTGCGGCCCGGACCTCCCGACTTGACCACATCGTAGTCGGACTTCTTCCCGCCGAAGTATGATTCCGCATAAGCAGCCGAAGGCCGCTCTTCCGTTTGATACAGGCCCCAGTATTGCCCGTTGATATAGAGATGATAGTAGCGGCTGCGCGTGTAGGGTTGACCGATTTCCCTCACGGCGTCGCGTGAAAAGACGTCACGAACGAAGGCATTTCGCGCGTCCCCGCCGAAACCCCAGGAATAGTTTTGCGTCGTGCGGAAATCAAACTTGTCGAAGGACGCCACGCCCTCGTCGCCGAACAGGGGATAGTTCAGCTTGGCGTCCCCGTAGACATCGCGAAAGAAGACACGAAAGGAATGCTTGGGATTGTTGGTGCTGCGACTGAAGCCTCCGCGAATTCGCAGTCCGGCCTCCACCTGAAACTGGTCTCCGTCTGGCCCATTCAACAACTCCAGCGAAACCGGCCGTTCCCAGGTGATGCCGTGGCCGCCCGGGTTGACGTAGATCCCGGTGGACGGATCGAACACGTTTCCGATATCGGTGACGATCGAAAACGACGGGACCTGTCGCAGCGCCGCTTCCAGCTGCGGTCCCCATTGCGGATCGTTGACGATATCCGGGTCCATCCCGTAATCCAGAACCTGGCCGTTCACGCTGGGCGGATCCGGGAAATTCGCGGGCGTTTCGCCATGCGGAGACTGCTGAACGACATCGGCCAGGAACAGGTACGTCTGCGTGTCGATATTGGACGGCTCGAAACCCGGCCGAAACGCGCGGGCGCGAATCGCGGTCGTCTGGTTGATCGGAATGGGCGCGCTGAATAGGATGCCATTCGTTTCGGAAGGCTCCGAACCATCGGTGGTGTAGTAGATCGAGGCCGATTCGGTTTCGGTGGTGATTTCCAGAGTGAACGGGGAAGAATACAAGCCGCGGTCCACGCTGAACTTCGTATCCGCGACCCGACCGAAGAAACTTTCCGAATTAATCGTGCCCGGCGTCGGGACGGAGAAAAACGACGGCGGCGCGGCGTTCAATCCTCCGCCAATCAATTCCGGGTAGACCAGGAACGTGGCATCACTGGCAGTCGAATTGAGCCCCTGGATCGCCAACAGGTTGACACCGTTGTGCAGCAAGCCGATCGACGAGCTCAGATTGATGCTCTCATAAGTCAGTGTCTCCGCAAGCGTTCGCGACGCCGTTGCGGCGGAATCCCAGTCGGTGACAGCAGGAGCGTTCCGCCGGGCGACTTCGACGCCATTCAGATAGGCCACGAATCCATCATTATACTGGATGTCGAGACTCAGCGAATCGAGTGAACCCACATCGGCGACATCAAAGCTGCTCCGAAACAGCGCCGTGGCATTGCTGCCGCGCATTTCCGTTTCCAGATCGGTCTGCACGACATCGGTCAATTGCGACTTGACGGACCAGCCGAGCGCCCCGTCGGACAGCAGCGTCCAATCCGCTGCGCTGACCGCATTGTTGTGGTGCCCCGCGCGGATCGCGACCTCAAACGAATCGCCACCGCCCCGTTCGAACATTTCCGTAACAATCCGGGTCGACAGGCCGCCTGGCCCGACGGTAATCTGGCCGGTGGTCCAACCATGTCCCCGTGTACGGTTAAAGCGAATTTCGTCGTCGCCCGGCGTATCGCCGTTCGTACCGGCCTCGCCGAAAAACGGGACCCCCGCCAGTTGTAACCGTCCACCATCGTCGCTGCCAAAACCTACCGTCCAGTCGCCCTCGGGAATCGTCACAACGGCCGTGGCGCGAATCGCAATGTCGCTCAAGCCGGTTCCCGTCGAGCCGTCCAGGTAGGGCTGATTCACGGTGAACGTTCCGCCTCCACCGGCGAAGTCCAGGAGTTGCCTCCGTTCGGTGATGTCGGTCGCAATCAAGTAGTCCGCCGGATCGACGTTGCCATCCAGGATGTTGGTCGTTTCGGTAACCGTATTGATGAGGCCGTCACCGCCACCATCGACGTCGATAAAACGGACAGTGAAACCAGGCTCGTTAATCCCGAAGCCAGCGCCCAGCGGCACCGTGAGCCATTCGGTGTCGGAACCGAACGTCGTTTCGTACCACGCGCTGGGAACATCATCCGGATCGTCGGGATCGTCGTCATCCAGGTCGGCAGACGATGTCGGAATCAAAACGTCCGCCAGCGACCCCTGTGTTACCAGACGGACACCGTCGAACACGAGTCCAAACGAAAGATCATTCTCTTGCGGGGGATATTCCGGTGAGAACTCCTGAACGACGGTGTGATCGGGCTGCACCAGTCCCAGGTATTCGCCGCCGCCATTCAGGGCAAAATTCGTATGCAATTCGCTCAGCGGGTCCGAGCGGTCCTTGCTGGAAGCGAAGACCAGCAGGAATGCGCCGGGATCGATGGTGATGGCTGGAAACTGCCATTTCGTCAGGTTCGCCGCACTGTCAGTCAAATACCAGCCGCCCAGATCAACGGCCGCAGGCGTCGGATTGTGGATTTCGATCCAGTCGGAATAGTCGCCGTCTTCGTCGGCCAGAATCGAATCGTTGCGTGCCAGGAATTCACTGATTACCGGCGTCGCACTCAGCATCCTCCGCGGTTCCAGCCATTCGCAGTTTGAACCGACCCGCTGAACTTTTTTCTTCGTCCGCCGTCGACGCATCCGCCAGGCTCTCTGGTAAGGGGCTGAGAAGCTATGCCCGGGACATCAGCTTTGCTGCGGCGCCACCAGCGAGTGTCCTGATGCGCCAAGGAGATCACACGCCACTGCCAGTATAAGGGCAAAACCGCAGCAAGTAAATCAAATGGCGCGCCGGACCGAGTCCCGCTCAGCGGTCCGCTCCAGGCGTGGATGCTCCAGAGGGCAGGCGAATCGGATGCATCCGCGAGCCCCGCTGGCCGCCGGCTCTTGATTTTCCCGCAAAACGAGCGTAGACAAGTGACGAACGAAACGCTGTCAATTAAGATAAGAGAGTCGTTCGGCGCTACAGGGACACGAATCAATGGCCTATCGTCACAAGCTTCAATCGAGTCGTTTCGAATTCAAGTACATCGTTACCGAGCGTCAGGCGCAGTCGATCCGGACGTTCTTGCGGGGCTTCCTGGTGCGGGACCGGCATTTCACCGAGGATCATCCCCGCGGCTACCCGGTCAATAGCCTCTACATGGACACTCCCGATTTGAAGCTGTACAACCAGACGGTACACGGCTTGAAGAACCGTTTCAAGCTGCGGATCCGCTTTTACGACGACCGGCCCGATACGCCGGCATTCCTGGAAATAAAAAAACGCGAGACGATGGTCGTCAAGAAGGAACACGCGGCCATCACGAAGCAGGCGGCAGCTCGGATCTGGCGAGGCGAGTTGGCCGACTCGTCGTGCCTGTTGCGCGGCAGCGACGACAGCAAGGGTGCCGTGGCCATGCACAATTTCACGAGGCTGTGCCATCAAATTGGGGCGCGCCCGGCAATCTACGTATGTTACAAGCGCGAAGCCTACGTGTCTGCCAATAGCGATCAGGTCCGCGTGACCTTCGACCGCGACCTGCACGGCGGCGCGTACGCCCGGCAACAGGAACTGGCGTTGCCAAAACGGCCGGTTCGCGCGAAACAAATCACCAATGTTATTCTGGAACTGAAGTTCACGGATCGTTTTCCGACATGGATGAACCAGCTAGTGACTCATTTTGACTTGGAGCGCATTTCCGTTCCCAAGTACGTCGAGTGCATCGACGCCATGCATTTGAAACCATCGGCATTCATGGGAGCCTAGTTGAAGAGACCGCTGTCTCGCTCCGCCCAAACGCACTGAGATCAACATGGACCGCTTCCACGCATTGTTCTATTCCGACTATGGACCGGGCAGCCCGCTCGATACGGCATTCATGTTGCTGTTCGCCTTCGTTCTGGGGCACGTCATCGGTTGGATCTACATGTGGACGCACAAGGTCCTGTCCTACTCGCAAACATTTGTGGCGTCGCTGGTCATCATTCCGGTGATTGTCTCGCTGATGATCAGCCTGATGTCCGGCAGCCTGTTCGTGGCGTTCGGACTGCTGGCCGTCTTTGCCGTCGTCCGCTTCCGCAATGTTCTCAAGGACACGCGCGATACCGCGTTCATTCTGTGGGCCATTGTTGAAGGCCTGGCGGTCGGCACCGAGCAGTTTTCCCGGGCCTTGATCGGCGCGATTGGGATCGCGCTGGTCTTCTTCTACCTGCGACTGACGGCGTTCGGCAGCCGTCACCGTTACGACGCCGTACTCAGCCTGCAGCTCACCGGCGACCTGGCGTCGGGGATCCAGAGCTTGAAAGACATCCTCCGCCGGCACTGCACGCGCACCCAACTCGCCAGCGAACGTCATCTCAGTGACGAAGGGCTGGACCTGTCCTACCGCCTGCTGTTGCGAGATCCCACGCGCAACGGCGAACTGCAATGGGACCTGATGCAGCTGGACGTATTCCAAAACGTCTCGTTCTTCATGCGTGACGAAGAGTCCGAGGTCTGAACGTGCTTGCAACGTTCCGGAATTCTGCCGCGCCAGACAGTATTTCCTGGCTGCAGCCGCCGGTTTTAGGTAGATTGAACGAATCGTCCCGAAGCACACCCCTTTCCGGCCCTGAGGCACAATATTGGATACTCCCGCGCCGAGGCGCCGTCGTAGACGACGGCCGCGTCAATCGCTTGCCGTCGAAGTGCTCGAACCACGCACGCTGCTGGCGGCCGCGCCGATTATTACGGAAATCATGGCCGTCAACAATTCGACTCTGGCCGACGAGGACGGTGACTATTCCGACTGGCTGGAGATCTACAACAGCGGCGATATGGCCGTGGATCTGGACGGCTGGTACCTGACCGACGACGATGACGCGTTGGACAAGTGGAGCTTCCCGCCTTTGACGCTACAGCCGTTGCAATACGTCATCGTGTTCGCCTCCGACAAGAATCGGAGTGTCGCGGGAAATGAGTTGCACGCCAACTTCAAACTGTCTGGCAGCGGCGAGTACCTGGCGCTGGTGCAGCCGGATGGATTCACCATAGCGCACGAGTACGCTCCTGAGTTTCCCGAGCAGTTTTCCGCCGTGTCGTACGGCCCCGAGCAGACGGCACTGGTTTCTCAGTTCGTCACCGCGGGTGATCCCGTACGCGTGCTGCTGCCAGCCAGCGCTGGCGAGGACGTCGACACGGCCGTCTGGTCGGACCCTTCCTTTGACGACTCCGGTTGGTTGTCGCTAAATACGGGCATCGGCTACGACGCGGACGGTGATTTCGCGCCGTTCATCGATGCCAACGGCGATGTCAATGCAATGCAGCATAATACCGCGTCGGCATATGTTCGGTCCACGTTTGACATCCCGGGTTCGGTTCCGGACCTGGACCTGCTGGAATTGCCCATTCGCTTTGATGACGGCTTCGTTGCCTATCTGAATGGCAGCGAGGTGGCGCGGCGCAACGCGCCGGCCAGCCTGAAGTGGGATGCGACCGCCGCCGCGGAACATGGCGGCTTGCTGGCCGAAGTCGACTACGGCGATTTCTCCGCGCCAGTGACGGGCGACTTCACGGCGAATGGCAGTGCGTCGTTCGTGGGCGATCGGCTGCGAATCACACCCGCCAGCGGTTCGCTCGCCGGCGCGGCCTGGACCAACACGCCGCTGCCGTTTGGAGCAAACTATTCCTTCACAAGCTTCATGGCCATCGACGTCCATACACCAGGCGGCGGCAGCGACGCGGACGGAACCGGCGCGGACGGCATGACCTTCACCTTGCAGTCGTCCGGCAACAACGCTTTGGGAAATGCCGGTGGTGCCTTGGGACTCGACGGCGCAGGCATGACGTTCGTGGCGATCGAGTTTGATACGTGGGTCGGTGGAGCCTTCGATCCGGATGCGACTTTACCCACGCACATCGGCATCGACACCAGCCTGGACGGAAACATCGCACGGGTCGGCGTCCCCCGCTTCAACGGTGGCGCCCCAGGCGAAAACGTACGCTATGCCTGGGTCGACTACGATGGTCTGACCGACCAGATGGACGTCTATTTTTCCGACACCGCCACGAAACCGGCCGTGCCAACACTCTCGGCGAACGTCGACCTCGCCGGGCTGTT
>CALBSZ010000036.1 GCA_937967665.1 uncultured Planctomycetaceae bacterium
AAATCGGTTTTACGAAAAGAAGCCGTCTACAGCGCCGGTTGAACGTAGCCTTCCAACGGTTGAAACTTGTAGCGTGAATTCATGTGCCGCCGCAACTTTGCATAGTCGGCAGGTGGCTCCACGACGAGAGCATAGGGAGAAGTAATTCCCAAGGTAGCCATTTTACGGTTTAATGCAACTGCGCGCTGCACGGCTGTGATGGTCGGCCTTTCTTGAATTGTCGACGCTATCTCTTTTTGATTGAGCCCGGTTGCTTTTAGCTCGATAGCCTCGCTCCGAATGCGCTCCCGTTGTAGTGGATCGAACAGATCGAGCGTCAACTCGCGCCTGAGCGAGTTACTCAAGCTTGGAACCTGGAGTGCATCGGGCGCGATGCCTGCAAGATTGAGAGTAACCTTCGCGCGAGGGACCGGATGGCCACCATCGCAAAGTCGGACTAGGTACACATAGATTTCTGGCACAACTAATCTGAACAGCCGAGCGAAGTCATGGCTGTCCACCGCGAGTTGCTCGAACTGCTCCACAAACAGGGTTCTCAACTCACCGACATTCTCTGGGATGTCAAGTTGCTGACTGCCCGTAAGTTCCAGCAACTGACGTTGTCTGGCGAGATCTTTTTCTTGTTTTTCGAATTCATCCAACTGTTTGTTGAGCATTGGACGAGGACCGAAACGACAGACGGCTTCCACGAGATTATCTTTCGCTCGAGCCAATTCGGCCTCTTTACCTCGAAGGTCACGCCAGCGCTGCTCCTGATCCCCTGAAACGCTACAGCTAACCTCTCGTACCATTTCAGCAAACTGTTCGTCGAAGCCGTCGAGTTGATAGAGTTCTTTCTGGATGGCATCGACCAGCAAGTGACACAGGCGTGCCCCTTCGAAACCGATTGAGTTCCAGCAAAGCCATTCGCGTGAACCGGAACACATCAAGTTGTCCGTCATGCCGTTGGCGCCCCAAACGACATGGCGTCCGCAGTACCAGCAACGAGCGTGCTGACCGGGAAAGCGAGTACGAGTTCGTGGAACACGCCAGCGTAGATCGAATCCGTTGACGGGCTTCCGACCGCAACCGTCGTTCTCCTTGTCCAGGGTCGCGTTTAGCGTTTCGAAGGTCACTTCATCGAGATGCGCGAGATGCGGGAATTCGACATAGCTTGGACCACTCGGATTCGGCACGGAGATACGCCGACCGGTTTCGTGATGCTTGACTGTGTGCCGAAAACCACGGCCCGGCTTGCCTATCAAAGTCGGATTACGGTAGAAGCGTCGAACCATTGCCCCGTACCACGTTTTGCGTTTACAGTACTTACCAACGGGAAATCCTACTTCATTGAAGAAATCCGCGACAACCGAGCAGTTCTTTGTCGAAAGCAGCAGTTCGGCTCCCTCCTGAATCGTCTGCGTGTACGAATCCAGTTTCTGCCAGTCCTCATAGGTCTTCGCTCCTTCTGGCTTCAGATATCCGGCAATTTCACGCGGCGTTGCTCCACCGCACTTACGAAACCGATTCATCAGTTTCTTCTTAAGTCGCTTCGACGTGTGAGCGTTGTGCCCGACGTGATCGCGACAGGCGGAGATTAGATCCTCTTCCCACGATTCGTCGATGGTGTCTATGCAATCATTGGGAGCGATACACCGTGTGCCGTGATCGACGGCGATGCCCCAGAGTCGCACGGCGTCGGTGCCACGGACGAGGCGTCCAACGTCCTCCATGATCAATAGATCCAATTCTCCCGTGCGAATCATCTGTTCGACCTTCAATAGCTCTGGCCGATCAAGCCGTTCCCCTTTGCCTTTGGTGGCGATCACGCGATATTCAGCGGGCCCGTTGTACAGTTCCGCCACTTCCTCCTTGCCGTGATCGACCTGGTCGTCGAGACTGATCTCCTTCTGGCTTGCGCAGCCGCTGATGCGGGCAACAATTCCCGTGACCAGCGTGTGCTGGTTACGGGGCACGATTTCCTGGTTACGTCGACTTGTCATGGGAACACCTCGATTGATTGAGGCATCCGAAAGCGCCGGCAAAGGGTCTCGAAGAGCAGCGGAGAATGCAAGATTCTCCGTCGCCAGAGGCCCAGTTGACATTTGTCTCGGAGAGACAAAAGAGCTGACAACAGGTGAGAATCCGTGATCAGAGCCGATCACAAGTGACAAGGCACAAAGCAAGGCCATGACGTGACTTGTAGTCACAACGCGTTGCAGCACAAGAACTTGCGGATTCGCGAAAATCGAATCCTGTCCTCTCCGCTTTTTGAGTTTTTCCGAAGCGCTAAGTTGTTTACGTAAAGCAGCTTAGCGTTTTTCATGCGCCGTCAGAATCCTCCTTGGTGCACGTTTGGTGCACAAGTGGTGCACGGGAGGGTTTTCATGACCGCCAAAAATCGGCCTGCGCGATTCCGCGTGGGCAGAGTTTCGTACTACCAGCATCACGGAAGCTGGTACCTCTATTTCAGCGACCGGAACGGCCCCCAACGCCAACGAATCGGTCGCAGTCAAGCTGCCGCCGAACAGTCCGCGGCGATCAAGAACGCTGAGGTGCTCACCGGCGATACGGCGCTGACACTGCCGTCGCCCCAGGTGTTGCTGCCTGGCGCTGCCGAAATGGACCGTCGCTCGTTCGCCGCTAGCGCGATGGCCCTGTTGGGCGGCCTCGTCGAATTGGGGCATGGATTGCGAGGTGAGCAGGTGCTGTAGACTGGTTGCAACAAAACGACATCGACTTGGGACCGTACGTGAAGGAGAGTGGCAAATGGACGCAACGTCTGGTCAAGGATTTGCTGACTGACCCGATTCTGATTGGAGTGCGACGATTTCGAGTGATGAAGTTCACGCGGATTCGCAAGACGGGCAAGTTCCGACGAGAACTCAATCCTGATGGTCCAGAGACAGAGCACTACTCCGAGCTGGCTCATTTGTCGGACGACGAGTTTGTTACGATGCAGGAAGTGATCGAGGAAATCGCCGAGCAACATCGCAACCGGTCGGGAGCCGATAGCGCGCTCTATCGCAGGCCCCGCAAGGACGCTCTCTTTCCACGCCAGCACGCTACTTGTGCGGTCTGTGAAGGACTGATGCACGCCTACGACTCTGACCAGATGAAGTGCGAGAACGCGCACGAGCGAGGTGAAGACCAATGTTGGAACCATGTTCAAGTTGATATGGTAATGGCGCGAGCCAAGTTCATCCCGTGGCTAATTGCTCAGCTTGAAGACGTACCGGGGGTTCGCGAGTTGATCGTTGACTTTACGGTGGAGGAATTGGCGACGCTTCGCGAGAAATGCGATAAGGGATGTGCGGGGCGAAGCTCGACAATCGCACAGCTCGAACGTGAGGCCACCTGCATCGCGAAAGCCATTCGTGCGGGCGGAGAATTAGAGTCGTTCATCAAAGAGGCGAAGGACATTGACGAGCAACTGTGCAATCTTCGCGAGTTGGAGCTGCAATCGAAGGCTGGCGAGAGCGATCTTCCTGAATGTCACACGCGCGAGGAAGTTGAACGTCAGCTTGACGACGTTCTCATGTACATCGCCTGCACTTCCTATGATTTTTCCAAGCTGATGCGTGAGGTTATTCCGCGAATCGAGATCGTCCCAGTGCAGGCGATCGACAGCGGGCAAGTTCGACCAAGAGCGAGGATTGTGTTGAGTGTCGAGAGGCTTCGGCAAGACTGCGACGAAGGGCCGGTGCTGCAAGACATTCCAGTAGAGATTGATCTGTTCGATCCACCCAAACATTTTCGGCACATTGAGGCGTGTCTGCAAGTCAAACGCGAACACCCAAAGTGGGGTTACCCGAAGATCGCCGATGAAGTCAGTAATGGTCTCGCCACGGCCGCGAAGGAGGGTGAAGAACCTGAAACAATTAGCTACATGACGGTGAAGCGATGCTTCGGTATCCATCGTCAAATGGAAGACGAAGGGCTTACGGAGCCGTATCGGGTCTTGAATGAGAAGCCCGAGTGCGCTTCGCGCTGGAAGCCGCGCGACAGCAAAACGTACGACGCTACGTAGGCTTCGTCCGCTAGATTGGAATCCCAGGCCGGTCGCCGTATGGATCACGGTGGCCGGCCTTTTTTCGTGCGCCGTCACTGGCCACGAACTACCAAGTCGAGAACTTATATGAGGATGAACAGGTGACCAAGAAATCATCGAATGGCGGTCGCGGGCACAGGCACCGAGGTCGACAGGCAGCGATCCCCAAGCCGCGGCAGTTGTTGGCCGAGCGTCTGGGACGTCTTGTTGCAAAGGAACTTCACCGATCGCGTGGACGCCCCAAGAACAGCATGAATAGCCGCCAACCATGAACGGAGTTCTCGCCGCCCCCGCTGGGGGCGGCGAGGATCATGCTTTTTCTTAGCATTCAGCCCAAATCGGCTCTAAGTGCGGCAGGTGGTTTCGACCCAATGGAGAAACTGCGAGTTGAGAGCCGCCCCGAAAACGCGGAGGTCACGTTCACCGCACGAAGTAAATCAATGCGCCCAAGTCCTCAACGGCGAAAGCGACAACTGCGCAAGGCCAAAACAAACCGACCTCGAATGTGTCGTCATTTCGACAACGGCATCGACCCGCGCGCATCCGCGCTATTCGAGCCCCAGACGACGTTGCTTCGGCTGACGTCCTTCACGCTACCAGAAACCGGCATGCTCAAGCAAAACCCAATGGTCAATGGAAGTGCATAGCCGTAGTTGATCATGGGTGTCTTCCTTGGACGGCTGACCTTCCTTACTTGAATGTTGCCGTGACGAGCACGGCGCGGTGATCGGACGGATACGGATCGACCACAACGTCGGCATTGTCTTTAGATTCTCCAACGACGACCGCGGCAGTGGAGCGCAGCTTACGCGTATAAATGATGTCGATGCGATCGAATACGTCGGGCTTTCTCGGTCTTGGCGTCCAAGTGTGACCAGGGTGTTTGACTTCGTCGGCGTACACGGCGCGGTATGCATCAGTGAGGCCGGCGTCGGTGATCGCGCGGCTGGTCGGCCACGCTACCGGTAGCTTGCAGCGCCCGGCCTGAGCCGCACGCTCCGTCCAATCCAGATGCGAAGGCTCATTGAAGTCGCCAGTAAGCACAATCGGCTCGCCTGCGGCGATCGCCGGGCCCATGTCCATCAGCAGCCGAGAGACTTGCATGCCGCGCGCGCGGAGTGCTTCGGCGATCGCTTCGGCTGCCGTCGAAATAAATGGGCCTTTGTTATGATAAGGGATCTGCGCAAGCTGATACGGCTGATAGGGCGTAGATGCAAAGTGCGCGTTAAAGATCCATAGCGGACCGTGCTCCGGTACGTCGTAGCGGGCGCCCCACTTGAGTGCCGATGCCTTGGCGAGCGGCCAGCGGCTGAGGATGCACGGCGACTTGCCCCCTTGATCGAATAAATGCAGCCCGGTGAGCTTCGCTAGCTGCGGCCCGCTCTTCTGGATCTCCTGAACGCCGACAAAATCGGCACCTGACTCCCCGATGAGCTTCGCCGTTTGTCCAAGCGGCCCGAACTGAATGCCGCCTTCCCGAATATTGAACGACAGCAGCTTGATTGCGTCGGTGCGTCCGGCAGCGGCTTCGGAGATGGCGGCGGGCGCTGCTGCAACTGCGGCCAGCGTTCCCAAGGCTTGTCGTCGACTAATCAAGTTGGTTTCTCTCCCGTTCAGGTTTTGTTAGCGGCCACTCTCGAACACTTCCCAGGTTGCGAATTGCACGAAATCGAAATGGCCGACTACTCAGTCGTTTCCCTCGCCCGCGGTATGTTCGATGCGAAAGCTCATACACGCGATTCGATGGGGTCGATGACCGTGGGCCTGCTTTGAGGGTGGGGGTGTTCAATGCGCAGATACATCTTGCCGCCTTCGACGCGGCCGCGAAGGACTCGCTGTTCGCCGGGAAGCGGACCGCCGCCGACGAGAAGGTGATACGTTCGATCGTGCGCGGGCGGATAGTACGCGGCTTTGTG
This sequence comes from uncultured Planctomycetaceae bacterium, assembly GCA_937967665.1. GTDB lineage: Bacteria > Planctomycetota > Planctomycetia > Pirellulales > Pirellulaceae > CALBSZ01. Next base: position 5,947 of record CALBSZ010000036.1, read on the forward strand.
CGTGTGTCCAGCGATCATCAGGTCAACATTGCCCTCGTTCAGCAGACCGTCCCACTTCTTACGCGCATCGGCGCTGCTCCACGGACCGTGCAGCGGGATGTGGCTGATTGCCACGCGGAACGGCGCGGCCTTCCACTCGGGCCGCTGGATCTGCTCGGCGATCCACGAGATCTGCTCGCTGCGGTAGTCGGGAAACGACGTCACGTCCCGCACGTCGTTGACCTCGCCGGTGTCGAGCACCATGAACTGGATCGGCCCGTTCTGCCATGTGAAGTAACGGCGACCGTCGCGCGTCGGGAATATCTTCTCCAGGTCCGGAGCGAACTCCGCGCGAATGTCGTGATTGCCATAGACGAACGTAATCGGCCGGCTCACCGCGTACTCCTTCGGTCCCAGCAGATCGACGGTTTGCTCCGTCACGATCTCCTTGGTGTGGACATTGTCGAACATGTCGCCGTTCCAGATGACGCTATCGACGGGGTTGTCCGCGATGTGCTCGAAGAGTCCGTGGATGATCGGCGTCTTCTCGTGCGTGTCGTTGATGACCGCGAAAGAGGCGATGTTCGACTTCGTCGGCAGCGTCCGGAACGAATAGATCTTGCCGCGGTGGACCTTGCCGCGCGCGGGCGAGTTCAGATACCGGCCGGCGGAGAAGTCCATCGGCATCGTTACCGTGCGGTAGTAGTAGATGGTGTCGGGTTTGAGGTCCTCAAGGTGGACCATCAGCACGGTATCGTCGCGATGGCAGAGGCCGTGTCGGATGACCGTCGCGGTTTGGCTGAGCTTCTCCGTCACGCCGTATTCGACAACGCCGGCGCTGTGCTGATGCACGCGCCAGACCACGCTGACCATCGTTGGATCGGGATTGAACAGGCACGGGTTGCCCACCGCCGTGGGATCGCCTGCGGGGTGTTCAGCCGAGACGGCGTCTTGCCCTGCGAGAGTACCTAGCCCCGCCGAAGCGATCGCGGCGCCGTTGAGTCCAATAAACTCACGTCGTTTCATGACAAGTCTTCTTTAGAGATTCCATGGATACATTTCAGCCTGCCACGGCAACCCCCAACACAACGGAATGATGTATGCGAGGGGCGGAACAATGTATTGTGGCACGACGAATGAATGCGCCTCGGTCGGCCATTCTTACGATGGCCGAGGCGAGTAAACACGTGCGGATGATATCGCTATCATCCAATAGATCTCCTACCGCCGCAAGCCACTTGTGTAGACCGCATACGTCGCCTTACGCAGGCCAAGTCAAGTCGCCGGATTGCTGCCGAATGCTTTTTAGCCGCTTGCGGTCGACCGCCCAATCCCACGTGCCAAGATTCGGCGGGTTGCGCGGTCGCGACTCGGAGGCGTCGAGAATCGCTGTGTTGTCGTCAGTATGACGGCGTCGCATGGTTGCTTTCACCGTCACGACGCCATTCAAGTTGCGTGCTCGGGGCTGAAAGACCGAGGGGACTTACGCTTTGACGCTACGACGCAGAGGTCTTTTCCACCCAACGCAGAAACTGCGAGATCCGAGGCCGAACAACAAAGGAGATTTGGCCTCGTAGCCCATAAGCTAGGCTCTGAAGGCCGAGTTCGGCGAACATGGAGTCACCTACCGTACCTGACGGTACCGAGCGGCGGATCAAGGTTGGCCGCCAGGAAATCGTACTCAAGCGAACGACCCCCAAGAACATGGCGACGGCGGGCCGTGTCAGCGGCCTCGTGATCCAAGCTCTGCGGTATCTGGGAAAAGACCACGTTGACGATTCGGTCGTCGATGAGCTTGCACGTCGACTCGGCCCCGAGGACCGTCGACAGTTGATGAAGGACATTCGGTATGCGCCGGCATGGATTGGTGCCATCTTTCGCCACTTGGCACCCAAGGAGACGTAACCGATGGACGAGTTTGCAAGATTGCCGAGTGACGTTACGGCGGACGGATTTGGAAGACCGGCGCGGCCGGCGCAGCGGTGGCGTTGTTAGTGCCAGCCAGTTTTTTCGCGTACGGAATGTCGGCCATCGGCTTCCAGCCCGCGCAAGGACTGAGCGGGATCTACTGGGCCGGAGCCTACTTTGTAATGCCTTGCTATTATGTTTTAACACTGTCTGTCTGTTGGCTTTTGGGCTATGCGATTACCAGCATGTTTGCCGGACCGCCCGACTCGTCAACCGAATAGACGGAGACCAGAATGGCTGCCAGAATCGGTTTCATCGCTATCCTGGGCTTGGTCACGGCGTTATTCTTGTGGGCTGAGAAGTGATCGTGCAATGAAACCGATAAGATCACGGCGCCCTGGCATATACAATCCGCGTAATTGACCGTCCATCGAAAGAGGCTCGTAATTCGGACAAAACACGTGACCGCACAGGACTGCGCAGTTTATAGATCGTACTGTCATTTTGACCGATGAATGAGCTATCAAAACGTGTGAGTTACGAGGTAATACGGATACGAAGATGATCTGGATTCGCAGACTATTGCTGACGGGCTACGTGTTGGCCTGGTCGATCGTGCTCAGCGGACTGGCACTGATGCCAGTCAGCTTGATAGCGGAGTCCATGAATCGCCGCTGGCACATTGACGACGACTGGTCGTGGCTAGGCATTCCTTTGGGTGCAATCATCGGCGGTTGGTTTGCCATCCGGACGCGGTGCGCTCGCCTCATGCATATCGCCAGCATTCTTGGGGGAACGGTTGCGGCTATCATCTTGTTCTGGCGGTCCAGCCGGCTAGCTGAACGCGGGCTCGCTTTGACCGGCGTTCATGGTCCCTTTTCTGGCTTCGCCGAACAGATCGGCAGCCTGCTGTATTTCCTGCTCGCCTCCATGGCCGCGATCGCGGCCACGGCCGGGGGTCTTGGGCTCCTGCTGCGAGAGATCGATCGCAGGCAACTGCGCGCCAACCAAGATACCGACTCACGGGGAGAGGCATCAAAATAAATAAGGAGTCTTCCATGTTCAAGCTGTCATATCATTGGCTGGCCTTGCTGCTTGCTGGAATCGCACCGTCGACCTCGACGGGCTCTGATCGGCAGCCTGCGCCCCTGGAATGGGCGGTCGAGCAAGACGAAGATCAGGCCGAAGATGATCGGGCTGCAGACCAGTGGGAATACGCACGCAAGGTCGTCGCGGCCGGCACACAGTCGGAGCGGGTGACAGGTGTCCTGCTGCGGAATGGATCGCCTGTGCTGGGGCAACTGGGCCAGGTCGTCGATACGCCCAAGGGGCGCTTCATGTACTTCGGCAAACAGGACGGCGCATACGCCAAGGGCTGGCTCAACAAGACCGCGTCCAACACGCCCGTGTTCAACCCGGACGGCTCGTTGGCAGCGAAAGGAGTCGAGTTCAGGAAGTCACTGCGCGAGGCAGTAAAGCTTAAGCTCCGCAAACCGGCCGGCGAAGCTCCGGCATTGTTGCGCGAGGTGGATGAGTGGGTGAAACGCGAGGGAATGAGGTTTGACGGCGGCGAAGCCGTGAGCTGCCTCTCCTTCGGAAAGAACGAAGTCGTTACCAAGGTTGCTACGCGATTCAAAGATGAATCGCGGAACAAGTCTTATCCGGCCGAGAATCACGTCCTGCATGCCTGGTCGTCTGTGCTGCTAGTGGGGGAACAGTACTTCACGTATCAGCTCGACACGGACAACAAGGTCTTGCTTTTGACCGGCCTCACCACGTTCATTCCTCAAGGCACATGGAGGCCGGACATCTACAAGCCCGGTGATGACCGTGTGCCAGCATCGGAATCTGAGCCCGACAAAGATGCCGGCGCCGAGACGCCCGGAGAAAATCTGCCAAGGCGGGAGCCGTCGGCCGCAACGGTCGCCGACCGCGCGGAACAGAACTCGGAAATCAGGCCGAAAGTCCCGACAAAATCCGGCGGGCAACACAACCGGCCGTTCGTTATTGAGGAATTGGTCATTACATGCAGGCCAAAGGTGCGGATCATAAACATCCCCGTTTTCGGTGGCCTGAACAGCAGAATACCCGACCCGATTCGCCCAGATGCGGTCGTTCTGAAAAAGGTCGACTTGGCCGAATTGCATCTCGATGATGGAAAGCACAAGATCAGCCTGATTCGAAGTGACGTCGACCAATGGAAGACCTTCTTTGACCGTGACAAGGATTACGTGTTCGTGTTAGGCCGCTTTCGCCCGAGATCGCAACCCGCCCATCGTTGGCGAGATTCTTGGCAACACATCAAGACCATCGAGTTGGATGGCAAAGTGGTCTACGAGGACCCCAACTTTGAATCGATGAAGAAAGCGCTGATAGATGACAATTCCAAGGCACGTGGCGCGGAAGTCGACAAGCCTGGCATCGACCAACAGCCAGATAAGGAGTCTCGTGCCGACAACGATGCCGAGGCCGCGAATCCTGGCTTAGACGCAAGGCGGCAAGAAAAGTCCGTGGCAACAAAGACCGCGCAGGCTATTCGGCGCGCTCTCGAGAAGTGGAAGGACCAGGACAATCTGCCGGTGATGCCAGAGTTCATGAGGAGACTCGGGCAACCCTGGTCAAGCCAAAATGAACAGGGCCGGCTGGAAGTTGCCTTTGGCGACACTGTATTTGAGGTGCGTGACGGCGTCGCCATCCACGGCAAGCCTTATTATGTGCATTCAGCCGGGTGGTATATCAAAATCGTACAAAAGAAGGATGGCATGTGGGTTGTTGACACTTGCGAACTGCGTGGCGAGCCGAGCAACGAATAATCACATGATCTGGATTCGAAGACGAGATTACGTCCTCGACAAACAAGAGGTTAAGCATGAGCGTTGGTAATTGGCGGAACATACTGTTGCTTTCCATCGGTCTCGTCCTCGCCACTTCATAGTTCGTCGGCGCGTCGGAGCCCGAAGATGTGGTTGCGAAAATCGAGCGGCTAATAGGTCCGGTCAACATTGAATCCGGCGGCAATGAAAACTTGCGCCAGTTACAATTATTGGTTACGCTGATGAACATCAAAGAGCTCTCGGCGATGGATGAGGACAGCTTGACTAGCATGGTGAACTCGATCCTCGATCACGAGCACGTTTTGGACAACTTGAAGACTGCGTCGAATGCCGCCCTCGTGGCCGGTAAATTGCGATTGAAGGGATGTATCCCGACGCTTGTCCGCCGCATCACGTTGCCCGGACCGCCGCAGCCTCGGCTGCCTCACGGTGGAAATTCGACTGAAGAGTGGCCGAGGTGTCAGCAACCGCCGTTGTTCGTCAGGCAGTCGCACTCGCTTCTTCCCCTGAAAGTCCGGCCTGGCTTAGGTCAGTAATTCTGAAAGCGGACCACGGCTTTCTTTAAATCGTTCTACCGGGCAACCTGCTGCTTGCAGCATTGTCAGGAAGAGATCACTTGTGGGGACTTTGCCCTGATCGAACTGCACATGCTGATTGTGCTTCCAACCCAGCTTCTTACCGCCGGCCACCAGCAGCGGGAAGTTCACTGCGCGATGCGTTTTGTCTTGAGCACCGCCGATTAACAACTGGCAATAATCCAGTAAATTGCCATCGGTAGCGGGAGTTGCCTGGAGTTTATCCAGCATGCGGCCAAAGCACGTGATGTAGAGTGCATCACGCGCGCCGAATGCTTTCGCGTCCGCCGATTCCAGTTCATTCAGATTACCGCCATTGTGATGCATATTATGGGGGTTGCCGAAGTTGTGCTTGTATTTCTCTTTCCACTCGACCCACTCACGGCCGTAATAGCCGGGAGTTCCTTCGTCACCCAGGGCGTAGGTGACCACGCGGGTCATGTCAGTCTGGAAGGCAATCACAATCAGATCGGTCATGGCCTCCATCCACTGCTTGATGCTTGTCACCGGCTCTTTCCATTCGATCTCCTGATCGAGGTTGATGCCTTCAATATTCACCTTGGGTCGAGGCATTTCGAGGATTTCTCTGCGCGACGTCACTCGCTGTTCTACGTCGCGAACCGTCGTGAGATATGCATCCACTCGTCGCTGGTCGGAAGCGCCCAGTTGGCGGTGCAGGCTGCGGATTTCGTCGATCGCCGCGTCGAGGATACTCTTCTTCAACGCCAGTCGTTCTTGGGTCGCTTGTAATTGTGCTGCGTCTTCCGGTGGGAAGAGCGAATTGAACACAGCCCGTGGGCTGGCCATGGGTGGGATATCCGCGCCTTGCGGATTGCGGGAGAGCGTCACGCCGTGATCGCCGCCCTCAGTGCCGAACGAGAGCACCAGCGAGGGCAGGTAGGTGTGGCCGAAATGTTGAGCCGCCAACTGGTCCACCGAAATACTGTTCGTGATCGTACCCACACTCTGCCGCACATGGTGGGCGGTGAGCCAGTTCAGCTTATGGCCATGCCCGCCGACCTGACCTTCAATGTGCATCGTGCCGGAAATCATCGTGAAGTTGTCACGATGCCGCTCGATATTCGTGATCGTCTGCGGAAGCTCGTAATCAATACCGGTTTGCTGAGGAAACCAGGCAGGTCGCAGGATGGCGCCCGGGATGTAGAACCAGGCCATCCGCGGCGGCTCCGCCTCAGACTTGTTCGCCGCATGCAGCGAGTGGGGGTTCATCGCTTCCAGGTAGGGCAGCGCGATCATGCCCCCCAGACCCTTGAGTGCTGTTCGACGGGAAAGCGGTTGTCGTAAACTCATCAAGTATCCCTTTCAATTGCTTGCTGCCGGTTTAAGAAGGCCCGGGAGCGAATGAATTCCTTCAGCAGATCGCGCAGCGGGTAACTCTTTGGTCTCTGTCGTTCCATGATCTGTCGAATTTCCTGCATGTCAATCACATCAGGCGAACGGCCCACACCGTACAGCACGAGGCGTTTCAGGTATCCTCGCACCACGTCGTCCAGGTAGTTTTCCGCGACCAGCGATTTCATCTCGGCAAAGGACGAGAACGTTTCACCGCGGGGAAGCTGCCCAGTGCAGTCAACCGGCCGGGAATCGCCTTTCCCTTTGAATTGCAGTTCGGCGGCTTCATTGGCCTGGCTGATTTCGTACTGGTGATATTCCAATTCCCGCCAGCGACCACTGATATCGAAATTCTGAAACGCGAACCCGAGTGGGTCCATCGTCTTATGACAGATCGCACATCGCGCATCCTCTTGATGCTGGGCAAGCAGTTCCCGCATGGACTTGCCCCGATTGGCGCCTGCGTTCGGATCGAGATCAGGCACTTCGAGAGGAGGCGCGGGCGGGGGATCATCGAGCACCGTCCGCAGTGCCCACGCACCACGATAAATCGGCCAGTTGAGCCCGTTGAACGCCGTCATCGACACAATGCCGGCATGTCCGAACAAACCTCCGCCACGCGGGTCGTCGTTCCGTAATTTGACTTTGGAAAAGCTCGATTGCGACAAGCGCGGATAACCATAAAAGTCCGCGGTCGTGTCATTCATCATGGCGAAGTCACTGTCGATGAGCGCCCTTGCCGGAAGGTTTTCCCGCAACAGTTCCTGGTGATAGGCGATCGTTTCTTGGCGAAGCGATTCGATCAAATAACCCTTGTACTTGTGCCTCGGGTCCCGTCCCTCGTACGCGACTTGTATCGGCTGTTTCAATTCCAGCCACATTGTCGTGAAAGCGGTCAAAAACTCTTCCGCCCGGGAATCGGCCAACATGCGATCCACCTGCGCATCGAGCGTTTTCAGATCCGTCAATTTGCCTTCGGCTGCCAGAGTCAGCAATTCTCCGTCGGGCATGTTGCTCCAGAAGAAATACGACAACCGCGATGCGATTGCGTACTGGTCGTGCACTCGATCCTTGCCGTCGACGGCAGCGAGAAATCGAAATCGGCCGCTGATGAGAACCATTTCCATGACGTTGCGGATTGCCTCGTCAAAGCTCGCACCCGACTCGCGCCGTGAACGATAGAACCGCAGGAACGGTTCCAATTCGCCAGAGTCAACCGGTCGACGGAAAGCGCGGGTGACGAACTTCCCGATCACCTTATTTGCGCTGGCTTCATCGTCGGCGATTGGCCCCAATCCCTCCAACCCCCGCCAGTGTGGCTGATATGGGTATTCGACTTCAAGCCCGCGGACAAAAATCCAAGGATACTTCAGATCCGGTTGGCTGTCGTTGAGCTTCTTGTTCTCTTCCATAACGTAGGGTAACTCAACGTGATGACGGAATGGGAATTCGACCCACTGCTCCAGACCCCACGTGTGCTGTCGCTTGTGCACGACGATGTCTTCGATAAACCACAGCTTTTCAACCGTCTGCGGGTCATCGAGTGTTCCTGTAATCTGATGATGCTCCTGCCCCACCGGACCGGTCCGACCGGAAACGCCCGAATAGGAAGTGCACAGCCAAGGCGCGCTCAATCCGTTGGGTGTATTGGCGGTCAATTCAAAACGAATCCGTACCAAACCATTCTCGACGTTACGCATGTACACGCTTGGCCAGCGACCTTTTCCGGCGCGGTATGTACCGCGTAACACGCCGCCGTATACGGGAACTTCACGTCCCACGTCGACCTTGATCTTCGTCTTGTCGAAATCACCGACCTGGTCACGCAGAGGCTTGCCGTCGCTGAGATCCACCGTAATGAGCCTGCGATCCTCCGCCGGCGGATCGAGAATCCGCAAGCTGGAGACCGCCTTGTGAATCACGTCGAGCGTCGTCTCGACCGACGCGGCCGTATCGTGCAATTGCCTCGCCCCCGTATCGAATCCATCAGTCAAACCATCCTCGGGTAAACCAATGGAAAGGTCGATATCGAGTCCGAGTAATTCTGACAGCGAGTTGGCCAATTCGCGTCGATTCAATCGCCTTACGCCGCCGGCGGCATCGATCTTGCGTGCGCCGAGCGCCTGCTCGTGAATCCAGGTCTGGATCTTCTTCTTCTCGTTCGCGCTGGGTTGCAGCTCGCCTTTTGGCGGCATCTCGCCGCGAAGCAGTTTTTCGTTGACGCGTGTCCAGAGCTGTACGTCAGCGCTGGAAAAACCCTGAATAAGATCGTACCGAATGCCGGCTTCCTGCGTGTCTTCACCATGGCAGGTAAAACAATATTGCTGCAGCAACGGCTTGACTTCGCTCGTGTACGACTTCTGCCCGATGACTGTGGCATCGGTGGTGTGCGTGAATGCGAGCAACATCGCAAACACAAGGTAAGGCAAGCACCGCCCCATCGTTGCCTTGGCGAAGAACGACTTCAAAGGACACTCCCGTGCAGTGAAAAATGGCAGGCCATCCCGAACACAACTCCCGCTAGCGTACCTACGGACTGATGGTCGGTTCCATTTATCTTATTGTTGGTTGGTCGGAATACGTGCCAAAAATCCTCCGACCGCCGGGCGCATTCTAGCGCACGTCGCCATCTATCAAGCACTTACAAATATTTCGGGTTCCCGACGTCGGTGTCTTTGCCGATTCCGCTGACGCGTACAAAAGCGACTCGGTGGGTGAATTGGGGCCGTGGGACAAACCGCCCAAGCAGCAACCGCTCCATCATCGCTTGCCTGATCCGCGACGGCTACGGGGCAGTCGATTCTACCAGATTGGCCATCATCGGGTGGAACCATACCTGTCGAACTAAGTGACCATTATAATCCTGAAACTATAATCCTGAAACCGTGCGAACTAAACCTGGGGAAGTCGGATGGCCTTGAGCTCACAACGAGAGGAGCGATGCAACACGTGAAAACCCAACTTCAACTTGTGCTGCTGGCCGCAGTACTTGCAAGCGCCGCTTCCGCGGACGAACCGATGTGGCAGTTTACGGATGTTACCTCGAAGGTTGTCGACAGGAATCCACCAGGCATCGGTCGAATCTTTGACTATGCGTTCGTCGATATTAACGACGACAACTATCTTGATATCGTCGTGAATAATCATGATCACCGTGAGCCTGCTCCCATCTGGCTTGGCACGGCAAATCATACATTCCAGTTTTGGAAGGACATGCCGGGATCCAACACGCCGCTCGCCGGCTTCTTTCTGGGAGAAGTCGATCTGAACGGAGACGCCAGGACCGACCTGGTCTACACCGGGAATGAAGGCGGCATTGTCGTGAACTTGAACACAGCTTCGCGAGGCGCACGAGAACCGACTTATATGCCGATTGCTTTGCAACAGTCATCCAGTCAGGTCTCATTCGCCGACTTTGACGGCGATGGTGGTCTCGAAGTGCTAGTTCGTCCCGGGAAAATGTACGACTCGACGTTGTCGAAGGTCATCCGGTCCGATCTGCACTTTGGAACCGCCACGATTTCGGACTTCAACAGCGACGGCTGGCCAGACCTGTTTGCGTCTGGGCGGATCGGTCGATGGAAACGTTGGAACGGCCCCCGCCGGCTCTTCAAAAACAATCAAGGCAAGTTGGAAGCGGTAGGCCAAGACCACTCGCTGATCACCGAGCACATTGCAGGAATCGTTCGGTCCGGGGATTTCAACAACGACGGACACATGGACCTTTACATCTTCGACAGTAAACCAACCGATCCCAAGGATGCCGACAAAAATCACTACATGCGGCTCTACCTGGGCGATGGAACTTTCGGATTTACTGACGTAACGGACAAATCTGGAATCGCCAATTCGAAGGTCAAGAGCGGCTACTCCATGGTGTACCTCGCCGACATCAATAACGACACGCATCTCGACATCGTCAACCAAGGGAATTACGGCTGCCGCGTATGGAAGAACGAGGGAGGGGCGAGTTTTTCCGTCGTACCGCGCGATGAAGTCCCTTGGGCCGTAAACGCCCACATGCGGCTGGATGATTACGACATGGATGGCCGGCTCGACATTGTCACAGCAGCGGCAGGTCCCGCCTGGAAGGACCGCGCGACCACGATTCGAGTTTTTCGCAACGGGATCGACAACGGCCATCACTGGCTCAAGGTTCAATTGCGACAGGCCGGCGGAAACACGATGGCCGTGGGCGCTGCAGTCACAGTGTTTGCGCGTGGAACCAAGACCATCCTCGGCAAACGAATTGTGCTGTGCGACACGATTGGTTATCACCCGCGACTACACTTTGGCCTGGCGGCACACGACCGCGTCGATATTGAAGTTCGCTTTCCTTCGGCAAACAAAGTTGTACGCTATCGCAATGTGCAAGCCGATCGTTACGTCGTGTTGCAACCGGATGGCAGCGCAAGAGATGTTCAATTTGGTCGCGACAATAACTGACTGGATTTCATCCGCAGAGGACTCCTCGACAATTCTCTGCACGAGTTGATTTGGTCGTAGTCGGCGAACACGTTGGCAAAAGCGAACCGAAAGCCTATCGCCGTAGGTCCGAATCTCGGACAGGTGAGTGTGGTCGTTGACCTCGATTCTGAATTGATTGCGTTCGTTGCTCATGTTGATCGGTCCCGATACAGAATCACCCCGCTGCGGAGCAGCGGGGTGCTATTCTACCTTCTACGAACAAACCTTGCTCAGTCGAGGAAGGCCACGGACGCCATCGCCCTCGACTGGTTCTCGGTGTTCATCGCCACACGATGCCAACCGC
>CALBSZ010000037.1 GCA_937967665.1 uncultured Planctomycetaceae bacterium
AAAACGCACGTTCCAGTACCCAATTTTTCGTTACGTCTCGCTGGTCTTCCCAATAGCCCACCGCAAGCCCGGCCAGGTACGCGGCGCCCAGCGCCGTCGTTTCCGCCAGCGTCGGTCGATGGACGTCCGCGCCTAGCATGTCGGCCTGGAACTGCATGAGCGCGTTGTTGACCGACGCGCCGCCGTCCACGCGTAACACCTTTAGAGGCACCTTCGAATCCGCGTGCATGGCGTTCAAGACGTCGCACGTCTGCAAGGCCATCGATTCCAACGCCGCGCGCGCGATGTGCGCGGAAGTCGTGCCACGCGTCAGCCCCATGATCGCGCCGCGCGCGGTGGCATCCCAATACGGTGCTCCCAGACCAACAAATGCCGGGATCACGACCACGCCGTCGCTACTGTCGACCTGTGCCGCCAGGGCTTCGATTTCGGACGAATGCCGGATCAGCCCCAGGCCGTCGCGCAGCCATTGTACGACCGCGCCCGCGATGAAGATTGAACCTTCCAGGCAATAGGTGATTTGATCGCCGATTCCCCACGCGATCGATGTCAGCAGTCGATGCTCGGAGTTGATCGGTGAGTTACCGGTGTTCATGAGCATGAAACAACCGGTTCCGTAGGTGTTCTTGGCGCTGCCCGGTTCGAAGCAGGCCTGTCCGAACAACGCCGCTTGCTGATCACCCGCAGTCCCCGTAATCGGTATCGCCCGGCCAAAATGCTCGGCCGCCGTTTCGCCGAACAGTCCACTCGACGGCAGCACTTCCGGAAGCATGGCGCGGGGAACGTCCAGCATGTCCAGCAGTTCGTCATCCCATTGCAGCGTGTGGATGTTGAACAGCATCGTACGACTGGCGTTGCTATAGTCCGTGACGTGACGTGCTCCGCCGGTAAGCCGCCAAATCAGGAACGAATCGACCGTGCCGAAAAGCACTTCACCGCGTTCGGCCCGCTCGCGCAGGCCGGGTGTGGTATCAAGCAGGTATTTGAGTTTGCTGCCGGAAAAGTACGGATCGATTATTAGTCCCGTTTTTTCCTGTATGGTCGTTTCATGCCCGTCCGCTTCCAGTTGTTTACAGATCCCTGCCGTAATGCGACTCTGCCACACCACGGCATTGCCCACTGGCCTGCCGGATGCCCGCTCCCATAACACGGTCGTTTCCCGTTGATTGGTAATGCCCACCGCCGCAATGTCGGAAACGGGCACACCGGCCTTCGCAATGGCCTGCTGCGCCGTTGCCAATTGCGTTTGCCAAATGTCCTCCGGGTTATGCTCGACATGACCTGGTTGCGGCAGGATCTGCGGGAACTCCTCTTGCGCCAGACCGGCGATTTGCCCGTCGTGCGTGAAGACAATGGCGCGGCTTGACGTCGTTCCCTGATCTAACGCCAGAATGAATTGCGGCATCGGAAGGGTCCTTGTTATTGAGAACTTCAGTCGGACTCGATGACGTCACGCTTTTTCCTTCAGCCGCAAGCGGGAAGTTCCCTAACGCAACACGTCGGCAAACGCGGCGTTCAACTGTGCCAGCGCTTTCTCGCCCTGCGCTCCGTCCACGATCACGTTCACCTGCACTTCGCTGGTGTTGATCAGGTCGACGTTGATACCGGCGGCGGCGAGTGACCGGAACATGCGAATCGCCACGCCCGTGTGGCTCCGCAAACCCACGCCCGAAACGGACAGTTTTGCCACGTCGGGACTGCTGGTCACTTTCCTGCAGTCGAATAGCTTCGCCAGATTCTCCGCCACCTTGACGCTTTGCTCGAGACTTTCGCGGGGAACGGAAAAGCTGAGCGACGCGCGTCCGTCAATGCCATCGTAGCTCTGTACAATCATGTCAACGAAAATCCCCGCCTCGGCCACGTGCTGGAACACTTTCGCCGCGACACCGGGCGTGTCGGGCACGCCTACAATGGTGACCCGCGATTGATGCTGGTCGAGCGAGATGTCATCGATAAACAGATCCTCCATGTCCATATCGCGCATGACAGCGAGCATGTCCGCCACGTCGGCGTCAGAACCAGCGGAAACTGGTTGAGTCGACTTGTTCACCGGTTCGATGCCCAGTTCAAAGGCGCGATGCAGCGTCTGCAGCGCTAGTTGTGCCTCGTCCCGCTTGACCAGGACGGAGATCTTGATTTCGCTGGTGGTAATCATCTGGATATTGATACCCGCCTCGGACAACGCAACAAACATCTTGTCCGCGACTCCCGTCTGTTCGGCCATGCCGAGCCCGACGACGGAGACCTTCGAGACGTTCTCGTCATGCGTCACCTTGGTCGCTCCCAGTCGCGTGGCGACCGGGTCAATCACTTCCAGCGTCAAGCCGAGTTCATGACGCGGAACCGTGAACGAAATGTCGGCCTTCCCGCCCTCGCCGATGTTCTGCACGATCATGTCGACGGTGATGTTCCTGTCCGCGATCGCGGAGAAAAAATCCAGGCTGGTACCGGGAACATCGGGGACGCCGACGATCGTTACCCGCGCCTCGTCCAGCGTCACTGCCGCCCCGCAGACCGCTTGTTCGCGCGATTCCGGTTCGGAAACGATCATCGACCCCGGGATGTCCGTGAAACTGCTGCGGACGTGGATTGGCACGTTGAACTTCTTGGCAAATTCGATCGACCGGTTGTGCATTACACCGGCGCCCAGGCTGGCCAACTCCAGCATTTCATCGTAGCTGATCTGACTGACCCGACGCGCTTCGGCCAGCTTGCGCGGATCGGTCGTGTAGACGCCGTCGACGTCGGTATAGATTTCACACGAATTGGCCCGCAAGACGGCAGCCAGGGCCACGGCCGTTGTGTCGCTGCCGCCGCGTCCCAGCGTGGTGATGTCGAACTCTTCGTCGATGCCCTGGAAGCCGGCGGCCACGACGATGTTCCCCTCGTCCAGCAGCCGCCGCATTCGCTCCGTGGAAATCGACTTGATGCGGGCCTTGGTATGGGCCTGGTCGGTCCTGATACCGATCTGTCCGCCGGTGAGGCTGACTGCCTTGTGTCCCAAGGAATGGATGGCCATGGCCATCAGCGCTACGGAAACCTGTTCGCCCGTCGATAGCAGCATGTCCATTTCGCGCGCCGCAGGCTGTTCCGTAATTTGCCGAGCCAGATCGACCAGCAAATCGGTATTCTTGCCCATGGCACTGACGACCATGACCACCTGATTGCCTTCCTGCTGCGCGCGAATGGCCTTGCGCGCCGCGGAAAGTATTTTTTGACAATCGGCGACACTCGTGCCGCCGAACTTTTGAACAATCAGGCCCATACTTTTCGACTCGGCTTGATTAGGTGTGCATGGATACGGTGTGCAGCCTGCCGACGTTTTGTGCGTTGCGGCAAACGCATTATTCTAGTCGCCGCGTGCGGATGTGGAAACAGGAGACCGCCCCGCGGGCGGCTGTCTTCGTTCCTGAGTTGACGCGGACGATTGCCACGGCTAGGCTTGCTCGTTTCGTGACGACCGCCCCGCAACAACCATGTCACCCATTCACGATCACAATCGCCGCGCCTGGGACCGGATGGTCCAGCACGGTCAGCGTTTCACCCGCCCCGCCAAGGACGAGGACCTCGGTAACCCGCTGCCACAGGTCGATCCGCTGGGCTGGCTGGGTGGCAATATCGCCGGCAAAACACTGCTCTGCCTGGCGGCGGGAGGCGGGCGGCAAAGCGCGATGTACGCCATGGCCGGCGCCGCCGTTACGGTCGTCGATATCAGTCCCGCCATGCTGGAACTCGATCGCGAAGTGGCTGCCGAACGAAGACTGAACGTCAAGACCGTGGAGGCGTCGATGGACGACCTTCCCATGTTTCGCAACGGCCAGTTCGACATCGTCGTGCATCCGGTCAGCACCTGCTACGTTCCCGATATCTTGTCGGTGTTTCGCGAAGTGGCACGCGTCACGGTCGCCGGCGGAATCTACATCAGCCAACACAAGACACCCACCAGCCTGCAAGCCGACGTCAAAGCGTCGCCCCGCGGCTATGAACTGATCGAGCCCTACTATCGCTCCGGACCCTTACCCGCCGTTTCCGGCAGCCGGCATCGCGAAGAAGGGACGCTGGAGTTCCTGCATCGCTGGGAAGAAATCGTGGGCGGCATGTGCCGCGCCGGCTTTGTCATTGAAGATCTGGTCGAACCGGTGCACGCGAAGAAAGAGGCCGAAGTTGCCAGTTTCGCCCATCGCAGCCACTTCATCGCGCCTTACGTACGCATCAAAGCGCGGCGCAATCAGGACGCCGTCGCGATCCGGAGCGCAATCCTGCACGCGTCGTGAAACTGTTCCACATCTAGCGCTTCCTGTACCATGTGCTGGTTCAGCTGGCCACAACCCAACGATACCGTGGGCAGGCCGTGCGCTGTCAGCCAGTTGGCGTCGAGTCCTCCGTTGGCGATCGCGTATACGGGAACACGTCCGATGGCCTGCACCGCCGCCGCGGCCATTTGCACACACGGCTCTTGCTTGTCCAGCAAGAACGATTCGTAGTCCAGTTGGCCGTCGATCGTCACGTCGCCCATGGCACCCAGCACGTTCTTCACGCTCTTGGCCGCGCGTCGAAACGCCTTTTCGATTTCGGTAACGATGCGTTTGCGGAAACGGGGGTCGTGACTGCGCGCCTCCGCCTTCAACGTGACGTGGTCGGTTACCACGTTGGTCGCCTCGCCGCCGTGCACGTATCCAACATTGCTGGTGCCAGCGTGCTGGCCCTTTTGAATCAAGCCGTGCCAGCCGTTCTCGTGTAAGTCCGCGATTGCCAACGCCGCAACGGCGATGGCGCTCACGCCATGCTCCGGCGCGCCCCCCGCATGACTGGCGATCCCGCGCACGTGGATCAACATGCGGTAGCCGCCCGTGGCTCCGATCGTCAGCTTGTCGCAGGCACCGCCGTCCCAGTTGAAACAGAAGGCGGGTTTCCCGACAGCCGATCGCGTCATGCAGCGGGAGCCCTGCAAGCCTGTTTCCTCCTGCACGAACCAGCAGAAAGTCAGTGGTGGATGGGGTAAGCCCTGCTCGAGTATCTGGCAGGCCGCGTTCAGAATGACCGCCACGCCCGCTCGGTTATCGGCCCCAAGGCCCGTGTTGGGATCGGCCGACGTGATCATCTGTTGACGACGCACCGGTTTCGAACCGACGCAGATTGGGACCGTATCCAGATGGGATGCCAGCAGACGGCGCGGCTGCTTCAAGGTTCCCGGCAACTTGAGGATCAGATTGCCCGTCTCGCCCAACACGGGCGTCCGCCGATGCGCTGAATCACGTTTCAGCCACGCCGGTTGCGCTCCGGCTGCGAGCAATCGCTGTTCGACTTCATCGGCAATCTGCGCCTCGAAGCCACTCTTTCCCTCAATCGCCATCAGCCGCATGACCAGGTCGACGGTCGATCGTTCGTCGATAACCATGGTCTACGCCGCCGCTCGATGGCCGCCCACCAGCCGCTGGAGTTCCTCGACACGCTGGGGTTCGTAAATGCCCTGGGCATTCTCGCACAGGACCAACGACGTCGCGTGCAGCATGCGCGGGACATAAAACCAGGCGCGTCGGAGACTGTCGGGGTCGACGTCGTTCGAAACCAGCAGGAGATCCGTCTTCGGAAGCGAATTCGACTGCCGGGCCAGTGCCGAAAAGGGATCGCCCGGAATCACGCGGGCACGTACGCCCAAAGCATGCCAGGTGCGATGGGCCTCTTTCAGGGTCAACTGCGGCGAGCCGTCGGGACGTGCTTCATACAAGTCGATGCCGGCAAATTGCACTTCCGACTGGTAACGCTGGGCAAGCTCAAGCAGGCGGCGAGTTAAAACGCCGTCACCCACGCCGATTTGAACAATGGACTTCGGTTTTCTGAGTCGCAGTGATCGATAAAGGGCTCGGTGCGAAGGCGGGTTCGAGAAGTAGGCAAGATAGATAAACTTTGGCAGGCTTGCAGCACTCACGATCTTCGCTCCTTGAGATCATCGACATGTACTTAGTTCGTCACACTGCGCGACGCGAGTTGAACAACTTATTTTTTTTGCCAGCCCGAAAACTTTCCTCGCCTGCTGCCGAGGTGACGGTCCTTACTTGAGCAACCGGTCAATCAGGTAATCGGTCGAACTCTTATACATGGGGTGTGATTGACCGGGATGCACCAGCACGACATCGACGCCAACGGCTTTCAGTCGTTCTTCGAGTTTCACTCCCATGATGCCGGAGTGCGTCGGATCTTTGGGGGACGATCCGACCACGGGTACTTCGCCGCGGTAGAAGAGCGCGATCGGCGGATCGTCTTTCGAGACATGTTCGATCGGCGAATACTCCTTGATCCACTCAAGTACTTTTTCGCGGTTGTCAAACAAGCTTTGGAAATTCGGCAAGCCAAACGCATGGGCGCCGTACCGGTAATTCGGCATCCACTTGCGCAATTCTTTTGGGTCCAGCGACACCTGCGCGCCGTTGACGGCGGCGCAGTACAGCCGCGTCGATTCGCGCGCGATCGGATCATCGCTTTGGGGATCCGCGAGGTCGTCGTGGAAGGCCAGCCACAACGACGAGCACGCGCCGGCGGAACCTCCGGTGGCACCGATACGTTTCTTGTCTAGATTCCAGGCCGCCGCCTGGGACCGCACGAACTGCAGGGCCCTCGCGGCGTCGTGCAGGGGCGCCTTTACCGGCGGTTTCACTTTTTCTTCTACGGCATTGCGAACGTAGCGATAGTTGATCGCTACGACCGAGATGCCTTGATTCAGGAACGCTTTCGGATTCGTCTTCTTGTCGCCACCCTGCCAGCCGCCACCGTGAATGTAAAATACCACCGGCGTCGGCTTGTCGGACTTCGCCGGATAGAAATCAAGCACCTGTCGCGGATGGCTGCCGTAGCTCAAGTCGTGAATTTCCTTCAGCTCGTCCGCCCAGCCCGGCAGCGCAATACACAGCAGTACGGTCAAAGTGGCAAGTCGTTTCATCATGTCAGCTCCTGGAACGGTAAGGGAATCACCATCACCATACGAAAGTTGGAACCGCTTGAAAACCAACCCAAGACTACCGCAGGGAACTGCTGCTCGCTAGAATCAGGGACTCGCTCATCCGGTACGAATTGAGGGAAGACGATGAATCGCCAACGAATAGCCGCCTTGATTGTCGCCGTTGCCGCCCTGCATGCAAACGTCGTGTTTTGTGGCGAGCAGCAACCTGCCAGGCGCGATACGCAAGTTCGCGTTGCCTTGAATTACCTGCTCTACCTGCCGCCGGACTGACCTAGAGCGCTCGTCGCGTAAGTGTAGCGTCATTTTCGTCCCTTGACGCGAAGATTTACAACGCCGGAGACGCTAGAGGTACGTGCAACTTGCACTAGTCGCCCAAGTCCTTGCGAAGTACTGCGCGGCAATCGGTTTGCAACTTCCGTAGAGGACCGGATTAGCGATCACCTAGCCCTCGGTGCACACCTGGCCCTCAGCCACGCTCCTCCCCGTCGTTTGGAACGGTCACTTTTCTTCCGAGTCCCAACGCGGTACACTCATTTCAGGATGGCAAGAGCGTCGAGGATAAGGAATAGCGAGGTCTTCACCCGCTCCCATTCACTTCGCCCGATCAGTAAACTGATTTCCGTCACCGCCTCAGCACCACGTCCCCGTAGCACAATTGGATAGCGCGTCGGCCTCCGAAGCCGAAGGTTACTGGTTCGAATCCAGTCGGGGATACCTTCCATCCTGGTTACGCAACTTTGAAGATCGATAGTCGCGTAGCTCGACGGACAATGGCGTGGGGCGCCGGCCCCACGCCTGAATTTTCATTTCGCCCTGTTTGTCGCCCTTCTTGAAATTGAGTTCGATTTCCTTGACGAGCAATCGGACGGCATATTGCCGCTCTTCGAAATCTAGCTCTACCCAGATTTCGTCGAAGTGCTCGAAGGCTTCGCGAATCTCTGCTAGCGATAAGTTCTGATCCCGACGATCGCGAATTTGCAATGTCAGATCCGTAATCCGCGATTTGAGTACCTGCTGGTCATGCTCCAATTCCGGATCGGCAAGCCGATCGACGAGCGTCATCGATTCCCGTTCGGCGGTGGACAGTAGCCTCGAAAGCTCGGACCGCTCGGCCTCGAATTCACCGACGCCTTGCCGGGACGCTTCGTCCGCTGCCTTGAGTACGGCCTCCAAATGCTTCGGCTCGTGCGCGAGTTGCCGAAAGTATTGAACGAACGCATCGTCGATCAGCGTCGCTCGAAGGTCAGCGCTCGGGCATGCCTTCGCGTCGCGTCGCGACTTCGTTGTGCATTTGTAATAGTAGTATCGTCGAACCTTCCCGTCTTTGCCCTTCTTGTTGACGAAGCTGGAAGTACATGCCCCGCCGCAGAAGCCGCAGCGAATGATACCAAGCAACAACGTATCCTGCTGGCGCTGGTCGCCTCGGCGCGGCTTGTCCTTCTTGGCAGCGAGAAGTTCTTGAACTTGGAGGAACTTGTCTTCGGGGATGATCCCGTCGTGCTCACCTTCGTACTCAACGCCATCGAAGCGAACTTTTCCAACATAGGTGATGTTGCTCAGCATTCGCTGAATGTCGGCACGCGTGAACTTTCGCGGCTTGAATTCCCTTCCGTTCTTGCACTGCACGTGCTTGGTGCGATATCCCTGCATGTTGGCCCATCTGGCCGTTTTGGCAATCGATGCCAACTCCAGATACTTGTCGAATATCGCTGCCACGATCTTTTTCTCTTCGTCGTTGACGACGATGGTCTTGCCATCAACGTCGTATCCCAAGATCGGGCGTCCACCACTCCACCTGCCTCGCGCCGCTTGCTCCGCCATTTTCTCGTACGTCCGTTCGGCGATCATTTCTCGCTCGAACTGCGCGAAGAGCATGAGCAAGTCCCGAAAGAATCGCCCCATCGGCGTCGAAGTGTCGATCTTTTGCGTTACGGACACCAACGCGACGTCGTTTTGGTCGAGCAGTTCGTTGACTCGACACCAATCGTGCATCGACCGGGATAAACGGTCCAACTTTGTGACGTAGACCGCATCAATCTCATCCAGTTTTCCCAGCAGCTTCGTCAGCTCATCGCGTTCCAAGTTGGTCGAACTGGCGACCTCCTTGAAGACTTGGAAGACTTCGTATCCGTCCGCCTCAGCCGCGCGTTGCAATCGCGATTCTTGATCCTCCAGTGAACTATAGTCCCCACGATTTTGATCAAACGTGCTGACGCGGCAGTAGAGCACGGCTCTGGGGCGTTTTTGCTGCTTTTCAGCTTTCGGTTTCCTCTTCGCCATCTTCGTGCCTTTCGTTTAACAGGCTGCCCAATCCTTCGCTAGCTGCGATGTCTTCGATTTTCTCTCTGATGTTTTGGAGAGTCGTTTGCCGCCATCGACGATGGAACTTTGTGGGATCTACTCCGGCTATCTCGGCGGCCCTTCGATAATCACCGCGTGCGTCCATCATCGCCTGTAGCCTTTCGGCGTCCCGTGGCTTCAGCAGCGGCAGAATGGCCCCCATAATGTCCCAGTCTTCATTGAAAATGGCTTGCTCACCGGGGTTGGTTGCTTCTTCATCCTCCTGGTTGTCAGGCGATACGCGTCGACCGGTAGGGGGGCGACGCGGACGCCTCGATCGACGTTCCCGCTGTTCTTCGGCGCGGGCGCGCCGGCGTCGCTGTCGAAACCTGCCAAGCAAATCAATGTATTGATGCAGTCGTTCGGTTTGGGTTTCGAGGTCCGCTTCCGGCACGCCTGCTACGTGGGCGAAAGCAAAGTCGTTGACCAGTTCGGCAAACAGCGGACCGCATCCGAAAAGAAGTCCGATATTGATGTCCCTTAAAGCACGGCTTCCTCCATAGCGTAGTTCGAGGAGGGCCTCTTCCTCGGGTGTAAAGGTTTGTTCGTCACGAGGCGAATCGAGTCGTCTGAATATCAATGCTCGTGCCACCACGCCATTGAACTGACTCGCCAATCGGATTGTGGCGGCCAGGACATCCTTAAACACTCGACGCCGCTGTCGAGTAGGCACGCGAAGGTCCAGACTGCCGAAGTTCTCTGACCAGTGGCTCATGATACGTCGGCGGATGTTCGATATACGCACTTCTTGCCTGCCTGTGCCTGCCTGCACGAGATCGTCGTAGAGTACACGAACGAGATTTGACATGTCGGGATCTTCAAACACGTCCGGCAAGTCACGTAATGATGAGTGGGCTTCCCAGAAGATCTCGGCGAGCGAATCCTGCGGTGGTTCAACGCCAGTCGTGACGACGCGGAAGTCTCCTGCCTGGTTCACGGCTAAATCGCGTGACAATGGTATCCGCGTGTGCTCGTAGAGAGTTTCGCCGCGAATATCACTCTCCGACCATTCTTCGACAATCAAGTGGCGTCGATTTCCTCGGTACTCCAAGCAGGGTACGAGGAGTCTGCAGAGGGAAATAACGACAGACATCTCTGGTTGCTGCCGCCCGTACAGTTCGAGAAGGGAGGCCGCTAGATCCAAGCCCAAGAGGTTCATCGGG
>CALBSZ010000038.1 GCA_937967665.1 uncultured Planctomycetaceae bacterium
ACTTGGCGGCGACGTGATCATCGACCCCCAGGGCATCGTGCGCTTCCATCATGTCGGCAACGGCCCCGCCGACCGCCCCCCGATCGACGAATTGCTGAGCGTCGTTCACGCGTAGCGTCCCGCACGCGAACAACGACGATCGTGAGCGACCGCGGCGGAGAGCAGATGCGGAAATCGCGAGCCGCTGTTCTTGCTGTCCCGATCGCGTTTTCAGGATCGGCGCGGTTTTTCTTGTTCGGAAGGCAGGGCCGAATACGACTCTGAACAGAAGGGGCAGTGGCAGCCCTGTGCCCTGAGAGCGCGTTTCGCGTAAGTGTAGCGGTCTTTTCGCCACTTGACGCGGTGATTTTCAACGCCGGAGACGCTACACGTCCGTGCGACTCGCCCTAGCGTTGCGACCCGTGTCGCTTTGTGATATTCAAGAAGACGCGGGGCGTGGGTTTCATCAACCGACTGCTGTAGGAAGGCCTGTCTGAATGTCGGAAAAGGAAATTTTGGCCAAACTGTTTCGGCGGCTGGAAGGTGGCGACGAGTCGGCGATGGTGGAGATTTGGAACCGGTTCGGTCCCGCCATTCGTCGTCGTGCCCGCACTCGCCTGGTACTGTATGGCATTCGCAGTTCGTTGGAATCGATGGACATCTGCCAGTCGATCATGGCGGATATCCTGCGCCGGAAAGAACGTGGAAACCTGGCCCTGCCTGAGGACTTTGAACGTTACATTGTCAAGGCGGTTGAAAACAAGGTCGTGGATGCCTTGCGGCGCTTGACTGCTCAGAAACGAGATCGCCAGCGCGACGTCGCCTTCCCGGTCGAGGATCTGGCGATTGCGGGGAACGAGTCGACGGCAAGTGCACGGGCGATGAGGGCGGATTTGATCGAACGCGTCAAGCAGGAAATGACCGACGACGAGCGGGAGGTCTACGAGTTGATGCTGCAGGACCTGGGCTGGACCGACATCGCGCTGCGATTGGGCAAAACTCCGGATGGGATTCGTGTTAGAATGGCACGGGCTTTCAGGCGGGTGCGAGCCAGGATCGGTATCGAGGAATCGTAGTGAATGACGAACGAAGTCATGATTCGGCCGTGCGGCGTCGGTCGCAGCTGACAAGTGATTACCGGGCTCAGCTCGAAAGCAACGATGCGCTTCGCCTGCGAGAGTTCCTGGCGGATCGTGACGACATCAGTCTGGCTGACTTGCGCGACCTGATTACGATCGACCTGTTCACCAAGCTGCACTCGGGCAGCGGCATCCGGGTTGAAGACTACGTGCGGGACTTTCCCGCTTCGCTGACTGATGCCCGGGAGGTCCTGCTTGACCTTATTGACGTCGAGATCTGTGTTCGCCAGGAACTGGGCGATTCTGTTGATGCGGCGGAATACGTGGAACGTTTCCCCGCGTTGGCCGGCGAATTGCGACGGATGTTCATGCTTCATGGGGCGGAAATGTCCGAGCCGGATTCCGGTCCGTCGCCTTCCCGGCACCAGCCTGTCCGTCCTGAAAACGGCAGCACCAAGAATAAGATTGATGATACCACCGATCACCGTACCAGTCTCGGGAACAGGACGCGATCCGTCATCACGTGTCCAAATTGTCGCGAGAGGATAAGCGTTGTTTCCGATGTTGCCCTGGAACTCGTCCATTGTCCGGCGTGCGACAGTGACTTCAGTTTGATCGACGGCATCGATACGACGCAGTTCGCCACAGCGGGTTGGATCGGCGGTTTTCAGCTGATCGAACGCTTGGGTCGTGGCGCATTCGGTGAGGTATGGAAGGCACGCGACACGGAGTTGGAACGCTGGGTCGCGGTGAAGATCCCGCGACGGCAAGACCCGTCGGCAGCCGAGCAGGAAATATTCCTGCGCGAAGCGAAGGCGGCAGCCGGGCTGCAACATCCCGGCATCGTACCTGTCCACCAGGTGGGTCAAAGCGAACAGGACGGTTTGTACATCGTCAGTGAATTCATCCATGGAATTACACTCGCCGACTGGCTGACAGCCAACACGCCCACATTCCGGCAGGCGGCGAAAATCTGTCTGGTCGTAGCTGAAGCGCTCGAGCATGCTCATCAACGGGGCGTCATCCACCGCGACGTGAAACCTGCCAATATCATGCTGGATGGCGAACATCGCGTTCCGAAATTGCTGGACTTCGGACTGGCAAAACGCGAATCGACCGACGTGACGCTGACGATCGACGGCGCCCTGCTGGGCACTCCCGCATACATGTCTCCGGAGCAAGCGGCCGGCGAGTCCCACGCTGCTGATGGACGATCGGACGTGTATTCGCTGGGTGTCGTCCTGTATGAAATGCTTTGTGGAGAGCGGCCGTTTCGCGGGAATCGCCAGGCGATACTCAATCAGATTCAGTTCGATGAACCTCCCAGTCCACGCCGTTTCGCCAAGACGGTACCCCGGGATCTGGAAACACTCTGCCTGCGGTGCCTGGAAAAGGACCGCGCCCGCAGGCCGCCATCGGCACGAGCATTCATTGACGAACTGCAGCGGTACCTGGACGGAAGGCCCATTCAATCTCGACCCATTTCGGCGGTCGAACGTGGCTGGCGCTGGTGCAAACGTCACCGCAGTTTCAGTATCTCCGTGGTCACGATCCTGTGCATCCTGTCCGTATCATTGGTCGTTGTTGCGGAGGCCTTTCGGCGCGAACAGCACGCGCACGAGGACACCAAACGCTGGCTGGGTGTCGCGGTCGACTCGGTCGACTCCATGCAAACCGGCATGGCTCATGCCTTGAAGCAGTATCCCTACTCGGATCAGCCTCGCTTGTTCGCGTACAAGAAGGCGGCGGAATACTACGAGACGTTTACGCAATATGAAGGTGGCAATCGAGATCTCCGCTTGCAGCGCGGCTACGCCTTCCTGCGCCTGGGTGATATGCAGCGGGAATTGTCGGACCTCCAGGCGGCGATGCAAGCGTATCAAGCCGCACGACTTGAGTTTGAATCCCTGTCCGCTATCGATCCACAATTCGTGGAGGCGCGGATTGCGGTGGCCAAGGCCTGGATGAAATCCGGTATTGCTGAGCTCATCTCCGGTGACATCGAATCGGGAAAACAAGGCTACGCGAAGTCACGACAACTGTTGGAAGGTATCGTTGCCGAGTATCCGCTTGACGGCGAGGCGGCAGAGGCGCTGGGAATCGTCTGTTTGAATCAAGGTGCTTTACTCAGCGAAGTCGGGCCGGTGCAGGAAGCCAGCGCGCACCTGGAAGTTGCCGTACGAGTCCTGTCCGAGCTGTCTCGAACCCGTTCGGCGCCGTCCCCGGATCTGCCAAAAGCACTAATGCTGCAAGCCAAGATCCACGAATTGGCCGGCGAGTACGACCCGGCGGTCAAGAAGCTGCTGTCGGCTATTCGCACGTATCAGGAACGGGCCGCGGCCGATCGTGACAATCTCGAGACATTGGAGTCGTTGTGCGGGGCTCGCGTCTATTTGGGCACGGTCTATCGGCGACTGGGACAAGTCGCGGCGGAACAGGCAATGTACCAGGACGCGATTGCGGATTATGATCTGCTGCTGAATGCGTTGCCGGCGGCTCCCGAGTACCGGAAGAATCGAGCCCTTACGCAGATCGACCTGGCTCAGTCGCACCTGGTCGGCGACAACGTGTTGGCGGCACTGGAGCTTGCGGACAAGGCGACCGCGGAATTCGCTGCCCTGCGTCGCGATCTTCCGCAGCAGTCCGAACTGTTTGCCTTGCAAGCGGCAGGCGAATTGACCTTGGCCTCTATCAAGAACGAGCTAGGGCGTTTCGCCAGTGCTCAGGCCGATGGCGAGCGCGCGGTCGATACGTACGAAGCATTTGTTCGCAACGGGCACATTCGCTATCGGCGCGATCTGGCCGAGGCGCGGCGTACGTTGGCTTACGCCGTTGCAAATCAACCCGAACAGGCCGGCGACGCGGCGGCGGAATACGAGGCCGCCATCGAACTGTTGATGACGCTCACGGAGCAGGAGCCAGACGTACCCGAATATCATGACTTGTTGGCGCGCACCTGCAGCGACTATGGCGAATGGTTGTATGGGTCGGGTGAAACCGCGGCGGCGGCGGGAATGTTTGAACGGGCGCGTGGCGAATGGCAGCACGTGGCGGCACTCGACGGTGCGTCGCCGGAGTACCTGAATCATTTCGTGTGGTTCAGTGCCATGTGTGGCGATGTCGCGTTTCGCGATGCCGAACGCACACTCAAGCTGGCCGAACGCATTCGCAACGCCGCTCCGAAGAACTCTGCGTATCTGATTTCCGTGGCGCTGGGGCACTGGCGAAATGGAAACACCGAATCGTGTCGCCAGTTCGCGGAACTGGCCGTGCAGCAGCGGGCGCAATCGGGACCAGCCGGTACCGCACTTGTCTTGCAGTCGCTCACGGCGAACGCCGAGGATGCGGATTCTCTGTTGCAGTCGGCGCGTGCGGAAATCGCCGAACAACACGCCGGCAATCTCTACGTTCAACGGCTGCTCGCTGAGGCGGTCGTCCAGAACGGCAGCTAAGACCGTCTCACGAGCGACGGCGACGCGAGCGGCAATGGGCGGCGCCTTTTCGTTTCGCTCATATTCCTGGCCACCCATAAGAGTGAAGCTCGGCGCGGATCGTGCCGATACTACCGATAATGCCGGTCAGGCAACGCGTGAGGCTGCTAGCGGGGATTATTCACTTAGAGGTCAAATTCGCGTAAGTGATTGGTGGGCCAGCGCAAACGAATCACGCTTGTTTTCACACGCTGTCTGCTCACGAGAGTTGTTCGCGAATGCAGAACCACCAGTTTTCGCTCGTTTGCTCGACACCACCCTACAACTACAACCATGAATAATCCGGGCTAGCATTTCGAGTTGTGGCAGCCGCATTGTCACCGAAACGGACGTCACCGCATACGTCTCGACATCCGCTTACCTTTGCGAATGGGTCGATTACCGATGAGGCAACATATCCCAGCACTTGGCGCGGTACGCATTGCGGCGATGGTTGTGTCTTTGTGTGGCCCGCTGTTGGCCGACGAGCTGCCGCCGGAGTTTGAGGACGCCCCCACGTTCACCATAACCGATTACGGGCCCGGCGCAAGCGACCATCAGGAGGTGGTCGAAACGGCATTCGCCCGCGCGCTGAACCAGCAGCCGGCTCCAGCGCCCATCACACCACGCATTGTCGTGGACGCCTCGACACCGCTGCCCGCGGGCGCGGTGAGCCTGACGCAGAGTTTCTTTGCTCCGGGAATCGAACAGAGTAGCCTGGAGCCGCTGCACCGCGCACGCACCATGATGGCACCCAGTATCGACTACATTCTGGGCCTCGAAGCAAGCACACGCGCCACAACCGACGGTGGCAGTTTGTTGGACAAGTCGCCGGCGGCCGTGGGCATCGGCGTCCAGAAGAGAACGCCCGTGGTGAACGACCCGCGGGTGCGTGGTTGCCGAGTTGGCAGCCTGTTCGCCTCCGGTTCGCATTGGGTCCCCGCAAGAATTGACCTCGATACCATGCTCAGCAAAATCGATTCTCGCTGGCTGCAGGATGTGGTCGTCATCAAGGGGCCGTACTCCGCGCAGTACGGCGCGGGTTTCGGGTTCATCGACTTCCAATTGCTCGGCACACCGCGCTACGAATGCGGCTACGAATCCCACGGCAGCACGGGAGTGGAGTATCGCTTTAACGGCGAACAAGTGTACGGCCACCAGTCGTTGTGGGGCGGTAACGAGGATTGGGGATACCGTGTGGCTTATGGTCATCGAACTGGCAACGACTACCGCGCCGGCAACGGTGTCGAGGTTCCGGCCAGCTACAATTCGCGATTCCTTGATGTAACGATTGGCAGGGACGTCGGCGAAGACGGTGAGGTGGAATTTACGTATTTGCGCCTGGATCAGACAAACGTGGAGTATCCGGGCCAGGCGTTCGACATGGACTTCCTGGTGACCGACGGGTTTGACTTGAGTTATCGCGACCGCGGGAACCAATGGTTCGATCAATTCGATGCGGACGTGTGGTACAATCGCACCCGTTTCCAGGGTGACACCCGGAATCCAAGCAAGCACGCCCAGTTTCCGTTCTACGATTTCTTGTCCTTTGTCGGCGATACGGACGTCAATTCGTCATCGCTGGGATACAAGATGGCCTGGAGCTGGGGAGATATCGAATCGTCGTACTTGACCGTCGGCACGGACCTGCGGTATGTCAAGCAGGAGCTCAACGAAATCTCGAGCGGTACGTTGGGGTTCAGTTTCTGGTTCGATGCCAATTCGCCCATTCCAGAATCCGATCAACTCGATCCGGGGATCTTCGCCGAGTACACGCTGCAATGCACCGACAGGGTTGCTTTAAAAACGGGCGTTCGCGCCGACTTCGTGGAGTCGCAAATCACCGACGACCCGGCGAAACTCGCCGCGGTGGGCACTAACGATCCACAGTCTTCGTACGCCGAAATCGTCGGTACCGATGAATTTGATCAGAGTTTCAGTTTGCTATCCGCTTACGTGACAGGCAATTACCAGGTCAGCCCCTGCATGGCCCTGAACGCAGGTGTTGGCTACGCGGAACGTCCGCCCACCTTGACGGAACTCTATGCTGCCGAGTCGTTCATGTTCCTGCTGCAAAGCGGGCTGAATACCGTTACGGGCGATCCGCGACTCAAGCGGGAACGCAACCTTCAAGTTGACGCTTCCGTGAACTGGGACAACGGCTTCTGCCGTGCCGGCCTGTCGGGGTTCCATTCGTGGCGCAGAGATTACATCACGTTTGAAAATCTGCGCGTGGCTGTCGGGCAGCACGGCAACAACGAACAATCGCAATTGAAGTACGTTAATACGGATCGAGCAACCTTGTTTGGTGGCGAGTTCTACGCCGAACTGGATGCCAACGACTGGTTGTCGCCCTTCGCGACCGTGTCTTACGTGGCGGGAAGGGACCTCGACCGCAATGGCAACTTTGCGACCCGCCAGTCCAGCGGGGCGGGTGACCCAAGTACGCAAGTCGCAGGATTGCCGCGCGGAGACTTTAGTGGAATCTCTGGCGGCGAGACGGAGTCCCTGCCGGGGATCTCGCCGTTGGAAAGCCGCATTGGAGTCCGCATTCATGAGCCACACAACCGCCGAAGGTGGGCGGTCGAACTCTCCGCGCGCGTCGTCGACAATCAGGATCGCGTCGCCCGCTCCCTGCTGGAAACACCCACTCCGGGCTTCACCGTCTGGGACCTGCGTGGTTACTGGCAAGCCACGGACTCCTTCCTGGTCATCGCGGGTGTCGAGAATTTCACGGACAAGACATACCGCGAACACTTGGATTTTCGAAATACCGATGGCATTCAGCTGTACCAGCAAGGAATCGCTTTCTACCTGAGTACCGAACTCACGTACTAACGCGGCGGTGGATCCTACCTGGACAGCGCCCGCCTCGGCCGTCATTCGAGTACGAAACACAAGCGAGTGGGGCACTTGCGTTCGAACACACTTGCTCGCGCTGCGTGCTTGTATTCTCGCGGATTGCCGCCAAGCGGACGCTGTCGAACTACGCCAGGCGACGGAATTCACTTGCCAGGTCATCCCACAGGGCCGAGTCGCAGTATCCTAGGTCGTCGTCCAAGGCGGCCTGGATCGCGGCTGCACGCATTTCAGATCGAGGCATCGGCACCGGGACGCCCTGACGGGTTTCCGATTCTCCTTCCGCGGCATCTTCAGCGGTGGCAACAGGCGGGCTCGGTTGGGCCGTCGAAAACAGCTGGAGACGCGTAACGAAGTTCGTGTGGAAATCACGCGCCACCGCCAGGTCAGCGCCATCGACGACATTGTCCCGGTTATAGTCGTAGCGATTCGATATACCGGCGTTACCCGTGGGATTGTCCCGTGAGCCGGCGAAATCAAACGCATTGACGATCGCATGGTCGGTGGAATCGCCCGATTCGCCGATCGCATTGCCGAAATAGAACACGTCGTCATGGGCCAGGCCAGTGCGCGGGTTGGCCAGCACGCGGGTTTCCAGCCACTGATTTCGGATCTGGTTGTCCGCCCATGTGATCGTAATGCGGTCCGAACCGTCTGCTCCCGCCCCTTCGTCCACCTGGACGTTCTGCGGTGACGGCGCGGGTAACCAACTGCCGGAGACTCCATCGCCCATTCGAAACACGAAGTCCGCGACGGAAACGCTTGCCGGATTAGCGACATTCCAGACGTCGATCACCAATCCATTGATACCCGCGTTGTAGCTCGTGTAATTCGCGAAACTGGCAGTAACGCCTGGCAGCAGGGCGTGCTTGTCCGTGGCGATGGCATCGCCGTCGTTGCGGCCCTGGGCACCATTGTCGTGATAGGAATTGTTGTAGAACACATGCCGGTCCAGAATGGTCGTTTCGGTCGACGTGCGGACGGCGAAGTTAACGCTTTCGAAATCCTGACCGCTGGGCAGCAGGATGCGCTGAACGCCGAACAGAGAATCGTTGCGGAGGACGGATACATTCTCATTGTCGTTCTTTGGATGAAAACCATTTGCCAAGATGACTTCCGGCGCGCCGTCGCCATTCAAATCGGTACTTGCAATCCCGCTGGCAACGCCTGGCGGAGCATTGGTGACGCCCGTCACTTCGGTCGTGAAGGTGCCGTTGCCCTGATTTCTTAGAACGGTGAGCCCCGAGTCGGTCTTGGCCGCCACAATCAAGTCGATGTCCCCGTCCAGGTCCAGGTCGTCCGCGACGATTGCTGCCGGCGTATTTCCGGCGTTATAAAACGCTGGAGTCCCAAAGGATCCGCTGCCGCTATTCAGGAATACGCCGACGCGGTTTCGGCTGGGCGAAGTGACCGCCAGGTCGATATTGCCGTCGCCGTCAAAATCTCCCGGAGCGATATCCCAGGGGCGTGCGCCCACGTCCAGCGACGTGTCGGCGGTGAACTGCAGGTTGCCGTTGTTCAGAAGAACGCCGGCCGAGGTGGAGAAGGTTCGAGCGTCAATGTTTACCAGGATATCCACAAACGCAATATCGGGCAGATCGTCTGCGTCACCGACCGTGCCGTCTTGGTCATCGTCGTTCAGGTGTGTCACGACCAGAGACGCGGGCCGCTGTGTAACCGCGATGGGTGAATTGGAGAAGGTGAACGTGCCATCGCCGTTGTTCTCGAGCAGCATGATCTCGGGGCCGTTCAACAAAGTCACGACAAGGTCCGTATCCGAGTCGCGGTCGAAGTCGCCGCCGGCCAGCGAGAATAGTACGGAGCCAATCTCGACATGCTCCGTCGCTGCCGATGCATAGTCGCGGCCTTGTGGATTGAACACGACTTGTACAAAAGTACCGGCCGCATGGGATACCGCGAGATCGACCCAGTCATCTCCGTTGAAGTCTGCGGCTACCAGCGAAAACGGATTGTTGCCGGCAGGGATTTTCGTCTGGTTGGCGGTCGAGAATCCGCCGTCGCCGTCGTTCCACAAAATACTCAAATTCCCGCG
>CALBSZ010000039.1 GCA_937967665.1 uncultured Planctomycetaceae bacterium
CTTCGAGCCACCTTGGTTCTGGTTGTGCCAGGGCATCCAGGTGCGGACGATGGCGCCGGCCCCTGTATGATCCATCAGCACCCATTCCTTCTTTCCGTTCTTCTCTTCGACACGGATGAAGTTCTTGTCACTCGGCCTCCTGTTGAAGTCCTGGTTTGTGAACCACCGCACGGGTTCATCCGGCGTCTTTGAGGCACGGTTGTAGCTGCTGTGTTGTTTGAGGCGGAAACTCTTTTCCGGAAAGCGGGCTGCCGCGTCACGGTCGATCATTTCTTTCAGCAACGATTCGATGGAGACAGGCTCTTGTGCTTGAACACCGGGGGCAGACGCCGCCGCATCCGTACTGTTCGACGTGGCTTTGTAATGCGGACTCCCTTTGAGCCATTCGTAGTCAGCGTACTGAATCGAGCCTGGCTTCTTCCGCCAAAGTTCCGGCTGGGCGGCCTTGGCCCACTGCTTCCAGCGGGCAAGCATCGCCTGCACCCGCTCTGGCTGTGAGTCCCCAAGGTTGCTTGTTTCTCCGAGGTCGTCTTTCAGGTTATAGAGCTGGAGTTTTCCTTTCTCGAAAAGGAGTTTGAAATCTCCTGCACGCATCACGCCGGCGGGCGCCGCGTAACTTCCCGTATACCAATACAGCACGTCGTGCGGCGCTTCATCGGACTGCCCCGTCATATAGGCGCGGATGTCTTTGCCCTGCAGCCCGGCCTTGTCTGGATCACCACCTGCCATCGCCAGCGCGGTCGCGCCGATATCAAGCGAAGTGATCGGCGCGTGGAGTACCGCGCCTGCCGGTGATTTGCCGGGCCACTTCACGATCAACGGCACGCGCAGTCCGCCTTCGTAGGAGTTGCCTTTGCTGCCTCGCAAGGGGCGATTATCACTCGTCCTGCGCATCCCGCCGTGATCACTCAAGAACCACACAACGGTATTGTCATCCAGCCCGAGTTCATCGACCTTCGCCAATAGCTTTCCGATGCCAGCATCCATTTCATGCACCATGGCTCCATAGATCGACCGCGTCCTCGGCGTGACGCCCGGAACGGCCGTCATCGATGCCTCTGGAAACTTGGCGATCGTTTCCGCCGGCGCTTCCAAATCAAGGTGCGGAGCATTGTAGGACATGAAGAGAAAGAACGGCTTCGCCTGGTTCTTCTCTAAGAAGGCGATTCCAGCGTCGGTCAGCTCGCGCGTCAGGTACTGATCCCACTGCACCGGCTTCTTGTTGTGAATCAAGGGCAGCGTATGCTGCAGGTACTTGCCATTTAAGGGGCGTTTGATGGGACTGAATCGCCCCTTGTACGAAGGATGGTCCAGCGGGAAGTACATCAGTCCGCCGCCCAGAAAACCAAACCAGTCGTCAAACCCCATGGCATTGGGATGCTGTTCGTTGGCCGTGCCCATGTGCCACTTCCCAACACCGCCGGTTGTGTAGCCCTGCTTCTGCAACAGACTGGCGATGGTCTCGATCTTCGGCAGTCCCTGAGCCGGATCGAAGGGTTGGTCAACATTTCGGTAATAACCGAAAGTCGATTGGTGCCGACCGGTCAAGAAGCCCGCCCGGGAAGGGCCACACATATTCCCCGTAACATAGCCGGAGGTGAAACGCACGCCATCGGCTGCCAGGCGATCGATATTCGGCGTCGGGATATCCTTGCCGCCATAGCAACCGAGGTCGGCATAGCCCAAATCATCCGCCATGATGACGATGATATTCGGCCTGTCTCTCTCAGCGGCGATGGCCTGACTGGCGAGGGCCAGAAGCGCGCAAACCGCCCAGGAATTTATTGGAATCCTACAAGTTGAGGGGCCAGTGCTAGGCATGTTCCACCTTGAGGGTTTGTCCGGCCGTGATGTCGAGGCCTTGCGGGAATTGAATGACAGTGCCTGAGTCGTCGTTCTTGAATCGGGCATCGATCTCACGGCTGTCGAGCGTGATCACAACTTTACCGGCTCGCGTTTCGGGGGCGGAATCAAGCGTCAACTGTTTCAGGTGAAGCTTGCCGTAGCGCAGCTCAACAGCGTTCTCCTGCCGGCCGTCTGTGACGGTTTGACGAAAGCGGCCCCAGCCTTCCGCGGTGGTGAAGGCGGCGCGGAAGTTGTCTTGCTGCATCCGCGGCCCGAAGGCGAGTTTGCCCTCTGGTCCGTCATACCGATACCCGCAAATGGCCATGAAGGCGCTGTAGCTTGCCATTGCGCGGGCGTAGTGGTCGCTGCATTCGATTTCGTTATACGGATTGCGGTCGCGCGGCAGGTAGCGGTCGTAGATCGCCTTGCCGATGGCCAGGCCTTCTTCGAGCATGCCTTCCCAAATCATGTGCGCGGCGACCTGCCACTCAAAGCCGGTCATGCATTCGTTCAAGTAGCCCGCGTAGGCCCTCTTGCCGCTGGTCGGTTCGATTTTCCCATGCGGGAACGAACACATGACCAGTCCCGCGTTGCCTTCCACGGCGTACCAACGCCCATCCTTCATGGCCTTTCGGAAGTCGCCCACGTTGGGTGAGAAGTTGTACGTCCAGAGCGACTGAAGCGCTTGACGGACTTTGTCTTGCGGCAGCACCCGGTCGAGGCCCAGATTCAGCAGCCAGAATTCGCCGAAGACCTGATCGATGTGGCAGCCGTTGGTGGAACCGTGCTTTTCATCCTCGCCTGGGCCTGGCTTGTGGATGAAGTAACCGAAGTCCTCGTTCCAAAGCATCTCGACCATCGCGGGTGCGCCTTTGGCGACGATTCTTTCGTAGCGGTCGGCCACTGCGGGTTGCTTCATCTGACGCGCCATGACCGCGGAGGCTTTGAGCGCGGCGTGATACAGATTGATCAGCCAATGCACCTGTCCGAACCATGGCTCGTCCAGTGTGTTGTGCTGCGCGCCGACGAGAAGCCCGTCCTTGTCTGGATCCCAAGTCTTGATGACGTACTCCATCGACAGCCGGGCGCGGTCCCAAATACCTTCGAGGAAGCGATAGTCCGTGGTCATCTGACTCTCGCGCAGCACGCGCAGAATGGTACCGCACTGTCCATCGACGGCAGTTTGAAAGTTGCCGATGGAATGGCGGAAGTTGACGGCGCCATCGCTGCGACGGACTCCTTTGCCGTATTCCACCTTGTCGCGGCATTCGCGTTCGATGACCGGAAAAATTCGCGCCAGCCCTTGAGCATACTGCCAGACGTGCGTACAGTTTCCCGGACAGCAGTTCACCCCTTCGTCCAGGTTGTACATGCCGTCCTGCAAGGCGAGGCGTTCGGCCACTTGCGTTTGCATGCAATTGAGCGGAATAAACGTTCGCTCCAAAAACCAATAAGGCAACGTTGAGTCGTACCAACTGTCGGTCCAGGTTCGGGTTGTCGCAAGCAGCTGCTTATCTCGAACGGCAACTGCCCCAGCCGCATCGGTCGCAGTCTCCCACAAGGTGGAATAGAAGTTGATGTCGCGAGCGCCGGGGCGGCGCCCGAAACTGGTGACATAGTTCGCGTTGGGAAATCGCCAGGACAGTGTGAAGGCAACCGTTTTTTCTTCGCCGGGTTGAAGCGTCACCGTCCGCCCGAGCGAGGCGTATCCCCGTTCTCGGAAGGGCCTTTCGAACAGGTCGCCGTCTTGGGCGATCGGTTGTCTGGAATCGAAAAGTCCTGCCGCGCCCGGTTCAGAACGTTTGATATCGACGATGTCGGGCTTTTCTTCTCCCAGCAGTCCCAGTGCAATTGCCCCGTAGTCCGTGGCCAGTTCGATTGCCGCATCCGCTGGTTGGCTCGGCGGTTTTGTGGAGAAAACGATGTGATCGACATCAATATGCCCCCATCCCCGCGACGATGCATCCAAAATCTCAATGTGCGCCTGCTTTCCGATCAACGCGGCCACATTCCAACTCGCCCACGCCATGGCGTCGGACTGCTTGCCCGCTGCGGAGCGAACCTTCTTTCCATCGACCCACGAGCTGATGTTCAGCGTTTTCTCATCCCGTCCGCCGCCGATGAGGAAATTGATGAACGGCTTTTCGATTTTGAACTCGGGCGAGATCAGCTTGCCTTGTAGTTGATCAGTTCCAGTCCAGGAACTCACCAGGCCCTTCCCTTTGAACCCGGACAGTTTTTGAATCGTGCGGCCGCCTTTGGCCGGCGCTTCGCCGAAGGCCTCGCCTTCGACCTTCCAGTCGCCGTAATCGTCGCCCTCGAAGTCGGCGAATACGTCGGATCCTTCGCCGCGAACCTGTCCGGACGTGGCTGACGCGCAGCATTCAACCGCGGAAAGTCCCTCCCGCTCGCGATACCGACTCAACCGGACGCCCTGGTTGTTCTTGTTGCTTTTGAAGTTGGAGAAGTTTTGCACCCAACCGGCGATGGCCGTCTCTTGCACGTCATTCGAAGTATTCTTGATCGTGTAACGCATCACGATCACCGGGTAGCTGGAATCGCCGCGATTCAATGGAATGTAAGGCGTGTAGGCTTCCAGTTCGACCTTCACCGGACAAGCCGCGTCGGCGTACGCCACGCGGGCCATCGGATACCGGTTGGTGAAAACGACATCCGCAAAGCCCTTGGAATCCAGGGTGAAGACTCGCTTTTCGCCGCCCGCGTTGACTTGTAAGGCAAAGCCCTGGTCGATCGGCGAGTGGATCGTATCCGGATTAGTAAACCGGGGACCCGCAACGGTCTGTTTCCGGTCTCTCGCGCCGTCCAGATTCCAATACCAGAGCCGGCCATCGCCCCCCAAGTAAACCTGTCCGGTGCAGATTCCATTAATGGGCATGCCGATGTATCGGAGATCGTCGCCTGTGGCAGTCAGCGGCTTGCCTCGGGCATACAGGCTGGCGATCCAATCCTTGCTCAGCCTTTTGTCGGACGGAATGATGTTTTCAAAATCGTCTGCAGAAAACGGACCGGCCATGACGGTGGCCCGGTCGGCCATCAACATGGCGGCTGTCAGACCGGTGGCCTTGATGAATTCACGCCGACCGACGGAACGGGGAGGGCAACACTCTGTATCTCCGCAACAGGAAGGCTCCGCAACGTTCATGCTGGATTTCGTTTTCTCGCTCATCGATTGATCCCGCCTGCACCACACTTGTGATTCAACGTCGAGCTACTTCGTTGTCCGCGGAGCGCTGAGCCACTTATGAAGCTCATCCGTCAACGATGCGACCAGTTCCGGATGGTCGTCGATGACGTTTTGCTGCTCGTTCGGATCAGCCTCAATATCGAACAGTTCGACAGGCTTCCCGTTTAGAGCGAGCATCTTCCATTTCCCTCGCGTGGCGACCTCGGTCGCGAACGGCTTAGGCTTTGGGTAGTGGCGTTGAATTTTTCTGTAGAGGTCGAGTTGCCAGAATACGGTCCCTCGCACATCGGCACTCGGCGGACGCTCGCCCTGCATGTGCGAAAGCAGGCTCAGCCCATCAATCGGCAAATCGTCTGGCAGTTCGACTCCCGCCGCTTCGCAGAAAGTGGGCAGCAGATCATTCGTGTGGCTGAACGCCTCCGAGGTTTGCCCGGCTTTGATCGCGGCCGGCCACCGCACGACCATCGGCACGCGAATTCCCCCATCGTGCAGGTCGGTCTTGCCACCCTTCAGATCGCCAATGAAACCTTCGTAGGCGGCGCCGTTGTCGCTCGTGAAGAGCACGATTGTGCTGTCCGCAATTTTCAGCTCATCGAGCTTGTCCAGAATCTTCCCGACTTTGGCGTCCATGTGCTGCACCATCGAGCGAAAGCAATGTTGATCTTCGCTGATACCTTCCGCCGCGGTGTTCGACCAATGGGGTTCGGGTGCGGGCTCATACGGTTTATGTGGCACGAGCCACCAGACGTTAAGAAAGAACGGTTTGTCCTGGGCCGCGAACTTCTCAATCAATTCCACTGCAAAATCGCCATTGGCATCCGTCAGGTGCTTGGCATAGTAAGGATCGTCTTCGCCGACACGCTGACCGTTGCGGACAAGTACCGTTCCCCCCTGCCGAAAGAGAGTTCGCCCTCGCCCCATGCGGCCGCGCAGAGGCTGCTGCTCGATCTGCGTTTGATAGAAGTCGAACCCGTGTTGGCGCGGGCCAGGCTGATTGTCCAACCGCTCGCCCGCTTCATTCACATGCAGACCGCCCAGATGCCATTTGCCCACATGCGCCGTGTTGTAGCCCGCGTCCCGCAGGAGTTCGGCAACGGTTGTCGCCGACTCGGGCAGCCATCGATTCACGTCATTGAAATGTCTGGTGATATCGAATCGCAAAGGATAGCGACCGGTCAACACCGAGGCGCGCGTCGGAGTGCATACAGCCGACGCCGCGTAGAAGCGGTTGAACCGCATCCCTTCGGTAGCGAGCTTATCAAGATGCGGTGTTCTGACCGCGGGACTTCCAAAGCAGGCGAGGTCACCGTACCCAAGGTCGTCTGCCAACAGCAAAATGATGTTGGGACGATCGTTGGCGATGGTTTGACCCCGTACCCCCAATAGGCAAAAGGCGATGCAGAAAATCGATTTGAAGAGAACGGGGCGTTTCATAAATAAGTCCGCGATGGGGCAATCTCAGTGGCGTTGCTCTTATCCATTTTAATCGATTCAACGATCGCACCAAGGATGAATTGCGACATGGCGCTAACGTTTTGCGACGCGCCAGCGATCCGCAAATTGCTGCAAAAAACAATCAGACCGGCTGTTTCCTGGGCTGACGTGCGGCCAGGACCCTGCTTTCGGTAAGTTTAGGTCCACTCCCTATCCGTTCGAGGATAAAATGCGACAAGGCGTTAACGATTTGCGCCACCCTCGCCGAGGTAAATTCGCAATGGACCTCAAAACACGTCGCCGAGTCGGTTTACTCGTGGAAACTTCGCGTGCCTACGGGCGCGATTTGCTGCGCGGCGTGGCCCTGTTCGCACGCACACGCACCGATTGGTCACTGTTGCACCAGGAAATGACCCTCGATGCGGCGGTGCCAGAC
Organism: uncultured Planctomycetaceae bacterium; assembly: GCA_937967665.1. Taxonomy (GTDB): domain Bacteria; phylum Planctomycetota; class Planctomycetia; order Pirellulales; family Pirellulaceae; genus CALBSZ01. The sequence continues at coordinate 6,921 of CALBSZ010000039.1, forward strand.
TGGATGATGAGTACCGGGCTCATCGGAGTTATCGCACGTGTCGACACCCATACTGTCCAGCCACTGCGCGAACTGCATCTCCCGGTTGTCGATGTTCGTTGCAACCGCAAGTTTCCTGACATCCCGCAAGTCGATACGGACAATCAGCGGGTCGCCGAACTCGCATTTCAACATCTCTGGGATCGAGGATTCCGTCTTTTTGCCCGCCCATGTTTTTTCCCACATCTTCCACTTCCGGGAACTGCGTCGGCAAACAGACACATGCCAGCAGGGTCAGAAAAGTCGCTCTCGATGTTTGTTTCATGGCTGCTATCTTTTCTTGCGTTGCTTCACGCTTTCTTTCCGATCCCAGGGTTGTGGCGGGTTCTTCTCGTAGATGGGTGCGGCATCGTGCTCCGGGAAAGTCGCCGCCACGGACATCAGGTGCTTCTTCGCGGCCAGTGCTTCCGGAGCTTTTGATTCGATCAGGTTGTTCTCTTCCCAGGGATCGGCTTTCAGGTCGTAGAGCTTGATCGGCTGGCGGTTCGGATCGATCCACAGCTTAAAGCGTTTGGTGCGCAGGACACGGTCGTCGTAGGCCAACTTGGGCCGAACACGCCCGTCGTGCAACATCGCGGGACCGCCGCCCATCGACATGATCCAGTCGCGAGAGCCGTCCTGTGTCTTGCCGAGAATCAGCGGCGCGAAACTCCTGCCGTCCACTACGCGATCACTGGGCAGACGACCGTCGCCAAGTTCTGCGAACGTCGGCAGGATGTCGGTAAAGTCGATCAACGCATCTGTCGTAACACCTTTTGGCACCGTCCCCGGACAATTGACAAGGAATGGTTGGGATGTGCCGTTCTGTTCCGACATCTTCGCCTTCCCGCCGCGTACCACTCGGCCCAGTCGCCGGTTGCTATTTCCCCCCGTGCCGTTGTCGGTCGTGAAGATGATAACGGTGTCCTTGCGAATGCCTGCTTCGTCGAGCGCGTGCACAAGGCGACCGACAAGTTTGTCCGTGTACCGCACCATGCCAGCAAACAAGGCGCGCTTGTCATCCCGTTTGCTGTCAGGCGTGGTCGTCAAGGGGCCGTGCGTCAGCGCCATTGGATAATAGAGCAACATCGGCTTACCCTTATTCCTGCCGATGAATTCGATCAAATGATTGCAGTAGATGTCGGGGCCAAATTGATCGGTGTACATGCGGGAACCCTTTCCCTTGATATGGATGTAGGCATCCCAGTAGCGTTTGCCGCTGGCTTTGTTGCCACCCTCGGCGCCAGTCCACATGCACCAGTCATCGAAACCGGCTTCGTCCATCGCGTCAGGTTCCACTCGGAAGTCGTCGATCTGCCATTTCCCCGCCGCGCAGGTCGCATAACCAGCGTCGCGCAGCACGTTGGCGAAACTGGTGTTTTGCTTTGCATCAAAGTGCGCTCCCGCTCCCCAACGCGGCACGTCCCAATGATTCGTCCAGCCGTGCCGGAACGGGTACTGCCCGGTCAGCAGGGTCACGCGTGTCGGCGTGCACTGGGGCATGCACCAGGCGTTCTCGAACTTCATGCCGGTCATCGCCAGCTTATCGATGTTTGGCGTCTCAATCCCTTCGGCCCCGTAACAACGGACCCACTCCTTTCCCAGGTCATCCACCAGGATAAACAAAATGTGGGGCCTGTCAGATGCGGCCTGCAAGCTGGAACTCATCGCCAGAGTGACGAGCATGATCGCAAAGACACGCGCCCGGGACAAACCATGAAAGGGACGGCTTCTTGTTAATGCGGGGTCGAACATCATCATTCCTTGTCGCGGACTTGTCGCGGACTTCACTTGAGCGTGTTACTTCGCGGAGGAGGGCACGGCGCCGTTCCACAAGTACTCGTTTCGATTTCGGGAGCAAAAAAAGACTCGTCTATCGTATCCGCATCACTCGTTGAACGACATGGTCATTCGTTCGATGATTGGTTTGGATTTGTTTTCGGTGGAGTCCGTCAGACGCAATTCAATCTGGAACCCGTAGCCGGCCGGCAGCTTCGAGAGGTCCAGTTCGGCGGGAGTTCGCGCGATTTGCTTCGAGAAACCCTTGATGTAGTCGTAGCTCTCTTTCAGCTGAGTCCAGTCGGTCCACTTGTCGATCTTTTCGTCCTTGTCGGTATCGACGCCGACACGGGCCTCGACGGTTTCCACCCAGGGACCGGGACTGACGAAGTCGGTCCTCTGCTGGGTTGCGAGGTAAAACTGCCCTTCCGCGAAGGCGATGTCGGGATCGGGATGCCCGTTGCCGATATGATCGCACCATGTGAACGTTTCATCGATCGAAGGCGACGTGAACCAGCCCACGCTCATGCGATGGCCGCCTGCCGGATCGTAGTCCCCGAACAGGTAGTACTGCCCGCCGATGCAGATCGCCGCCCAATCGCCATACGCTTCCTGCTCCGGTTCGTGCACTTCGTACTCGGCGACGTTGGTCTTGAAGTTCTGCGGATCTTCCCTGGCCCAGTGAGGATGTTTGTACGTAGCGATCTTGCCGGTCGGA
>CALBSZ010000040.1 GCA_937967665.1 uncultured Planctomycetaceae bacterium
ATTCCCATCAGAGCCGAGGTCAGGCTGAAGAATGCGAAGGGGATACAGCAGGCGGCAAAAAAACCGGTGCTCCAGCCGTTGAATGCAGCGACTTTGGAGACCTTCGACAGCTTCTTCAGCCGTTCTCCAGCGGCACTCAACTGGCGCAGGTGATCGGCGGAAAGCGGCCCGGTCGGTGTGGCAACCTCGGGGGATACCGCTTGCTGCGGGGGAACGTCCTGCGTTTCTTTGGTTCGGTACGCCGCCGGCAAATGCGCGGGTATTTCGACCGGTTCCGAATACGGGTTTTCGACGAGAATGTTCGGCATCGTAATCGCCTTGCTGAAGAACGAGGAATCTCCAAACAAAGCCTACGTCCACTTCGCCCAGGAGCAAATCGCTCGACCCGCTGTAGCGGTGATGCCGATTGTGCGTCATCGGAAAGCCGCAAGTGAGCGTGGAGGCATTACAGCGTTGGTGCTATCACCCGGTCTTCGACGGTGATGGACAACCCGCCGGACGCCCTCAGGTCCAGCCGGTAGGACCGTCCTTTCTGCACCTTGATCGACACGGCTTCGCCATGCAGGGCGCGAATACCCAAGTCAGAGGCTTGGGACTTGTCGTTGGCGATCTCCCAGAAATCTTCCCAGATGCGGCGTTCGAACTCGGACATTTCGCCAGTCGCGGCATAGGCAGCCGGTCGTTTCCCCGCGGGGTCCAGTTCGTAGCCGTCGGCGGGCGTCTGCTCTTCGCCGAAGATGCGACGGAACAGCACCAAAGAAGTCGACCGATCCAAAGCAGCCTGTTCCACCAATTCGTCGTCAAACTTCACCACCCAGTTGTCCACGTAGACCATATCGCCGGTGATGCGGAAGGTCCGCGGTTTGTCGATCGGTTGTCCCGCGGCATCGAGTTCCACGAATTCGACCTCCGAAATCGTCTCGCCCGTATCCGGATCCGTGCGGACATCCAGGGCCGTCAACCGGGCCAGGCGATGATCGACCTTCAGCAGGCGGAGCGACGTGTCAAGTCGAGCGATTTCTTCCGCCTGCTGCTTGATTTCGGCCACCTTGGCCGCGACATCCGCTTCCAGTCGGGTCACGTCCGAATGAAGCGCAGTGATCTGAGTTTCCTGCTGGCCGATCACCCGGTCCTTTTCTGCCAGCTGTGCCTGGGACTCTTCGACCGCCGCTTCCGCGCTTGCTAGCCTTGTTTGAGTGGCCTCGAGCTTTGTCTCCGCCTCCGCCAGCCGGGTTTCTGACTCCTCGAGCGCTTTCTCGCTGAGTTCGGCTTTGTTGTAGACGTTATAGCCGTACCAACCGCCATAGCCCAATCCGCCGACAAGCAGCAGCGTCAGGAACGTGCGAATGGTGTTATTCAGCGTATCGAGCGTCTTGACGGTTTCAGACCGCATGGTGAGCTCCACCTGGCAGGAAGGTCGAAGGAACGGTAAACGGCGGGCGAACGGAACACCCTCCGGCTATCTTAAATTATCGGCAAACGCGACCGGGACGCTAGACGCATCCCGAAACGTTGCAACGATTTAGCGATACACTGATTATTTGGAGAGCGCCAAGTGTACGACAAGTGGCCAAAATACAAGCACGCAGCGCGAGCAAGGTTGTAGGGTGGTGTCGAGCAAACGAGCGGAAACGGGTGGTTCTGCATTCGCGAACAACTCTCGTGAGCAGACAGCGTGTGAAAACAAGCGCGATTCGTTTGCGCTGGCCCACCAATCACTTCAGCGAATTTGACCTATCTAAGTGGATAATCTGAGCTAGCGCGCGGCGCGAGTGGATCCGGCCGTAAGTCACCCACGCGATTGGGCTTCAAGCTTGTATGACGACGGAACCTGGCGCTGTCGGATTATTATGGCGGGCCGTGGCCCCATTGTTACGCTGTTTTTCGACCGATGAGTGCTTCGACGGCACTACCAATATCTTGGCTGGCCATCAGGTGCTCACCGACAAGAATCGCATCAACGCCCGCTTTTTCCAGCATCACCACGTCATCCCGACCATGAATCCCACTTTCACCGACCACCACACATTCGGCGGGAATTCGGCTTCTCAGCCGCACGGTATGCCGCAAATCCACCTCGAACGTCCGTAGGTTACGGTTATTCACACCGATCAACGTCGCGCCCGCCTCCAGCACGCGCGGCAGGTTTTCCGGCTCGTACAGTTCCACCAGGGGCGTCATGCCCAAGTCCACCGTTTCATTATGCAGTTTTCGCAAGTTGCAATCATCCAGGCACTCGGCAATCAAGAGCACGGCGTCGGCGCCCGCCGCGCGGGCTTCCCAGAGCTGGTAGGAATCGACAATGAAATCCTTGCGCAGAACCGGTACCGTAATCGCTTCGCGAATCTGACGCAGGTAGTCGAGGCTGCCCTGAAAGAAACGTTCGTCGGTCAAGCAGCTGATGCACGCCGCGCCGTGGGCTTCGTAGATCTTCGCGATCGCGACCGGGTCGAAGTCTTGCCGGATCACTCCTTTGGAAGGGCTGGCCTTCTTGACTTCCGCGATCAGGCTGATCCCGGCGGGTGCGGCCAGCGCGGTAAAAAAGTCCCGCACCGGAGGCGCGTCCGCAAGCTGGTCGCGCAGGAACGTTTCTGACACGTACTGCTTTGCCTTGGCGACTTCTTGTCGTTTGGCGATCAAAATCTCGTCCAGGATGGTGGCCATAGCGAACTCATCATACCACGCAACACGAGTTATCACAGGTGTGATGGACAGCTCGCGACAGTCGCGGTTCACGAGGGAGTAGCCCCGTAGGCCAGGACCTGTCCTGGCCTACACTTGCTGGCCCTGGCCTGCACTTGCTAGTGCCTTTGCCTTCCCGCCTGTTCCCGGAAATTCTCGTACCGGCGCAACAGTCGTACGGCCTCCTCTTCGCCCAAAAAACGAACCAGGGGCCAATAGGGGCGATTTCCCCGGACGCTGCGCCGACGGGACGGAACCGGGTGCGCCTGATGCCCGCAGACAGGACAATGCCTTCCGCTCGAGTTCCGCTGGACCAGGCAGTGGGCGCAGTGCGGGTCGACGATCCACTGTTTTCCCTCGACTCTACCGGACGGGAACGGCGTGACATGCAGCGGCAACTGACGGGAAAGTGAGGTCGCCAGTGCCGCTTGAAAACGGTTTACCGCCGTCGGATTCGGCACGTTATCCTGAATTGCACCGAAGAGCGTCTGCAGCAGGCGGCATTGCGCGGTGGTGAGTGGCGAACGCAACCAGAGACCGTGCCAGAGCCGGGTCGTTGCGGCGAAGTGCGCGGCGAATGGTTCCCGCAGACTTCGATTCGTCAGGACTAAGCCGGCCCGCCGTTCGAAATCCTCGCCAAGATCGGCGGCCGTGAGCATGTCGAAGCAGCCGCCGACCACCTTTGTGCCATCCCGAAAGGGAAGGTTTGCCGGGCATGTCGCACAGCAGTCGGTAACCTCGCGCTGGCCGCCGAAACCGGCAAAGATTTCCTCCACACGGACTCCGCAAGCCTGCTGCGGATTGTCCGCGTCGATGTTTTTGTCAACGCAGAGTCCTTCGAAGATTCGGTCTTCCAGGGCCGCATCGGTATAGGCACGCAGATTGCGCAATGTTCGTTCCGTCCGTTCCGGTTCGCGCCAATCGTCGTAGTCCTCGCGCAGCGCACAAGGTTGTTCTAATGACCAGCGCAGGAAAGGGGGAGTGCGATGCATGGCGGCTTACTCCTGGCGTCGCTGCCGCACCAGCAGGGCGGTGGCGATCCCGCTGGCCACAACCAGCAGCCCAAAGATCATCACGGCATCGATGCCGGCGCTGAGTTGCTGCGATACCAGGTAGGTGGCACTGGAATAGAACATGAACAAACAGGCGGCGCAAAACAGCAACGGCGTCGCCGGGTAGAAGAGGACCCGAAAGCCTGCCGCCGACCCCGGGGTTGCCTGACGCCGCAGCACAAAGAGCGAAACGGAAGTCAAACACAGAAAGAACCAGAAGAAAGGGGCTCCGAATTCCACGATGCGCCGAAAGCCGTCTTCGCGGCCTTGGTAAGCCAATACCAGACCCACAGTCGCAAACGTCTGAATGACAATCGAACGCATCGGCGTGCCCGTCCGCGCGTTCCAGTGGCTGAGCCAACGAAAAGGCAGTTCTTTCGTTCCCAGCGAGTAATAAATCCGAGACCCGGCAAACAGCATCCCATTGACGGCGCCGAGGCACGACAGGCAGATCAGCGCGCTGATGAACCGTCGCCCCCAGGTCCCGCCGGCCCGTTCCATGACCTCGGCCGCCACGGCGGGCGATGCCTGCAAGCCGTGGAACCCCAAACCGCGGACAAACGCCAGGTTGGCGAGCAAATATGCGATCACGACGATCGAGGTGCCCCACAGCAGCGCCCGCAGCATGTTGCGCCGCGGGTCGCGTACTTCCCCGGCGACATAACAGACATCGTGCCAGCCGCCATAGGCAAACAGAACAAAAATCATGGCCGTGCGGAACGAGCCGTTGGCGGTAGTGGCTGACGACGCCGGCGCCGCTTCGACGGGATCAAGGAACAGGAAGGCGGCCACAAAAATCGCCACGAGCCCCGCGACTTTGATCACCGCCAATACGTTCTGGGTCCACTTGCCCACGCGCACTCCGATCAGATTCATGGCCGCCAAAACGCCAATGACCACAGCAGCGATCGTCGCCAGGCCGGCGTCGCGCACGTAGGGAAGCTGGAATTCGCGAAAGTAGCGTGCAAAGACAAACGCCATGGCGCCGATATTGGCGGGCCGCACAATCCAGAAATCAATCCAGACAAACAGAAACCCGATTCGCCGATGATAGGCCCGAGTCAGGAAGACATAGTCGCCGCCATGTTCCGGAAAATGCGTGACCAGTTCGGCGTAGCAAAGAGCGCCAATGATCGCGACAAAGCCTCCCACCGCCCAGGCGAACAGCAGCCAGCGGCTGCTCGTCACGTTGGCTGCCACGAGCGGCGTGGTTTCATAAATCCCCGAGCCGATAATAATGCCAACAATAATGCAGACGCAGTCGAAAACCGTGAGTTGCTGGCGAGGGCTTGCGGCGTCATACTTCATCCGCACAGGATAACAGAAGTCGCGTGGGGAAAGTGAGAGTGGAGGCACCAGAAAGCGTCATGATTACCGTTACCGGCGTGGAGGACATTCCAGGATTGCGATTGGGACTGGTGGAAGTGCAAGGCATCCGGATAGAAGCCGCCACGGACGACTTGCGGGCCCACTGTGAAACCGTACTCCTTTACCCTCCCGGCACGGGAGGGTCGCGAGGCACGAGCGGGGAGGGCTTTGCTCGCGTCCCGTCCGCCGTGTTCGTGCCATGTTCGACCTTCGGCACATGGTAGACGTTTGCCCGAGTCCCTATATAATGTGCGTTTTCCAACGTCTGACATCCTTGTTCTCATATTGAGGAATCGAATCCGTGCCTGAGAAAGTTGTCATTATTGGTAGCGGCCCCGCCGGCTGGTCCGCCGCCATTTACGCCGCCCGCGCCAACCTGAATCCGCTCTTGTTTGAAGGCACAGCGCAACCCGAGATGATCCCGCTCGGTCAACTGGCCTTTACGACCGAAGTGGAAAACTATCCTGGCTTTCCCTTTGGCAACGTGCGGGCATTTGTCGAGAGTGCCGTCGACAAGGATCGCCACTGGAACCTGCCTCCAGCGCCTGCCGGCCATACGAAGGACGGTCAACCTCACTACGCGGTGCAGGGCGTGGAGTTGATGGAGTTGATGAAACAGCAGGCGTTGAACTTCGATACCCGCGTGGTGGGGGACGATATTGTCGACGTCGATTTGGACAGTCAGCCCATGAAGGTGATTCCGGCCAATGGCGAGCCGGTTGAAACGCACACGATCATTGTCGCCACCGGCGCGCGGGCCAACTACCTGGGGCTCGAGTCGGAAGAGGAATACAAGAACAAAGGAGTCAGCGCCTGTGCGGTTTGCGACGGAGCGCTGCCGATCTTTCGCTCGAAGCCGCTCGCCGTCATTGGCGGCGGCGATTCAGCGATCGAGGAAGCCGCCTATTTGGCCAACTTGAAAGATGCCGCCACGATCTACGTGGTGCATCGCCGCGACGAACTGCGCGCCTCCAAGATCATGCAGCAGCGTGCGTTCGATCATCCCAAAATCGAACTCGTCTGGAACAGCGTCGTCGAAGAAGTGCTGGGGGACGGCAAGGTGGTTACCGGACTGAAGCTCAAGAGCACCGCGGATGACTCCACGCGTGAACTCGAAGTCGGCGGCATGTTTGTGGCCATTGGGCATACGCCCAACACTTCCTTCTTGAAAGGGAAACTGGACATGAACGAGAAGGGCTACCTGAAGTGGACGAAAAGTTTTCGGACCAATACGAGCGCCGCTGGTGTGTTTGCCGCGGGTGACGTGGCCGACGACTATTACCGGCAGGCCATCACCTCCGCCGGTACGGGCTGCATGGCCGCCTTGGACGCCGAACGCTACCTGGCCGAACTGAATACTTGACAGCAAGTCATTCCGATCTCAACACCAACCCTCTCCCGAAAGTGGTTATGAAAGACATTGAATCCAAGGTCGAATCGAATCGTCAGTTGCTGTTGGAGGCTCAGAGCAAGGGATTGGGGGCGACATTGCTCGCCTACACCCGGCTGTCGGGGCCGGGATGGCTGCAAAGCGCCATCACGCTGGGCGGTGGTTCGCTGGCGGGCGCGCTGTTCCTGGGGGTCCTGGGAGGCACGAATCTGCTGTGGCTGCAGCTCGTCGCGATCTTGATGGGCGTGATCATGCTCTCGGCAATCAGCTACGTCACGCTGTCGACGGGCGAGCGACCGTTCCAGGCCATCAACCAGCACATTAACCCGGTACTCGGTTGGGGCTGGCTGCTGGGAACCGTCACAGCCAACATGATCTGGTGCATGCCACAGTTCGGCCTCTGTTTCGCCGCCTTGGAAAACAACCTCGTCGGCAGCGAGATTGTGGACAACTCGCGGCAGACAAAACTGACAGTGTCGGCCATCATTCTGACGGCAGCCAGCTTCGCGGTGTTCCTCAGCAGTAAACAAGGGCTGGCGACCAAGATATTTGACTTGTTTCTCAAAGCGTTGATCGCCACGATCGTGATCTGTTTTTTTGGTGTCGTGGTCTACCTCACCAAAGAAGGGCTGCTGAATTGGGGCGATATCTTTTCCGGCTTCGTACCCGATCTGTCGGCCTGGAGCCGGCCGACGGGCGAGATTGCCGAATTGCTGCAAGGCCTGCCCACCGCCACGCAGGAATACTGGGCGGTTAAGGTTACCACCGAGCAACGTGCGGTGATGATCGGCGCGGCAGCCACGGCGGTTGGCATCAACATGACTTTTCTCATGCCCTATTCAATGCTCAGTCGCGGTTGGGATAAGCCGTTCCGCGGACTGGCCCGTTTCGACCTTGGCACAGGAATGGCGATTCCCTATATCCTGGTCACCAGTTGCGTCGTGATTGCGGCGGCCTCCAAGTTCCACGCTCAGGCAGACGCCGACTTTCTGAGTGAAGATCCCGCGGTGATGGCGAGCAGTGTTACTTACAGCGGCGCCGAAAGAGTACTCGCAGCCCGACTCGAGCACGAACTGGGCCGGGAAGCGTTTGCCGCCCTGTCCGACGACGAGAGGCGTGCCAGGTATGCCGCGCTTCCGAAAGAAGAAAAACTGGTCGTCTCGTCCCTGGTGCCTCGAGACGCTTTTCAATTGTCCAAAGCCCTCTCCCCGTTGCTTGGTGAAAACATCGCCAATCTGGTCTTCGGTTTAGGTATTTTCGGCATGGGTTTTTCCACCATCATGATCCTGATGCTCATTAACGGATATGCCTTCTGCGAAGCCATCGGCCGGCCTCAGGGAGGCGTGCCGCACATGATCGGCTGCCTGCTATCGGGAGGCATGGGTGCGATCTGGCCGCTCATCTGGGACGGCCAGGCCAAACTGTGGCTGGCGATTCTGGTTTCCGCCTTCGGGATGATGTTGCTGCCCATCGCATACTTTACGTTTTTCATGATGCTCAACAGCAAGTCGCTGATGGGCGCCGAAAAACCGACAGGTTTCCCGCTTCTGGTGTGGAACGTCCTGATGTCGATTTCGGTACTCGGGGCCATCGTTGCGGCCGGGACGGCGATCTACGACAAGGCCAATAATCCGACCGTCGGACCGGCAGTGATGGGGGTGGCCGGTGTGTTTGTCGTGTTGACTTTGCTTGGTTTCTTTCTGAAGCCGAAAGACAATGTTGCCGGCAAAGTCTAACCTGGTCTCGGGCAGTCGTCATGCTCCGCCGTGACGGCCTGCCGCAGGTTTGCCGTTACGAATTCCAGACGGACGTGTCACGGCGGAGCGTGGCAGGGTAATTCACAAGGATGGCATGATGGAAACCGTTTCCGTAACCGACGCGCGGCTGCCGATGCTGATTGGCAAACAAGTTACCATCCGCGGCTGGATTCGCACGCGCCGCGATTCCAAAGGCGGTTTCAGCTTCCTGGAAATCAACGACGGTTCGTGCTTCGGAAATATCCAAGTCATTGCCGATGCCAATCTGCCGAACTACGAAGACGAAGTCAAGAAGCTGACCGCGGGTTGCAGCGTCTCCGTCGCCGGCGAAGTGAAGGAGTCGGGTGGCAAGCAGGCAACCGAGATCCTGGCGGCCAGCATCACCGTTCACGGCTGGGCCGATCCGGAAACGTACCCGCTCCAAAAGAAACGGCATTCCTTCGAAAAGCTGCGCGAGTGGGCTCACCTCCGTCCGCGCACGAATACCTTCGGCGCGGTGGCGCGGGTGAGGAATTCTGTCTGCCGGTCCATTCACGACTTCTTTCAAGAAGAAGGTTTTCTCTATATTCACACGCCGATCATTACCGCCAGTGATTGTGAAGGCGCGGGAGAAATGTTCAAAGTCACCACGCTGGAATTGGAAGCCTTGCCCAAGAAGGATGGCAAGATCGATTTCACGCTGGATTTCTTTGACCGCCCTTCGTACCTCACCGTCAGCGGGCAACTGGAAGCGGAAATCTACGCCACGGCGCTCGGGAAAGTGTATACCTTCGGCCCCACGTTTCGCGCGGAGAATTCCAATACGTCGCGGCATCTTGCCGAGTTCTGGATGATCGAGCCGGAGATGGCGTTTTACGAACTGCCGGACAACATGGACCTGGCCGAACGCTTCCTGAAACGGATTTTCAACGACGTCCTGGCGCGCTGCCCGGAAGACCTGGAGTTCTTTAACCAGCATATTGACAACACCGTGCTCGAGTCGCTCACGGGACTGGCCGAAAGCATCTTCACACGCGTTTCGTACACCGAGGCGATGGAGCGATTGACAAGCAGCGGGCACGACTTCGAATTCCCGCCGCAGTGGGGCAGCGACTTGCAGTCCGAACACGAACGGTATTTGACCGAGGTCGAATTCAAAGGCCCGGTGATCGTGCACGATTACCCGCGCACGATCAAGCC
>CALBSZ010000041.1 GCA_937967665.1 uncultured Planctomycetaceae bacterium
CGAAGCACCCGAAGGGCCGTTCCGGCAATTGACTCCTGACCCCTTTACCCTCCGACAATTGTGCGAAGCACCCGAAGGGCCGTTCCGGCAATTGACTCCTGCCCCCTTTACCCTCAACATTATAGTCCGAACCTGGGTGAGTTTCCCAATATCAACTCGCTGGACAGCGCGAACTTTGCCGCAATCCGCAAGAATACAAGCACGCAGCGCAAGCAAGTGTGTCCGGACGTAAGTGACCCACTCGCTGGCGCGTCGAGCTTGTATGACGACGGAACCCGGCGCTGTCCGACGCGGCAGCGCCGGCGAAGTCAGGACTCCGGCGGGGGCGTTTGTCACGAGCGACGGTGGCGGCTATGATGCGAGCATCAGCTGCCGAAGTCCGCAGCGATTCCCGACGACCGCCCATGGCCAAATCCGCAGAACCACCGCTGGAATTACTCGCCCCCGCCGGCGACTGGGATTGCGTTCGCGCCGCGGTCGAGAATGGTGCCGACGCCGTGTACTTCGGGCTGCAAACGGGGTTCAACGCGCGGGCCCGGGCCGCCAACTTTCATTTGGACGATCTGCCGGACCTCATGCGCTTTCTTCATCGCCGCGGCGTGAAGGGCTACGTCACCTTCAACACGCTCGTGTTCACCGAGGAACTGGCGGCGGCCGAGCAGCACATTCGCGCGATGGCGCTGGCCGATGTCGATGCCCTGCTGGTCCAGGACCTGGGCGCGGCGAGTCTGGCGCGTCAGGTTTGCCCGGAGTTGTCTCTGCATGCGTCAACCCAGATGACCTTGACCAGTGCCGAGTGTCTCGAGCTGGCGATGCAGTTGGGGATCGAACGGGTTGTATTGCCGCGCGAGTTGTCGATCCAGGAAATCGCCAAGATCCACGCGCAGGTGGAGATCACGCTGGAGGCGTTCGTGCACGGAGCCCTGTGTGTCGCTTATTCAGGTCAGTGCTTGACCAGCGAATCGCTGGGCGGCCGCAGTGCGAATCGCGGGCAGTGCGCGCAGGCGTGCCGATTGCCTTACGAACTTATTTGCGACGGCCAGGATGTTGATCTGCGTGATGTCAAGTATCTGCTCAGCCCCCAGGACCTGGCCGCCTACGCGTTAATTCCCGAAATGATGGCGGCCGGGGTCCGTTCGTTCAAGATCGAAGGTCGATTGAAGACGGCCGAGTACGTGGCGAATATCACGCGACATTATCGCGCCGCCATCGACGCGGCCAGCGCCGGCAGTCCGGTAACCTTCTCGCCCCAGCAGATCGAGGAAATGGAATTGTCCTTCTCGCGAGGTTTCTCGCCGGGTTGGCTGCAGGGCTGTGATCACAAAATGCTGGTGCCCGGTCTCAGTTCCGCCAAACGGGGTGTCCGACTGGGCGAAGTCGTTGATGTTCAGGGGGCACGCGTCGCCGTCCGGTTGACGAGCCGTGTGGCGGCCGGTGACGGCGTTGTTTTCGAAGGGGATCGCGTCCATGACCGGGAACAAGGAGGTCGCGTTTACGAAGTATGGCGTGGGAAGAAAAAGGTGAAGTCGGCGGTAGAAGGCGGAATCGTGGACCTGACCTTCGGACGAAACGATATCGATACATAGACGCTGCGGCCCGGGCAACAGCTTTGGAAGACGGATGATCCACAATTGACCCGCCGCCTGCGCGGCACGTTTGCGTCGGCGGACCCGATTCGCCGCGTGGCGCTCGACTTGAATGTGGTTGCCGCAACCGGTCGACCGCTACGCGTGTCGGGCGTTGCCACTTCGGGCGCCACGTGTGACGTCGAATCTCCGGCGCCCCTGGAAGCCGCCCGCAGGCATCCGCTGACTGCCGAAACACTGCGCGAGCAACTCGGGCGACTCGGCGGCAGCGCTTACGAACTTCGCGGTCTGGAAACGCAAATCAGCGGTAGCCCGATGGTACCGTTCAGCGTGTTGGGGCAATTGCGCAGGAAGATGGTGCAGCAGCTTGATGAATCGGTCGCTCAAGGCTTTTGCCGTTCGGTAGCGCGCGAATCGGTCCTGCCGCGCTGGCGTGCGCGAACGAACGAAGTGGCGCGCGGAGACGCAGCGCGTCTGTCGAAAGACGGAGCCGAGTCCCCCTTGCGCGTGCTGTGCCGGTCCCTGACGCAACTGGATGCGTTGCTGCCGCACGACGCGCCCGAGATTTATGTGGACTTTGCGGATATTCGCGAGTATCGCGTGGCAATCGAACGAGCCCGGGCGGCCGGCAAGCGGATCGTGCTGGCCACGCCTCGGATCCAGAAGCCCGGCGAGTGCGGGATCTTTCGCGTCTTGCTGCGGTACGGCGCGGATGCGATTCTCGCGCGGAACCTGGCGGGGCTGGCCTTCTATGGCAAGCGGGGAGTGCCCGTGATCGCCGACTTTTCGTTGAACGCGACCAACGAAATCACCGTCCACTTGGGGCTAGAATTCGGCGCTTCCGATGTCACGGCTTCTTACGCCATGAATCGCGATCAGCTGCTGGCCTTGGTAGGCAGCGTGGACTTCCGGGCCCTGGAAGTCGTGATTCACCAGCACATGCCGATGTTCCATATGGAGCACTGCGTCTTTTGCGCCGTCCTTTCTCCCGGGACCAACAAGCACAATTGTGGTCGTCCCTGTGACCGGCACGAGGTGAAATTGCGGGATCGCGTGGGCATGGAACATCCCCTGACCGCAGATGTCGGCTGCCGCAACACGCTGTTCAACGCGGTGCCGCAGAGTTCCGCTGAGATCGTTCCCGCGCTGCTGCAGGCGGGAGTCGCCCGTTTTCGGATCGAACTGCTGGACGAAAGGCCCGGGCAGATCGCCCATGTTCTGCGGGCATACCAGAACTTGCTGGCAGGCAGTACCAGCGGGAAGGACGTCTGGAAACAGCTCAACGCTTCCAACCGCGTCGGTGTGACTCGCGGCACATTGGAAGAACGCCGCAATCCGCTGGCGATTCTCTGATCGTCAGGCCACTTTGCGGATCTGGGTGATCGTCTGCGAAGTGGAGCGTCCTTCGTGGAAGGCGATTAACCGGACGTCTTCCACCAGATCGTGCCCGACTACTTCTTCACGCTTGTAATCCGCGCCTTTGGTGAGGACGTGCGGCTTGAGTCGTGCGATGAGTTCGTAGGGGGTATCCTGGTCGAAGACGACGACATAATCCACGCAGCGGAGCGCGGCCAGAATCGCCGCTCGATCTTCCTGGCAAGTCAGCGGGCGTTCCGGCCCCTTCAGCCGCGTGACGCTGGCATCCGAATTCAAGCCGACGATCAGCAAGTCGCCGCACGCGCGGGAGTCCTTCAAGTACTCGACATGCCCTCGATGCAACAGGTCGAAACAGCCGTTGGTAAAGACTACCCGGCGCCCTTCCTGTCGCAGGCCGGCCGCGATGACTTCCAGTTCCGCCGCGGTTTTGATGCTGCTATCGCTGCCATCTCCGAGGATTTCATCCCAACTGGCCGTCGCACTGCCGAATTTCCCCACGACGACCGCAGCCGCGCGGTTCGCGATTTCCGCCGCTTCCACAATGGTGAGCCGGCTGGCCAGGCAAAACGCCAGGGTTGCGATGACGGTGTCCCCTGCCCCGCTGACGTCGTAGACCTCCTTGGCCAGCGCTCGAATCCGCGTCAGTTCGTTCGTGTAGACAGCCATGCCTTCTTCTGAAAGCGTGATCAAGGCGTGCGTCAGGTCCAGCTGGTTCTTGAGTTGCCGGATGGCCTGCAACAAGGTCGCGTCGTCGGTGATCGGGATTCCCGTTAGTTCCGACGCTTCTTTCTTGTTGGGCGTTACGAGGGTTGCGCCGCGGTACTTCGAGTAATCGCTTCCCTTGGGATCGACCAGCACCAGGATATTGTGCTTGCGAGCGGCTGTGATCAGCCTCTGGGTGACCCGCGGCGTCAAAACACCTTTGTTATAGTCCGAGAGCAAGACGATGTCGAATTCGTGGAGGCGCGATTCCGTCGCGGCCAGCAATCGCGCTTCGCTGTCCGCCGAGATGGGCGACTTCGTTTCGCGATCAAAACGCACCACCTGCTGGTTCGCCACCACCACGCGGGTCTTGCGGGACGTTTCGCGAGTCGAATCGTGGACAATACCGGACACGTCCACGCCTTGCGCCGTCAGGATGCCGAGGATTTCCTTGCCGCTGCTGTCATCGCCGATCACGGACGCTCCGCTGACCGTAGCGCCCAGCGCCAGCAGGTTCTTGATAACGTTGCCGGCGCCTCCCAGCGACGTCGACTCCTTCCGCACCTCGACCACCGGGACCGGCGCTTCGGGACTCACCCGATCACTGGAACCCTGCAGGTAGTGATCAATCATCAAGTCGCCCACGACGAGAACGCGGGGCGAACACTCACGCAGCCGCTTCATGGAGGTTATCCTGTCCTGCAATACGGAGAATTTCGGGAGCATAATCGGGAATGCCTTGTTCCAACGAGAACCGCGGCGAGTAGCCCAGTTCGGCGCCCGTGCTTGCAATGTCGGCTTCCGTATGCGTTTGATAGAATGCCCAGGGGTTGTCGATGAATTCGACCTCGACAAACCGCTGCACCGCATGTTGCAAGATGTCGTAAAGATCATTGAAAGTGCGCGCTTGCCCCGTGCCGACGTTGTAAACACCGCTTCGTCGTGGAGACAATGCTTTCAGGTTGGCCTGCACGATGTCTTCGATGTGAACAAAATCCCGCCGCTGTTCGCCATACTTGAACAACCGGGGCTGTTCGCCGCCGAGCAACTTCTTCGCGAGTTGCAGGATCATCGAAGCCGTGCGGCCCTTGTACGATTCGCGAGGACCGTACGCGTTGAAATAACGGAGTCCCACGATCGGAAGGTCGTGCGACCGCGCATAGCGGTGAGCCAGGTGGTCCATCATCAGTTTCGAGAAGCCATAGATATTTTCCGGCACCTCCCCCTGCCCGACTCGATTGGGCGCGGCCGAATTGCCGTAAGTCGCGGCGCTCGACGCGTAAACCACTCCGGCGCGTTGCTCCACCGCCAGGTCCAGGATGGACTGGAACGCGTTCGTATTGACTTTCACCACCCGTGCCTGATCCTGAACGGTCGTGTCGCTGATGGCGGCCTGGTGAAAGACGTAGTCGAAGTGATAGTCGCGCAAGCACCTCAGGTCGGCGGCGCTGGCGATATCACCGGCAATGCAGCGGCCGGTGAAGCCGAGCAGGTTCTTGAAGTGTCCCAGGACAAAGGCGTCGAACACAACGACCTCGCACCGCGGGTAGTGCTGCTGAATGTGCATGGCCAGGTTCGAGCCAACAAAGCCGGCTCCGCCCGTAATCAGGACCGTTTTTCCGTTCAGATCAATATCCGTGTACTTCATGACTCTCGTGCTCTTCTGTCTTCGTGCTTCTTCTTCCGTAGGTCATGCTATGCATGACAAACCTTCAATCCAATTCCAAACTACGACGCTGCCTTCCTTCGCAAGACCCCGACCAACTCATTCATGTCATTGACTACCAGCGCGTCCGCCGCGTGCGCGCCCTGGAACTGTCCCGTGCGAACCAGCACACGATGGTGAATGCCCGCGTTGCGAGCCGCTGCGATATCGCTCGTTTTATCCCCGATCATCCACGATCGTGCGAGGTCGATCTGGTGCTCGCGGGCCGCACGCAGAATCATTCCCGGCTTTGGCTTGCGGCAGTCGCAGTCGTCTTCGGGCGCGTGTGGGCAATGGTAAACTGCCTGGATGCCGATACCTTCGTCTTCCAGGAGCGACAGCATCCAGGTATTCAAGCGTGTAAACTCTTCCTCGGAATAGTAGCCGCGCCCGATCCCGGATTGGTTCGTCACCAGGATCAAGGCGTAGCCCAGTTCCTGCAAGGCCCACAGCCCCGAGATGACTCCAGGCAAAATCACGACATCTTCCGCGCGATGAACGAATCCGATGTCTTCGTTGATCACGCCGTCGCGGTCCAGGAATATGGCTGGTCTTATCATGGTCTTGTCAGGCCGCCGTTTCCGAAAGGACTCGCCGCTCCATCCGCTGAACAGCCTGCCAGACCTGTTCGACGTCCATGTTCGCCATGCAGCACATGTGCTTTGATCCTGATTGAGGACACTGCTTCTTATAGCTCGCGGCACAGGCAACGTTCGTACGAATCAACTCGTGCTGCGAGCCGGGCGGTCCCGAACGTTCCGGCGACGTGCACAGGAACAGGCCGACGACAGGTGTACCCATGGCCGCGGCCAGGTGCATCGGTCCCGAATCGTTCGTGAGAAGGAAACGGGCCTGTTGTGCGACCGCCGCCAGTTGTTTCAGGGTCGTCATTCCCGCCAGGTTGACAACTTGGCGCGCGTGTCCCGCTTCGGTCAGCACGGCACTGACGACGTCGGTCAAGGTGCGTTCGTCCGCACCGCCAACCAGGGCCACGGACAGCCCCAATTCTTCCACAGCGCGTCGCGTCACCGCCGCAAAGCTTTCAATCGGCCAGCGTTTGGTGACCCAGCGTGCTCCGGGGTTCACCGCCAGGATCGGCGACGGCAGGCTGCGGAGTTGCCGTTCGGCCCAGGCTGTGTCGGCGGGGTCGACTGCAATGTCCGCCTCGCGCGGCAGTGCACCTGCTCCGAACGCTTCCGCGACACGCCAGTAACGGGCATGGGCCGGAACGTCGCGGCCGCTGTGGGGAATGGTCAGATTGTGGGAAAAGCGCGAGCCTTCTCGAGCCGTTTCGAGTCCCACGCGCCACTTCGCGCCGGTGGCCAACGTCATGACACCGGTCCGCAACAGCCCCTGTAAATCAATAACCAGATCGAACTGCCGCCGACGAAGATCCCGCAGCGTTGTGCCCCAGTCGCTCCATGAGCCGCGGCGCTGGTACGGGATCACGTGATCGATATGCGGATGACCGACCAGTAGCGAATCCAGGCCCTGATTGATCAACCAGCTGATCCTGGCATCTGGAAACCGCTGACGCAGGGCGCGCAGGATCGGCAGCGATTGGACCACGTCTCCAAACGCGCTCGGCTTGATCACACAAATGTTGCGCGCTGTAATTCCGGCAAGAGCTGTAGTTCCGGCAAGAATCGGGTCGATCGTTTCGTCAGACATCCCTGTCATCCGTGCTAGCATGCGTTGCCCGTTCCCATGGGCTGCGAGGGCGGGCATGATAGCGTTGGCGCGGACATTGCGGCAAGGTCAGAAAAGAATGCCCGCGGTTAACAATCCTCAGCGGCTTAGCTGGACGGCGCCAAATTTTCGGCAATCCGCCCAAATACAAGCACGCGGCGCGAGCAAGTGTATCCGGTCGTAAGTTACCCACTCGCTGGCGCTTCGAGCTTGGTGTGACGACGGAACCTGGCGCTGGCGGCTTAGGATGGCAGGGGGATCGTGGCGGCAACGCGCGTGCCGTTTCGCGAGCTTTCGATGACCGCCTTGCCGCCCAGCAGCGCGGCGCGGTCGCGAATGGCGCGGAGTCCGAAGCGCAAGGGATCGACCTCCTTCGGGTCAAAGCCGACCCCGTTATCGATCACTTCGATTCGTACTTCGTGCGCTTGTGCGGTGATTGCAACGCGAATGCTCTTTGCCCGGCTATGCTTCAGCGCGTTGTTGACGGCTTCCTGAGCGATACGAAAGACGCCCAGCTCGAAATCGTCGGGCAGGCGGTCGAACGGCACGGCCGACTGGAACGCTATTTCGACGCCGTGGCGCGTCTGCGACATTTCGCAAAAACTGCCGATAGCGGTCACAAGGCCGGACTGTTCGAGGTCCGCCGGATGCAAGCCGCTCATGATCCGCCGCAATTCCGAAACGCTCTTGCGCATCAGATTGCAGACGTCGTCCAACGTCTTCGCGTCTTCCGGCGACAGGTTGTCGACCGCAATCGACTCGGCGAACATGATCGCGCCGGTCAAGTCCTGGACAACGCCATCGTGGATTTCATAGGCCAGAATCTTACGTACGTGTTCCTGTTCTTCAATCAGGCGACGCACGGATTCGTTGCTTTCGACCATACTACTCATTCCGCCGAGGAACCAACGTGTTACCGCGTCCCGTCATCGTAACCGCAACTGTACGCAAAGCTACTTAGCCTGACCGCGCCAGCTTCCGTCGTCATACGAGCACGAAGCGCCAGCGAGTGGGTCACTTACGACCGGACACACTTGCTCGCGCTGCGTGCTTGTATTTTGGCGGATTGCCGCAAACTTGTCGCTGACCAGCTAGATGTAGCGGTTGATCAGGTTCTCGAGCATTTCCTGCCGGCCACTCTGATTGGCCGCGACTTCCCCTTTCTCGAGCATGTACTCTTCCAAACGCTTGAAACAAGCCTTGCCGCTTTCGATTTCAGCGCCGATCCCCGAGTCCCAGCTGTTGTAGCGAGACTTGACAAAGGCCTCCAGTTCCCCGTCCGCGCGGATGGCCGCGGCGATCTTCAGGCCGCGTGCGAAGGCATCCATCCCGCCGATGTGTGCATGGAACAGATCGATGGGTTCGAAACTTTCCCGTCGGAGCTTGGCGTCAAAGTTGACCCCGCCCGGCGCCACGCCGCCGTATTTCAACAGCATCAACATTACCTGGCTGGTCAAATACAAGTCGGTGGGGAACTGGTCGGTGTCCCAGCCCAGCAGCAGGTCGCCGGTGTTGGCGTCGATGCTGCCCAGGTAACCCTGCATGGATGAGTATTCCAGCTCGTGCATCATCGTGTGACCAGCCAGCGTGGCGTGGTTGGTTTCGATGTTCAGCTTCACCACAT
>CALBSZ010000042.1 GCA_937967665.1 uncultured Planctomycetaceae bacterium
GTCGAGTGAAACGAGCCCCCAGTGTTTTGCAGCCTGGGAGCTCACTGTCGTTCGACCCCAGCCACCCTAAGATTATGCGTTGGCAAAGCACTAGGTCGGCGAACTGTCTTCAGGCAGATACAGTAACGACCCGCAGCTCTTGCAGAATAGAGGTTTTCCCAAATGGAGTTCGGCCATGTTCTGCGGGGTCAGCGTCTGGTTGCACGCGCCGCAGCATTCTCCTTCGACTTCCGCCAGGGCGTCTTCGCCGCGCGACTTGACGACACGCAGGTAATCGACCTTGAAATCGGGCGGAAGCTTTTCCTCCGCCGCGGCCAGTTCGGCGGAAACGCGGCCCAGTTCGGATTCGAGTCCATCGTGCTCGGCCGCGACTCGCTCTTTGATGGCCAGTACGTCTGCCTGGGCCTTGCTCACGGCGGCGGTCGCCGCGGCGACTTTGGCTTCCAGTCCGTCGATCTTTTCGAGCATTTCCAGGATCTCGTCCGACAAGACGCTATTCGCTTGCTGGTCCGCGGCGATCTGATCCTTTAGCGCTTGAAACTCTTTGTTGCTGTTTGCTGCGTTCAGCTTGATGCGGTGATCTTCGATGCGCGCCTCGCGCTGCCGCAGTTGCAATTGCCGCTCGTCCGCCGCCACCTTGGCTTTCTGAAGTGTTTCCTTGGCGGATTTCAGGTCTGCTTCGGCCTTGGCCACGGCGCCTTCGCCGATGCGAATTTGTCGAGGTCCGCGTTCCAGGCGTGAACGCAGGTCGGTCACCTGCTGGTGGATACGGTGAAGCTCTCGTAGTACGTCGCCGTCAACTGGCATAATAAGTGATCTCCGTGTGAATGCGCGAGGAATGAATGAGGTTGATGAATCCAGCGAATGCGATCGTACCGCGTTGCCTGTGCTGCATTACTGTCCGGTGCAGGCAACAAAAAAGCCGCTGGTCCTTCGACCAGCGGCTTGAGTGTTGGCCCGCGTCACGACTATGCCACTGCCCGCAGGAATCCTTCGAGCTTTTCGCTGCGCACCGGATGCTGCAGCTTATTGATGGCTTTCGCCTCGATCTGGCGAACGCGTTCACGAGTAACCTTGAAAATGCGTCCCACCTCTTCCAGCGTGTAAGTATAGCCGTCTCCCAGACCGTACCGCAGTCGAATGATCTCGCGTTCACGATAGGTGAGCGTCTTGAGCAGGCTTTCGATCTTGGTCCGCAGGATTGCATTGTTGGCGTTGTGTACCGGATTGTCATGGTTTACATCTTCGATGAATTCACCGAAGCTGCAATCGTCGCCGTCACCGACAGGTCGGTCAAGACTGATGGGGTGGCGACCAATGTCTAATACCCGTTTTACCTCTTCCAGCTCAAATCCGCTACGGCGGGCAATTTCTTCAGTTGTCGGTTCTCGCCGCATTTCTTGCAAGAGCCTCTTCTGAATATTCCGCAACTTCGACAAAACGTCAATCATATGCACGGGAATGCGGATCGTCCGGGCCTGGTCGGCGATCGCTCGGGTGATCGCCTGGCGAATCCACCAGGTGGCGTAGGTCGAGAATTTGAACCCGCGGCGATATTCGTACTTGTCGACCGCCCGCATCAACCCCGTATTTCCCTCCTGAATCAGGTCCAGGAAACTCAGGCCTCGGTTGCGGTACTTCTTGGCGATCGAGACCACCAACCGCAAGTTGCCGCTCGACAACTGCCGCTTGACCGCCTCGTACTCGTTGAATTGCCGGCGAAAGGTTTCGCAGCGGTTCTTCAGGCCGCGTGGGCTTTCATGTGTGATCAACATCAGGTCGCGCAGTTCACGCCGCAATTTCTCGTACTCGTCGGCAAACAGCGGCGCGTTTTCGATCTGGTCCATGCGCCGGCGGATTTCGATCATCCGCTGGCTGCACTGTTCCAGCTGAGCCATCAGCGGCTGAACGCGACGAGACCGCAAGCTGAGCTCTTCCACCAACTGCAGGCACTTGCGCCGCCGGCGCAAGAACCGCTTTCTCACCGCGGATCGTAGTTCGTCGGGCGTGGACTTGCGCACCAGGATCGCAAAATCCTGTCGGTTCTGCTCCATCAGGTGTTCCAGCGACTTCAAGTTGTGCGGCATCCGCGCCAGAATCTGTTCTTTCGTCAGCCGTTCCGTCAGCGAAACCTTGATCGTCCGGTCGAAGGGCAACTGGCCGTTATAGACCTTCTTCAAGGTATCGACGGTCTGCCGAAGAGCATAATCGCAACTCAGGATCGAACGTCGAAATCGTTTCCGAGTCAACTCGATCTTCTTTGCCAGCGAAATCTCCTCGTCCCGCGTGAGTAGCGGAATCTCTGACATTTGGCTGAGGTACATGCGGAGGGGATCGTCCGACAACTTGGGCAATTCGGCGGCCGTGGGCAGCGGGCTCAGTTCCTCGCTGGCGATCTTTTGCAGTTCGGCGGCCGACAGGGACGACGCGCCGCTAGGCTCCGTTTCGTCCGTCTCGGGAGCCTCGTCCACCAGTTCGATTCCCTTCTCCTCGATGGCGAAGAGCAAGGTGTCCAGCTTTTCGGGACTGACGTCCTCGTCGGGAAGATAGGCGTTTACTTCATCGTAAGTGAGATAACCTTGGGCACGACCTTTAGCAATCAGTTCGTGAAGTTCCAGTTCCATCGATTCCATCGTGAACTCCTTCCGCGCCTTCTTGCGCTTTGGAGGCACATTGGATTCACTTTGCATCCCCCCCTGTTGGGTCTGCCACGTGAATCCCCGGCAAGGCCGCTACCCGTCCGTGGGTGCCGAAATACCATGCCGGCTCCGTCGTTCTTCGAGCAGTTGTTGCAAGACATTGACTTCCTCGTCTTCGTTCAATTGACCTTCGTCAAGTCGTGCGATGACTTCGCGTCGCTGAGTGTCATGTCTTGAGGCTTCACACTGCTCGATCAATGCTCGCAAGCGTTCTTCAGGTTGTTCCTGCGCGTGCGCCGCTTTGCTACTGGCCGATTCGTCCAATTGGACCAGGAGGTTTTTCCAGCGAGGATCTTCTGTTTCGGTCATCAGTCGGGCAAAGTCGATGACGTTGACCGTCTGGCTTAACCGAACATACGTCTGGTAGACCGCGCGGGCGGCCGCAGACACCAGGTCGTTCGCTTGAATTCCTTCCAGGGCTTCCGGGACCAGTTCCGGATGTTGTATCAAGATTTCGAAGAGTTCCGTTTCGGCGGGAGACAGCTTTAAAACGGCTCTTCCCGCGTCCGCCGATTGCGATTCAGGGCGCCGCGTTTGCGACTGTGACTGTTTCCGCAACTCGTTCAAGCGTTCGCGCAACTGCTCGTCCGTCACGCGGAAACGCCGCGCGAGCTGCGACAGGGCCTGTTGTTCTCGCAGGCGAAGCGAAGTGCTCTTGGCCGCCTGTAAGCGGGGCGCCTTGGCGAGCGTCGCCAGGATCTCTTCCATCGCTTGATGCGACTGATGCGCGCTGCTCGTTTCGCCCAGATTCCGCAAGACCGACTGCACCTTGTGTTCGATGGCGTCCACGGCGGAAGCCAGCAGCTTCCGGAAATCAGATTCGCCGTGTTCCAGCAGGAAATCGCAGGGATCGAGTCCTTGCGGCAGGGTCAGGATGCGCAGATCAAATTCTTCGGCCAGAAACAATTCCAGGATTTGATTGGTGCGTCGCTGCCCGGCATCGTCGCCGTCCAGGACCAACGTGACGCCGTCCGCGAATCGTCGCAGCAGGCGAATGTGCCGCTCGCCCAAGGCCGTGCCGCAAACCGCGACCGCTTCGCGAATGCCATTTTGATGGGCCATGATCACGTCCGTGTAGCCCTCCATCACGATCAGGCGTCGATCTTCCTTGGAGACGGCGTCGCGGGCCTTATCCAAGGCGTACAGTTGCTCGCTCTTGGAGTACAGTCGCGTCTCCGGCGAATTGATATACTTGCCCGACTTGCCATCGGCAAACTGCGGCAAGACCCGTCCGGCAAACGCGATGGGTCGGTGCTGGGTGTCCCGAATGGAGAACATCAAGCGGCCGCGGAAAAAATCAAACGGTCCTCGATCGCCCTGGCGGGTGAGACCCAACGCTTCCAGCACGGCCGATGAATAACGGGTTGTTTTAGCGCGGTCCACCAGCCATTGCCAGTTGTTCGGTGAAAAACCGATTTGAAAGCGTTCGACACTGGCCGGCGTCATGCCGCGCTCTTCCAGGTACTGTCGTGCCACTTCCGCTTCCGACGCGCGTAGCAGGCATTGATGGAATTGCTCTTCCGCCCATTTCATCGCTTCGTAAAGGACGCGTTTATCGTTGGGACTTCCCGGAGTGATCTTTGGCGCGTTCTGCCGCAATTCGATCCCGGCGCGATCCGCCAGCAATTCCAAAGCTTCGCGGAACTCGATTCCTTCCGCGCGCATGACAAAACTGAAAATGTCGCCGCCGATATCGCAGACCCAACACTTCCAGGATTGACGCTCCTGGTTGACGCGAAAACTGGGGCGCGAGTCGTCATGCCACGGGCAGAGTCCCACGAAATCGCGACCCTGGCGGCGCAGCTGGATGTGGCTGCCGATCAAGTCAACGATGTCGACGGCTTGCCGAACTTGTTCCTTGGCATCGAATCCCGAATCGAGAGACACCAACGACTCCTGGGTGAAGGCCTGCGGGGAGGCATCTAACCGGCGGCGCTGACTTACGGCAAATGCGTCGCTGAAGTGGAACGGCTAGAGCTTCTTCTTCCGTGATTCTACTCTTTGCCGCCAGTTCTGGGTAAACTGGCAGATCACATTCTTCCTGATGCGGCCCAGGATTATAGTCGTCTCGCAAATTTCGGTCAACGCTGCGCTGAAAATCTTAAATACCGGCACAACTCGTTGCCACATAACGACATCCGTTGCTCTTGACAGCAGGCGTCCAAATTCATTTCGCGCGCCATCACGACACGGGTCAAGTCCGAATCGCGGATTATTGTAATCGCAGGCCAGGACCTGTCCTGGCAGTGAGCACCCGGTGCCAGGACAGGTCCTGGGCTACGCGGCTGACACCCCACTGCAAGTCGTCTTACGGCCGCGTCGCGCTCTCCACACGGCTGATGTAGTTTGTGACGTTCTTTTCCAGTACGGCAAGTGGT
Organism: uncultured Planctomycetaceae bacterium; assembly: GCA_937967665.1. Lineage (GTDB taxonomy): Bacteria > Planctomycetota > Planctomycetia > Pirellulales > Pirellulaceae > CALBSZ01. The sequence continues at coordinate 5,078 of CALBSZ010000042.1, forward strand.
ACCGAGCCGCTGCCGAGCACGACGTCGTGAAACTCGCGGATGTCGAACTTGTCGCCCAATTGCTTTTCCGCGCGGCCGCGCAGCTCGCGGATCTTCAACTCGCCCATCTTGTAGGCCAGCGCCTGCCCCGGCCAGGCGATATAGCGATCCACTTCGGCTTGGATGTTGTGCATCGAGAGGGCCGAGTTCGTCTGCAGGAATTCGATCGCCTGTTCGCGTGACCAGCCGAGATAATGGATGCCCGTGTCGACGACCAGGCGGCAGGCCCGCCACATTTCGTAGGTGAGTCGCCCGAAATCGCTGTAAGGATCTTCATAAAACCCGACCTCTAGCCCCAACCGCTCGGCGTACAGTGCCCAGCCTTCAATAAAGACGGTGAAGCTGGAAAAACGGCGAAAATTCGCCAGCTCCAGTTCCTGCTGCAACGCAATCTGCAAGTGGTGGCCGGGGACCGCCTCGTGCAACGCCAGGGCTTCCAACCCGTACGTCGGCCGGCTCTTCAAATTGTAGGTGTTCAAATTGTAGAACCCGGCCCGGCTGCCGTCCCCTGCAGGTCGTTGATAATAGGCGGCGGTGGTCTTGGGCGCGATGTAGTCGGGCACCGGTACGAGTCCATACGGGGTACGCGGCAAGGTCTTGAACAAACGCGGCAGTTCGCCGTCCATCTTTTTCAGAATGTACGACGTTTGGGCCAACAGGTCGTGGGGCTCGTCGACATAAAACCGCGGGTCGGTCCGGAGGAATTCGACGAACGCGGCAAAATCTCCGTCAAATTCAACGCGTTTGATGATCTCGAGCATCTCCAGCCGGATCCTGGCGACTTCGGCGAGTCCGATCTCATGCACTTCCTCGGGAGACAGTTTCAGCGTGGTGAAATGGCGCACCCGATGCCGGTAGTATTCGCGGCCGTTCGGTAAGGCCGATGCTCCGATCGATCCGCGGCACGACGGCACGTACGTGTCTGCCATGAATGTCAGGAAACGCTGGTACGCCGGCGATACGCTCTCCTGAATGGCCGCGCGGATGTCGGCGGCCAGACGCTGCTGCTCTTCCTCGGAAATCCGACTCGGGAATTTCAACGCCGGGCGATAGAACAGGCTGGTTGTGGGGTCCGTGACAATGTGGGCTTCGATGGTCGATTCATGTCCGTCCAGGACGACCGCCGGCAACACCAGGTTTTTGGCGATCCCCGCTTGCATCAGCGAGATGGTCTGATCGGTGAGCGTGCTGAAGGCGCGGAGCCGCGCGATGTAGTTTTCATAATCCTTTACGGTCTTCAGCGGTATCTTTTCCGGCAGCTGCGGAAAGGCGATATGAAATCCCCAGCGATTGGTGATCGGAATCAAATACGACTCGAATTCACACTCTTTCAGATAATCCTGGAGCGACAGTTCAAAGATGTCATAGTCGGTTTGTTGCGCGGGCAGCAGTTCACCGCGAGGAATCGCTCGCAATCGCTCCAAATGCTCTTCGGCCGTTGCCTGCCGCCGCAAGTGCCCTTCGAGCGACTCGTCCGCAAGCAGGTGGTTGTAGCGCCCGTCGCCAGTGGTCGTGGCGAACACCGGGTCTTCGCGAAGCTTGGTTTCCCAGGATTCGTCAAGCAGTGCCAGGAACCGCTGTTGGGCGTCCAGATCTTGAGCCCTGGCGGTCGCGATGTAGCTCGCCGTGATCGTGAGCGTGAAAATCAGAAAAACAACTCGCGGGAAAGTTCGTTTGCCGCGGTCGGGACGGTAGTGTTGAGTGCAATGGGTCATTGTGTCTGTGGCAGCGCGGCTTCGCGTTGACGGGTTTTACAACGCGAGCATGGTTAGGGGACGGGACGAATCGGAGGGTGAAGCAACCGGAAAGCCTGACGCCTGGGAGTTCACCAGGATCCAGGATAACGATTTTCCGCTCAAGATTACAGTGCTTGCGGCGTCGCACATCATCAGTCAGCCCCCGCGGCCGCCAAGATTGCTGTTGGCTCAGTCGACCGGGCAGTTGTATAACGAGCTCATGGTGGCGAAGCCGGCAGGTCTCGTAGCGGTGGGAGTCAGCGAGATGAGGTTCTTTCAACGAATGACGCTGCTGGCGGTTTGTCTGTCGCTGGCCGGTTGCGGGCAGGGCCTTTCGAATGACGATGTCGATCGACTATTGGAACTTGACCAGCGTTACAACGCGGGGGATGCCGAGTACGTCATCGAGCAGGCGACGGCCTACGTCCAGCAGTATCCGAAATCCCATCGCGGCTGGTCGCTGATCGGCTGGGCCCACGTTGACCTGGAGCAGCTTTCCGAGGCACGTGATTGTTTTCGCAAGGCGTTGCAGATCGAGCCTTCCTGGGACAACGGCTATGTCGGACTCGGCGTCGTTTGTCGCCGCGAAGGAAAACTGGCGGAAGCACGGGAAAACTACCTGCAAGCGATTCGTCTGGTGCCGGATAATGCCGAGGCGTTTTCCAGCCTGCTGGTGATTGAACTCATGGAAGGCAACGACAAGCTGGCTGTCGAGTACGGCGAACGAGCTTGGGCGATCCGCGACAATTATGCCTCCATTCCCGCGAATCTTTCGATCGCCTACCACTATCTCGGCGATGAACAGAAGCGCGATGAGTATTTCGAGCACGCGAAGCGGTTGAACTACGACCGCCTGGACAGCTTGCTCGATGTTTTCTCGGGCGAAGCTTCCATCCGCTGACCGCGAGGCCCGGAAAACCAGCGTTTTTGCCAGGCATGGTGCGGACGGAGCCGCAAACCGTTTACAATGGTGGCACCTGAATTTTTCGCAGCGCGCCCATCAGGGGTTCCACTTCCGCCATTCAATGTAGAGCGTTCATGCCGCTATCATTTGCTGACCTGTTTCAACGAGCGCGGGGCGGCGATGCCGTCGCGCTGGGCGAACTGTTGGAGAACTATCGTGCGTATTTGAGAATCCTCGCGCAACGAGGTCTGGATCAGCGACTGCAGGTCCGCGTCGATGCCTCGGATGTCGTGCAGCAGACGTTCCTGGAAGCGCAACGCGATATCCAACGCTTTCGCGGTGAATCCGAGCCGGAACTGATCGGCTGGCTGCGGACCATTTTGGAGCACAATGTTCACGAGACCCGACAACGGCATCTGGGCGCCCAGAAAAGAAGTCTGGCTCGTGAACGCTCCATGGACGATACCGGCGGCGAGGGGATTCCGTTGCGCAACCGGCTCTCGTCCGAGCAGTCGTCACCGAGTCAGCGGGTCATGCGCGGCGAAGCCGCCGTGCGGCTCGCCCGGGCACTCGAGGGCTTGCCGCACGACCAGCGCGAAGCGGTTCGCTTACGTCACCTGGAAGGCTGTAACTTGAAGGAAATTGCCGCCGCTATGGAACGATCGGAACTGGCCGTCGCCGGCCTGCTGAAACGCGGTCTGAAGAAACTACGCGAACATTTTTGTTGACGGATAATGCACACGCAACTTCCACACGTGACCAGTTGTGTCGAGTTAGTGTTGTCCTCTCTCACTCTCCGATGCATGAGATTGTGAAGGAAAACAATGCTGCCATGGATTTGCAGCGGATTGCCGAGCCACGCCTGAAAACGCCATGACCGCTGACCACGATTCCCAAGTCGACTTGCTGCTTGCCGAATACTATCGCCGCGTCGATGCGGGCGAAAACGTCGATCGCCAGGCGTTCTTGCAAGCGCATCCCGACTATGCCGACGAACTGGCGGAGCTGTTCGATACGTCGGATGTCGTCGACGAAATGGCCGGGCCGTTCGTCCAGGCCGGCGCAGGCAACGATCAGGAAACCGTGGTGTTCAACGGTATGACTGGTAATGGCGATGGACTCTCGTTCGACACACAACTCCTCCCCGATATTCGGGATACCAACGACCTGGCCCAGCGACGCTTTGGCGGTTACGAGTTGATCAGCGTGCTCGGCCGCGGCGGCATGGGCGTGGTCTATCGAGCGCGGCAGCTGGACCTCGACCGCATTGTGGCGGTCAAGATGATCACGTCTGGGCATTTGGCGTCGGAGAACGATGTGCAGCGTTTCTTCACCGAAGCTCAGGCCGCGGCCAGGCTGGAGCATCCGAATATCGTCACGGTCTATCAGTTTGGCGAGCAGGACGGTTTTCATTATTACTCCATGGACCTGATCGAAGGAACGGATCTGGCGCAGTTGACTCGCGAGGGACCACTGGAGAGCAAGACCGCGGCACGCTAGTTGAAGATTGTCGGCGAGGCGGAGCAGTTCGCCCATGATCACGGTATCCTGCATCGCGACTTGAAGCCGGCGAACGTTCTGATCGATGAACGGGACCGCCCATTGGTCACGGATTTCGGTCTGGCCAAGCACATCAATCGCGAATCGCAACTGACCGATACCGGCGCGGCCATCGGCACTCCCGCGTACATGTCGCCGGAACAGGCCTCCGCCAGGCACGACTTGATTGGACGCGCATCGGATGTCTATTCCCTGGGCGCCGTGCTGTTCGTGCTGCTAACGGGAAGAACGCCATTCTGCGGTGAAACCATCGTCGACACGATTTCGGATGTGCTTCACAAGGCGCCGCCCATGCCGCGCGCCTTGAATCCGGCGGTCCATCGCGATCTGGAATCGATTTGTCTCAAGTGCCTGTCGAAGGATCCCGCGGACCGCTATCCGTCGGCGCAGGCCCTGTCTGACGACCTGGAACGCTTCCTGGATGGTGAACCCGTGGAAGCGAAACCGGTCGGACCGCTTACCCAACTCTGGAATTGGAGCCGTAACGTACCGGTCATCGCCGCGATTACCGGTCGGCATGCCGTACGCCCCACCATGGGGCAGCGGCGCGCGAATCTGGGCATCATCCTGACGCCGCTGCTGCTACTGGCTGGACTGCTGGTTTGGCAGGCGGTCCCCGAGGTCATGCCGCCTCAGGTGCGAATTGCTTCGGCCGCGCAGGGCGGAGTTTACTACCGGTTCAGTAACGAAGTGGCCGAGCGCTTGCGCGGTGATATCAAGCAGAAGGTCTCGGTCTTGGAGACGGAAGGTTCGGTGGACAACGTGCGGCTGCTAGTGGAACGCCAGGCGGAAGTGGCCTTGGTCCAGGCGGATATCGTGTCGGCCGATCAGATTTCCGTGGTCGCTCCACTCTACTACGACGTCGTTCATGTGATTGTCCGGCGAGGTCGCGGTATCACGCGCGTCGAAGACCTGGTCGGGCACGCCGTGGCGCTCGGCGCGCCCGGGTCGGGGATGCAGGAAAGCGCGCGCCGACTGCTGTCGTTTTATGACATCTCACCGGCACAGCTGACGCAAACGGCGAATCACTTTACCCGTCTGCTGGAAGACGAGTCGTTGGCTGCCACCATCGTCACCACCGGCGAGAGCAGTGAAGACCTGCATCGCGTGCTGCGTTTCCGCGACTTCGAATTGCTGGAACTTGATCGCGGCCGCATCCGCGACCTTGCCCTGCACGACCCGTCGTTTTTGCCCGTGACCATTCCAGCCCATACCTTCCCGCACCAGGACCGCGATATCGAAACTGTGGGGACCGTCTCGTTCCTGGCGGTCCGGAACGACGCCAGGAACATACTCGTACGGACCGTGCTGCAGTCGCTTTACAAAGACGATCAGTTGGTCAAGTCCTACGGACTGTTTTCCCGCTCCGACGCCGCCAAATGGCGCGGCTTCGCCTTTCATCCCGAAGCCCATCGTTTCTTCAGCGCCGCCGTGCCGACCCCCAATCGGTAATCGTGCGGCGTTGACCCCCGATCGACGGAAGGGAGTCAGGATGGCTTTATCGCGACGCGGTTTGAAGGTAGAATCGGTGCCCGACGGATCCTCTGCGACAAGACGATGCTGTCGCTCGGCAGCAGCGCAGAGAATTTCCTATTGGTTGGTTACTGGTTTGAATCGGCACCTGGTGCGAACCTGCTCACGGAACAAGGGTCGTGACAGGTGTCGTCATGGGTGTCGCGCGCCCTGGCAAATCGAGCA
>CALBSZ010000043.1 GCA_937967665.1 uncultured Planctomycetaceae bacterium
AAAGAAAAAACGGGTGCGGTAAAGCGTATCTTCATGAACGGATCTCCATTTCGTTTCGGTCTCGCCATGATACAACAGCCGCAGCCGTGTTGCTACGATGACGGTCGCACGGTTGACGCCTAGCGAGAGAAACTGGTTGAGAGCGTGGTAAGGCGTTTTATTGTTAAGTGTATTCTGGTTTCACTCGCAGCGGCTCCGCTCCCACGCCGTTCTTCCAGTCCTGGAGCAGTTGCCGAAGTTCCTTCGCTATAGCGGGTTTCTCGTCAGCTAGATCATTAGTCTCGCCGATATCGCCGCCCACGTGGGCGAGCAGACGTTGCAGGCGGCGGAGCCGTCGGTGAATCGCATCCCTTCCTCGGCCAGCCGATCGATGTTTGGCGTTCGTTAGTACTCGCTGCCGTAACAACTCCGGTCGCGCCAGCCCAGATCGTCGATCAGAAAGAAAACGACGTTCAGCCTGGCTCGCTCCGACGGCCGAGCCGCCAAACACGACGCGGGCAGCAACCCCAGGCAGGCCGTGAAAAAGAGAATTCGCGTGGCGGGGACGCGGTTACGCCTTGAGAGACTTGTAGTCATGAATTCCATGGTGCGGCTACGGTTCTTGCGGAAGCAACTGCAGGGCGTCGACGATGACAAAGCCGACGGTGTGCTGGTTGCTGATGGTAATCGTTGTTTCAACGTCGCTTTCCAGTTGTACCTGGCCGACGAAGCGGAAAAGTTGGTCTCTGGGAAGTGGCTCTGTTTGATCGACAGTGAACTCCTTCGCTTGCGAGCCGCTGGTGACAATCACGGGAACGTTCCTGGCACGCGTCTCGTGTGCCGAATAGGCCATCGATAAGCGGTACACTCCAGACTCTGGCACCTGAAACCGGAATGTCGCGGTGGATTTTCCGTCGCCTGGGTCGCGGGAATCTCTTTCTCCATTGAACAGGTATCTGGAGCCGATGTGCGGTTTAAAAGTCGTCGAGCGAGACCAGGTGCCGGTCAGCTTTGCTTGCGCATCGTCAAGCACGATTCCCGGCAGCGACTTCGCGTCGACTGAACCGCTTGCCGACGGCGGGTCGGAAACGGCCGGCAGTTCCAGAACCTGTTTTTGAGCCAGCAGACGTGCGCGGAGTTGGGCATACTCGAGGTCCTGCACACGAACGCCTTGATCTGCCGCCAGCGCGGCGGCGATTCCCGCAGCCTGGCCGATGACCATCCAAGCGCCTTCGATTCGCAGTGACGAAATGCCCACGTGCGTGCATGACAGCGCGACCGGCACCAGCAGGTTTTCGCACTGTTCGGATTTCGGCAGGATGGCGCGGTAGGGCACATGGTAAGCATAGCCCTGCCCTCGGGTTCTCCTGACGGGAAAGATCGTCCCCTCGTTGACCACGCCCCCGCCCCGAAGTGCGATGCGCTGGCAGTCGTGCGAGTCGATCGGGAACGACGAGATCGCGATCGGGTCGTCTTTCCGGGGCGATTCGAGGATATCCTGCTGACGGATCACGTACAGCCCTTTCATGCGGCGTGATTCACGAACGTAAAGCGCCGGCGAAAAGTGTCCATGACTGGCAAACTCGTCTTTGCACAGGCCGAGTTTCGCATATCGCTTGCGAATCGCGGCGGGAACAGCGGGATCGGTAGTCAGGAATTGAAAGAATTCGAGTGTGTACTGCTTGTGTGCTTCCCAGATCTCGTGTCGTCCCGCCTGGTCGGCCGAGTGCCAATTTTTCCCGCCGCCGATCAGACCGATCGAAAACTGGCCGCCGATCGAGTTGTTTCCGTCGAGTTTCCCGCCGGGGAGCGGATAGAGGTCGAACCCGACTCGCCGTTCTCCCGCCTGGAGCGCCCGGCGAACGATTTCGAAGCGGGCCGGGTCGTAGTGGTCCGGTTGCGGCATCGGCACACGGTTGTCCGGATCTTCCGTCAGGCACAGCCGAAAGCTGTAGGTCATCACGTTGCTGTCGCCTGCCTCGTCATTGCCTGCGCTGTCGGCTGTGATCAGAGGCAGCAGGTTTCCATCGTCGTCGAAGCCGTGGATGTCCATTTTCGGCTTCGGGTAGCGTCTTCCCGCCAGCGATTCGCCAAAATTCCTGCGTCCCTCGCGGCCGATCGTCCACTCGACCCCCGCAGCCGCCATCAGATCGCCTTCGTAACTGCCGTCCACAAAGACTTTGCCCGCGAACGATCCGTTCGTGGTGACCAGCGACGTGATCCGCGTTCCGCTTTTCGTGACTGATTCGAGGTAGCGTTCGGTCAGCACGGTCACCCCGGCCTCGTCCAGCATCTGCCTGGTTACCCGCAGCGCCACATGCGGCTCGAAGGTCCAGCGCGCCTGATCCTTCACCGCCGGGTTGTAAGGCGGCTTGAGTCCCCTATCGGTGTAGTCCTTGACCACACGCGTGTGCCACTCGTCAAACAGTCCCATGAGTGTACTGCGGACCATCTGGTTCGAGTCGCAGTGGCTCAGCCCACCAGTGCTCATCGCCCCGACGTGGTCGGTCGGCTCGAGTAGAATGACCGAGGCGCCTTCGCGCGCAGCCGCAATGGCCGCGCAAAATCCGCCCGGTGTGGAACCATAGACGACAACGTCCGCTTGGTTGCCGGCCATCGCCCGCTGGCCGCTGGTCGCCATCAGAACCGCCAAAAATACCCAAATTCGATGAATTATTTTCAATTGCAAATACATCCTTTGCCATCGTGTTGGTGATTGCCTCGTAGTATACCACCGTAGGGCATGCTCCACATGCCGACGAGCGTGGGATGGGCGACCACGAATTGCCGGTGAAATGAGCGAACCGCGACGAGCAATTGACGAAACTGCACGCAATTTTGAGGGAACTCTGCGGGGCTGGACTGCGTCATGTCAGGTATCGGAGACCTCTCATGAACACTACCATCCTGCTATTCGCCGCTATCCTGGCTGCGGAGGGAACGACGCCCGTGCAAGCCAAAGTGCTGTATGGGACCGACGTTGGGCAGCAGCAGCGGGCGGATATCGAGCTTTGGATCAGCCAGGCCGTGGCGAGATACGGTGCCCCATTGACGCAACCGTACACCAATTGGATTCCGCTCAACGCTGAACAGCGGCGGCTTTATACCTCGCCGCAAGGCGGCTTCATCATCGACGGCAAGGCAACGGCGAAGGCCGGCAAGTTCGAGGTGGTGATCGACGCTTGTGCCGGCGTGTCGCTCGACACCCTAGTGATGCTACGTCCCGGGGAGCGGCGTGTCATCAAGCTGACAGATGCCGCTCCGCACGGTGTTTTTCTGGCGTTCGAGGCGCCGCTAACGGAGCAGGCCGCGAAGCGATCGCAGACGTTGAAAGCGAATGTCGCATCGTTTCGTCTTGAACTGAATTACCACGGGGACGAAGACAAACCGTTCTATCGTCTTGTTCTCACCGTTCCGGCAGTGAATGTACGCCGCAGTAATCCCTTCTACCGCTACGTTCAAATTGAGAAGTCCGCGGCGATCGCGATCATCAACGATCTGGCGCGGTCCGGGTTGCTCGACGAGGCGGTGGATCTGCGGAGCAACGTCAACATCCCGCAGCCTTCGATGCCGGGTTACACGATGACGTTGGCGACGACGGATCTGGAGTTACAAGCGGATCTCGGCTGGGGTTTGACCATGCTTCATCGCCTGGATGCGTTGCGCGAAGTAGTTCCAAAAAACGGCAAACCGGGTCTGGACTTGCTACTCGGGCGCCTCTCCGGTCTGCGCGCTCGATGGGAAGCCGAGGATCCACCGTTCCAGGCCACCACGCATCGTGCGGATCGCATTCGTTTTGTCGTTGACCGGGCCAAAACCATCGTCGACATTTCCAGTCCGTCTGGCATCGGCAGATCGTCCCTCCGCCGCGAATCGCGGCAGTGGCCCGATTCGGTAGTCGTGCGTTTGCATTTGAACGGTCTCGAACGGTTTGCCGTTTCGAACGGCGAGGTCACCGTGGAGTGGCTGGTATCCGGATCTGGCGAGCAGGCCACTTCAAAGGCGTTCTTGCGCAGCGGCGACGAGGAAACGCGGCTCGACGCCACCAGCCCCTATCATACACCCGCCCGCATCGTCGGCGGCAACGGCAAAATCCCTCTCGAAGGCGGTTACTTCGAAGTCCTCCTGCCGGCACATTTCTTTCGGCACAACCCGGAGGAGATTGCGTTGGAGTGGGTTGATTTCTTTCGGAATTAGAACGCGTTGCGATCGCGTCGCGCGGCTTCTACGACGAAGCCACGCCAGTTGTGTCCAGTGATTTCAGTCACGCGAAACGTGACCTGCGTAGGGCACGCTCTGCGTAGGGCCGACGAGCAAGGCATGCTCCGCCACGTCGAGTGTGCGTTGAGCGACCAAGACCAAGGCCTCTCAGCACGAAATCCGATCCGATTGTAGACACCGTCGTCGATTTCACGTTTAGTCAGGAGGCAAGGCAAATCTCGCAAATCGACGCTGGGGTGCAGGCTTGATAACTACCGGGAAGACGAGAAAGACGGTTCACAGAGTGCTGTCGTGTGAAAGTCTGGAAGTAAGGATGCTGCTCGCGTCGTTTCGCACGATTGACGGCTTCGGAAACAACGCGCTGCCGGCTCGTGACGACTGGGGGGCGGCGGATACGAATATCATTCGGCACCTGTATCCGGCGGACTATCCCGACGGCTATGGTGACCAGATCTATGACGCTGCCACGAATTCTCCTAACCCGCGTGATGTCAGCAATGCCTTGGGAGCGCAAACCGGTTCGGTACTGAATGACCGAAATCTGAGCGACTGGGTAGTTCAATGGGGGCAATTCCTGACGCATGACTTGGATTTGACCGGAAACGACGCGGCCAATGACGAGTTATTCGCTGGCGGAACGGGTGACTTCAGCATCCCGATCACCAACCCCAACGACCCTTTTGGCGACGGTATAGGAAATACCTCGCTGACGTTTCATCGTTCGAATTACGATCCCGAGACGGGGGATACGGACCGTCTTCCCGCTCCGGGTCCGCCCGGCGCCACGCGCCCCGATTGGCGCGAACAGATCAACGAAGTCACCTCGTTTATCGATGCGTCCAATGTCTACGGCTCCGATCAGGCCCGCGCCAACGCTCTCCGCACTTTCAGCGGTGGAAGACTCAAGACGACGGAGGACGGGTTGCTGCCGGGCTATAACGATGCTGGCGAAGAGAACGACAATCCCTTTGGCCAACCCGCGAACGCGCTCTTTTTAGCTGGCGACATTCGCGCCAACGAACAAACCGGCTTGACATCGACGCACGCCTTGTTCGTGCGCGAACACAATCGCCTGGCCGACTTGATCCAGGCGGCGGATCCGCGGCTCAATGACGAACAGATCTACCAGTGGGCTCGAAAGATTGTCGGCGCGGAAATGCAGATCGTTACGTACACCGAGTTCCTGCCGGCTCTTATGCGCAACACCGCACTCGACCCCTATTCTTATCTCTTTGATCCGAATGTGAACCCTGCGATTACGAGTTCTTTTTCCACCGCCTTCTTTCGGTTCGGGCACAGTATGCAATCTCCCGAGTTGTTGCTGGTGAATAACGACGGCACGTGGAGCGGCAGTTTGTCGTTTGCCGAGATGTTCGGAAATCCCGGCCTGTTGACCAATGACCCGAGTATCGTCGATCGGATGCTGAAGGGGCTGGCAAGCCAGGTGGCGCAAGAAGTGGATGTGCTGATGGTGGACGAATTGCGCAACCTGCCATTTGGCGCTCCGTTTACTGGTGCGGGCGGTCTGGACCTGATATCGCTGGACATCCAACGGGGACGGGATCACGGTTTGCTCAGCTACAATGCGTTTCGGGATTCCTATCGGCTGGGTCCTTACAATTCGATCAACCAGATCACTGCCTCCCCGGAATTGCGTGGGCAGCTGCAGTCGGTTTATGGAAACGTGAATCGAATCGACGCCTTCATCGGCGCCCTGGCGGAAGACCATTTACCCAACCAAAGCCTGGGGCCGCTGCTGAACTTTTCGCTGACCGACCAGTTCAGCCGCCTCCGCGACGGCGACCGCTTTTTCTATACGGGCGATCCCGATTTACAAAGCCCACTGGTGTCGAGCGTCATTGATTTGGAAGGTGTGACCTTGGCCGAGATTATTCGCAACAACTCCGGCATCACGAATCTGCAAGACAACGTCTTCTTTGCGGAACCGACAGTGAACTCCGTGGTCGACCGCCATTTGTTCTACGACAACTCGGGCTTCGACACACAGGAGGATGACGCGGCAATTGCCACGGACAAGCATGCGCTGCTGCCGGGCGAAGCGTCCGGATTCGAAAATTATTCCAGTCACAGCCGCGGTATCAATGGGATGATGATTGATGTGCAGGGGATGTCGGCCGCGCCGACGTCAGCCGATTTCGAATTTCGTGTGGGCAACGACAATGACCCTGCGAACTGGCCCCTGGCCGCAACGCCGACGATCACGTCGCACGACATGGATGGCGATATCAAGCGAATCGCCTTGACCTGGCTTGACGGCGCTGTCCGCAACACATGGCTGCAGGTCACGGTGCGGGCCACGGAGAATACGGGTTTACTCGTGCCGGACGTCTTCTATTTCGGGAATGCGGTGGGCGAAGCAGGCGACAGTGTTGACAACGCACTGGTCAACGGCTTTGACTTCGCGTCCACACGGGAGCATCTGGTGGCAAGTTCCCCGGGCGCGGCCATCGACAACAAAGTCGATTTCAACCGCGACGCCGTGGTCGACGGCGCCGACCTGGCCATCACGCGCGACAACACCACCGACTTTGCGAACTCGTTGCGGCGAATCACCGTTCCCGCGCCGGTTCCGCCCATTGCTAATCTGGTGTTGAGCCACTCGCCGGATACACCGCCTGAAGATGACGAGCCGGAAATGACGATCGAGTTTCCGCGCGCAGCGGCCGTCGACGCCGTGATGAGAGAGTTGAGCAATGTCAATAACGGTCGTGCGCGTTCGAGACCCCTGCAGCCTCACCACAGATTGCCGGTCGGTGGGCCGGCACCGGGCCCGATCATCGATGACCTGTGCAGCTCGCTTTCGAACCCTACAGCGCGTTTCGCGTAAGTGTAGTGGTTTTTTCGCCAATTGACACGGTGATTTAAAGCGCCGGGGACGCTACACGTCCGTGCGACTCGCAGTAGCTCAGAACTTTGAACCGCCGGTCCATGTCGGCTAGCCGCTTGGTTGATTGAGCGGAGCGCGGGGCAATCATCCGGGCGGTCTCTTCTGGTTCCCCCAACGCTTTCGTTGAAGCTCGGAGGTGGCAAGCACTTGTGCCATCGGCGCACCGCGCTGTCGTTGATCTTCTTCGCGTTCCTGGAAGTGGCTGTATTGGCCATACATCACAGGCCCGAAACAAGTTAGAATAGGACTTGTTACGAAAGCTGCTCTGAACACGCAGGCACGAGTCGAATGGGATTGCGGCTGATTCATCGAGAGAGTCCCGAGCCAGGCACGGACGATCGACTTGCAACCGTGCGGAGGTGTGTGGGGCTGGCGTGCGCGATCGCGGTTTTGGTGGTTCCGCCATTTCACGGGTTCGCCGCTGAACCAACTGGCGACGCGGAGGCGGATCAATTCTTTGTCGAGCAGGTCGAGCCCATCTTGAAACGCTACTGTTTTGAATGCCACTCGCATGCCGCTGGCGAAATGGAAGGCGATCTGGCATTGGATTCCCGATCTGGCTGGATGATCGGCGGCGCTCGCGGTCCCGCGGTGGTACCTGGCAAGCCGGCGGAGAGCCTGCTCATCACCGCCATTCGGCGCACCGATCCTGATTTACAGATGCCGCCGGACGAAAAACTGCCGGATGCGAAGATTGCCGTGCTGGTGGATTGGATCCAGCGCGGCGCGGCGGATCCAAGAATCAACGTTGTCGCGAAACGACCGTTGGACGATCCCTTGGATTGGTGGTCGTTGCAACCGTTGCAACCGGTGCCGGTCCCTGCGACAGGTTTGTCGGTCAAGGCGGCCGGCAATCCGATTGATGCGTTCGTTGCGCAGCGACTGCAGCAGGCGGGATTAGTGGCGGCGACGCGTGCAGATCGGCGCACGCTGATGCGACGACTGTATTTCGATTTACACGGGTTACCCCCGACACCGGCAGGGGTCGAGGCGTTTGTCGCGGACCCGGATCCGTTGGCCTATGAGAAACTTGTCGACCGTCTGCTCGAATCCCCACGCTACGGCGAACGCTGGGCGCGACATTGGCTGGACACCGTCCACTTCGCCGATTCGCACGGTTGCGAGCACGATGTGTTTCGGCCCAACGCCTGGCGCTATCGCGACTACGTGATCGAAAGCTTCAACCGCGACACGCCCTGGGGGCGATTCATTCGCGAACAACTGGCGGCGGACTACTTTTACCCGGACGAACCAAACCTGCTGGCGGCCCTGGGCTTCATCGCCGCCGGCCCTCTGGAACTCAGTCGTGCCTCCACCGCGCCGGTCACGTTCGACTACCTGGATCGGGACGATATGGTCGCTCAAACCATGGCCGCCTTCACCAGCACGACGGCCAACTGCGCCCGGTGTCACGATCATAAGTTCGATCCGATTACTCAGGACGATTATTACTCCCTGCAAGCCGTCTTTGCGGGCGTCGGGAAGGGGGACGTTGAACTTGATACGGACCCGCGTGTCGCGGCTGCGCGGCAGCGGTGGAGCAACCTGCTGACGGCAGCAACGAAACGCGAGCATGTCCAACTGCTCGAGCCCGAATACGCGGATGTGATTGAAGCTTGGGAATCCGAAGCCACGGATCGAGTTGCCGCGTGGGCACCGCTCGTTCCGGATGCGTTTTCGTCCTCCGGCGGAGCGACGTTGTTGCGTTTGGAAGACGACTCGCTGTTATCGACGGAAACACGCCCTGACAAAGATACCTATTCCATCACCGGCACAACGACGTTGAACACGCTTACCGCGCTGCGTCTGGATGTGTTGGTCGACGAGCGCCTGCCGCTGCAGGGTCCTGGCCGCCAGGACAACGGCAACCTGCACCTCACGGAATTCGAGGCGTTTGTTCAGGAGGACGAGGCAAGTGAACCGCAGCGGGTGAAGATCCGGTCGGCCACGGCCGATTGGAATCAGGAAGGCTGGACGATCTCTCATGCGCTGGACGGCAACCTGTCCACGGCCTGGGGCATCTATCCGCAAGTGACGAAATCCCATTTCGCCGTGTTTGTCCTGGACGAGCCGTTAGAGCTGGCTGCCGGTTCCAGGATGACGATAGTGTTGAAGCAACTGCACGGCACGGGGCATTTGATCGGGCGGTTGAAACTGTACGCTACAGATGCGGCGAACGTGGAGGCGGAAGTCCTGCCGGCCGAGGTTCGCGAGGCATTGGCAACGCCCCGCGACCAGCGCGGGATGTCGCAACGGACGGCCATCGCCGCACACGTCCTTGGACCTTATGCGGAGGAGCAATTGGCGGCGTTGCCGGAGCCCAAATTCGTTTACGGCGTGTCACGCAGTTATTCCCACGCGAAGAAACTCGACAAGCCGATGGCTCCCAAGGTTGTCCATGTTCTGAGGCGCGGCAACATCGACAGACCGGGCGAGGTCGCGGTGCCCGGTGCGTTGGCAGCGATCGCATCGTTACCTGGAAGGTTCGAACTGCCCGAACCTGACAACGAGGCAACGCGGCGCGCGGCGCTGGCCGATTGGCTGGCAGCACCGTCGAACCCGCTGACGTGGCGGAGTATCGTTAATCGCGTCTGGGCATATCACTTCGGCCGTGGGCTCTGTGATACACCCAACGATTTCGGACGCATGGGAGGCGCTCCCTCACACCCGGAACTGCTCGACTGGTTGGCGGTTTGGTTCCGCAACGACGCGCAGGGGTCTCTCAAGCAGTTGCATCGCCTCATCCTGCTGTCATCGGCTTACCAGCGGCAGTCGCGGTATGCGGTGGACACGTCGACGGCCGTCGAACCGCTCGATCCGTGGTCCGTCGACCGGAACAACCGGCTGCTATGGCGCGCCAACCGTCGGCCATTGGATGCCGAATCGTTGCGGGATGCGATCCTGCAGATTTCAGGTCACATGGATTGGACGATGGGAGGTCCGGGCATTCAGCAATTCAGCTTATCGAAAGGCGTGCAGACGACGCCCAAACTGGATTACGATGCCTTCGATTGGAACCACCCCAGTGCCGGCAGGCGTAGCATCTATCGAGTTGTGTGGCGTGGTATTGCGGATCCCTTTATGGAAGCCTGGGATTTCCCCGATCTCGGACAACTGAACGGCCAGCGCGCGTTCTCGGTGTCGTCGCTGCAGGCGTTGGCGACCTACAATAACGACTTCGTTCTGCACCATAGTCAGCAGTTTGCCGGCAGATTGATGGCGGAGCAAGAATCGACGGCCGAACAAATCGAGGCGGCTTGTCGCTACGTCTATTTGCGGGAACCAACAGCAAGAGAAGCGGCGCTGCTGGTCGAATACGCGAACCGCCACGGACTCGCCGCCGCCTGTCGCGTATTGTTTAATAGTAGTGAATTCATTTTCGTGGACTAGCCGAACATGACCCTTTCCCGACGTCGTTTACTGTGGAATATCGGGGGTGGCCTGGCAGGGCTGGCCGCCTCGCAGATGCTGGCTCGGGACACGCTATCTGATGCGCCGCCGCCGGAATGGAACGGTGGCCTGCATCATCGGGCCCGAGTGCGGCGCATCATTCAGCTGTTCATGACGGGCGGCGCCAGCCCGATGGACACGTTCGACTACAAGCCCGAATTGGAGCGGTTGCACGGACAGAAACTCGGCCCGAGTGAAAAGCCTGAAGGCTTCACAGCGATGCCGGGGGCGATTTTGAAGAGTCCGTTTGAATTCAAGCAACATGGCGAAAGCGGTCGCTGGGTCAGCAGTGTGTTCCCCCACCAGGCGCAGGAAGTCGACGAAATGGCGTTCCTGATGGCGATGGCGTCGAAGACGAACGTCCACGGTCCCGCGACCTACATGATGAATTCCGGTTTTCTCTTGCCCGGCTTTCCGTGCTTGGGAGCCTGGGTGTCGTATGGTCTGGGGAGCCTGACCGACGAACTGCCGACGTTCGTCGTGCTGCCCGATAGCAAAGGGCTACCGTACAACCAGAAGGGACCTTTTTCGTCCGGCTTCCTGCCCGCCGTGCATCAGGGGACGATGATTCGCATGGACAGCAAGAATCCCGTACGCGACCTGTTCGCCGATCCACGCTACCGCTTCGCCACGCGCGAGGCCGATCGGGACGGATTCGAACTGCTGAAAGAGCTGAATACCGGTTACGCCGCAGAACATCCTCACGATTCACGCCT
Organism: uncultured Planctomycetaceae bacterium; assembly: GCA_937967665.1. Classification (GTDB taxonomy): domain Bacteria; phylum Planctomycetota; class Planctomycetia; order Pirellulales; family Pirellulaceae; genus CALBSZ01. Next base: position 11,275 of record CALBSZ010000043.1, read on the forward strand.
CGATGCCCGCATCCACTCCTATGAACTCGCCGCGCGCATGCAGCTTTCCGCGCCCGAAGCTTTTGATCTGGCGACGGAAACCGCGGCGACCCAGACCGCCTACGGCTTGGACCAGCCGGCCACCGCCGACTTTGGCCGGCGCTGCTTGCTGGCGCGACGGTTGGTCGAACGCGGCACTCGCTTTGTCCAGGTGTGGAGCGGCCCGCAGGGAGCGACGGGCAACTGGGACAATCATGGCAGTATCTCGAAAGAATTGCCGCCGATCGCGAAGTCGGTCGACCAGCCCATCGCCGCGCTGATACGGGACCTTCGATCTCGAGGCCTGTTTGAAGACACACTGCTGATCTGGACCACCGAATTCGGCAGGACGCCGTTCGCTCAGGGAGGCGACGGCCGCGACCACAACGGCGGTTCGTTCGTTACCTGGCTGGCGGGCGCGGGAGTCAAGGCCGGGACCCGTTACGGCCGCAGCGACGACTGGGGTTACCAGGCCGAGGAAGGCAAGACCTATTGCTACGACTTCCACGCCACGGTCCTGCACCTGCTGGGTATCGACCACCAACGGTTAACCTATCGCCAGAACGGCATCGATCGCCGCCTGACCGACGTCCATGGGCACGTGGTCAACGAGATCCTGGTCTAATTCGACAGCGCCAAATCGCATCGTCATATGAGTTCGAAACGCAAGCGAGTCGGGCACCGACGTCTGGACCCACTTGCTCGCGCCGCGTGCTTGTATTTTCGCAGATTGCCGCAATGTTTACGCTGGCCAGCGAGTACTCCAGCACTGGGGCGCGAAAAAAGGGGGCTGGCTCGGTGATACAAACGGGTACCAGCTCGACAATCCGGTCTCGTCCGCCGTGCCTGTCCCCTTTTTCGCATTTTTCGCAGGCCACCACTGATACTGTGCCGCGAAACGGGGACAGGCACCATCGATCCACCGTTTCTTTCGGGACGAACCAAACACAACGATGGAGCCAGTCCCCGTTTCGCTACCGTCAACCGTGCGCTGGCCAGCGAATCATGATTGTGAAAAGCTGGTGCGAGTCGCACTACACGTTCTGGAACTGATCGTTCGAGCGGATGCCGAAACTCCTGTCGGTTCCATGGGCCGCAAACAGATCTTGCCCGAGACCTCCCACCAGACCGTCGATGCTGCCGCCGTCGTCAGCAATCGAAGTCGCCAAACCGTGGCTGATCAACACGTTGGTCGAACGCGTTTCGAAGGTATTGGTGCTTGTCCATTCCGTGAGGATGGCCATCAGCGGAGTCTCGAGCAGGGCAACATCACCGCTGGCAACGTTATCATCGTCGTCGTTGCCTTGCACGTCGTCGCCACCTAATCCGCCGATAACGATATCGCGGCCCTGTCGGCCGAATAAGCGATCGTTGCCGGCTTCGCCCAGCACCAGGTCGTCGTCGCTCCCGCCGCTGATGACATCGTCGCCGTCCCCGCCGCGGAGCAAATCGTTCCCCGTGTCGCCCGCGATCAGGTCGTTTCCACCGCCGCTGGAAATCACATCGTCGCCCGCGCGTCCGAGCAACTCGTCGCGACCGCTGCCGGCGACGATGGTGTCGTTGCCGCCTCCGCCGTCGACTTTGTTGTCCCCATCGCCGGCATCGATAACGTCGTCGCCGTTGCCACTCAGGATGATATCGTTTCCACCGGCGGTCGTGATGCTGTCGTGGCAGCCGCTGCCAGCGATGTAGTTGTCCCCGCCACCGGCGTCAATCACACCGCAGATCCGCTTCGACCCGATGGCGATGCGGTCCGGTCCGTCGCCCGTGATGATGATCACGGTATTGGTTGTGGGATAAAAGGGACCGTAGCTGATATCATTTCGAAAAACCAATTGGCCTCCACCATTCGTGTCGGTGACGATGATGTTGTTGCTGCCGTCCGGCGAGGCGGGGACGAACAAGTTGCCGTTCGCGTCGATCCGCGGATCGCCCGATTCAATCACGGTGGTCGTGACACTGACGGAATGCGTGTCCACGACAACCGGTATCCCTGAATCGTCGGTCACTGAGAGCGAGATGACGTACGTGCCCGCGGCGTTGTATTCGTGCGTTTCTGCGACAGGGGCCAGGGTGAAACAGTTGCCCAGCGGAGTCGTCGCGCTTCCGTCTCCCCAATTGACGGAACAGTCGAGCGTCGCATCGTCGTCAGGAGACGGATCATCGCCGGAGAAAGTGAAACTCAAGGTCTCGGATGGCGACGCGCCGGACGGACCCGTAATCACTCCCGTTGGAGGTAGATTGCCCACGGTGACGGTCATTGATGCCGTCACCGGCCCCGACAGGCCATCGTCAACGGTGATGGCGACCGTGTAGACCCCGTCATCATCATAGGTGTGCGTGTTGGTCACCGTGAACGTGTCCGGAGTCGCCGGAGCGCTCCCCGAATTTTCCGACAAAGTGCCGGTTTCCATTGCGCTGGTATCACCCCAGTCGACCGTGACGGTGTGAGCATCCGACAGATCGACGTCGGTGAA
>CALBSZ010000044.1 GCA_937967665.1 uncultured Planctomycetaceae bacterium
CGGCGCGATGATTCAACTCGGCAACTCGCTCGGCGTTTCCGCTGCGAGCTTCCGTGAGGACCTCCATGAGGACGGAACCTGGCCTGTCGGATGCGGTTCAGCGATCAGGCCTTGCGACTTTCCGCAAATAACGCGTCGCAGAACTGATCGACACTGAACAAGGCCAGGTCCGCGGCGGATTCGCCCAGCCCGATGTACTTGACGGGCAGATCGAATTGCTGACGAATCGGCACCACAACGCCCCCTTTGGCAGTCCCGTCGAGTTTTGCCAGTACGATTCCGGTGCAGCCGGCCGCTTCCGAGAAGCCTTTCGCCTGACTAATGCCGTTTTGTCCCGCGGTGGCGTCCAGTACCAATAACACCTCGTGGGGCGCTGCGGGAATCAAGTTGCCGATCACGCGGCGGATCTTGTCCAATTGTTTCATCAGGTTCACCTGCGTCTGCAGCCGACCGGCGGTATCCAGAATGCAGATCTCGGCGTCGGATTCCAATGCGTGCGCGACCGCGCGGTGCGCCACGCTGGCCGGGTCGCCACCCGCCTCCCCTTTAACAATGTCCACTCCTATGCGTGCGGCCCAGATGGTGAGTTGCTCGACGGCCGCCGCGCGAAAAGTATCGCCGGCGCCCAGGACGACGCTTTTCCCTTCGGCCTTGAACATATGCGCCAGTTTCGCAATGGAAGTGGTCTTGCCCGACCCGTTCACGCCCACGACCATGATCACGGTGGGGCCGGACGCGGCCAGTGCGATCGGTTGTTCAGGTTGCTGCATCAAGTCGCGAATCTTGGACTTCACGACCCCCAGCACCTCGTCCATGTGCACGACGCGAGCGCGAAAATCGGCGTGGATCTGATCGCGAATCTCCGCCGCTGGTCCGCCCCCCATGTCGGTCTTGACCAACGTGCCAAACAGCTCCATCAGGAAGTCGTCGTCGACCAGTCGCCCCTCTTGCTTGAACAAGTCGCGAATGTCGGTATTCAGCATCTGCGACGTCTTCTGCAGCCCGCGCTTCAGGCGAGTCAAAAAACCGCCGCTGGATTCCGCATCCGCCGTGGTTCCGGTAGCTGCGTTACCAGCTTCCGCATCGTTCGTTGTCTTCTTCGAGCGTCCCAACCAGGCCATTACAGTTCCTTCTCTTTAACAAAACGATCGAGAACGCCATTCACAAATTGAGCCGATTGCTTCGACCCGTAGCGTTTCGCCAACTCCACGACCTCATTGATCGCCACACGTGCCGGCGTGTCGCTATACAGAATCTCATACGCGCCCAGCCGCAGGATATTGCGGTCCGTGACGGCCATGCGCCCCAGGCTCCAGTTGTCCGCCGATTCGGTGAGCAGCTGATCCAGCTCGCCGCGGTTTCGCCGCGTGCCGTTGAGCAGCGAGCGAGCGAATTCGATCAGTGCCTGGTCGTGATGTAAACGCACACAAAGAAACTCCTCCGAAAGCGCCAAATTGCGACTCGGATTCAGGTCGTCCGCGTACAGGATCTGCAGAACGACTTCCCGTGCTCGACTGCGACGAGACATGCTGTGACTGATCTCCGGAATGGGTGTTCGGATCAAAACTCGGTACGTCTTCAGACCTTTTCTGAAAACGGACTGCCGGTAAGTGTCGTCCCGCGGAAGACGTGGCAGTTGTTCGGAGTGAGTAATTTCGCTTTCAACTTAGTCCTGACGATTCGAAGTCCGCGCAACGCCACGAACTTGTCCTGCACGCCGGCCAACTGGAGAACCGAGGAGGCCACGCGCATTGACGTGAGCACACGGTGCGGAGAACTATCTCGGACGTTCCTTGCCCGCAATTCCGCAATCGCCCGCGGGATCAGTTCGGCAACCTGGCGAACAGGCTGGCCATCTCCAAAGCGGCTTGCGCACACTCGACTCCCTTATTTCCTACGTTTCCACCGGCGCGGTGGATTGCCTGTTCCAGCGAATTGCAGGTCAGCACGCCAAACATGATCGGAACGTTCGTCGCCAATGCTATTTTACCAAGTGAATGGCTGATTTGACTATTAATATGCTGGTCGTGCGAGGTTTCCCCGCGAATCACCGCCCCCAACGTCAGGACGGCAACGTAGCCGCGATCGCCGATCAGGCGCTGTACGGTCACCGGAATCTCCCAAGCACCCGGTACCCAGACGGTGTCGATGTCGCTTTCCGCCACACCGGACTCCTGCAACGTCGACAGCGCACCATCCAGGAGTTTTCGCGTGATCGATTCGTTGTAGCGGGAAACCACAATGGCAAACCGCCCCGCGACCGCTTGTTGTTCGCCTTCAAACACGTTGACCATGCCTTGCCGATTCCTTTTCTCCTACAGCGCGTTTCGCGTAAGTGTAGTGGTTTTTTCGCCAATTGACGCGGTGATTGACAGCGCCGGAGACGCTACACGTCCGTGCGACTCGCACTAGATTGTAGGCGTTCGGCAGGCATCCGAGAAGAGATGATCGGCGATGTCGCCGACAACCCGGCAAATCCTTTAAGATTCGCGCGGGCTGGCCCGGAACGTGACGACGTAGTCGCGTGAAGGGTCGCATTCGCGGGGGTTGGGAATCAGGATGAAATCATCCGTAATGACCGGCTTCAAGCCGGCTCCCGAAAGGACTTCGGCGTCCCCGATCCGCTCCGGCAGGAATTGCACCATGGGCCGCCAGCCGCGCTGCGCTCCGTTGGTGTTGATTGGGCGAAACGAATCGCGGCCGCGCTGGGGGAGTATCGTGAACGTGTAGATATCGGCGTTGCGCTTGAGGGTCTGTTCGTACGCGCACTTTGCCGGCGCCATGCGCGCCTCCCAGGCCGGATCGCCGTAGAGGGCCACGACATCACGATCGTATTCCAGTCCTCGCCGCTCCCGCTGGTTGTCGATCGTTTCCAGGCGGTGCATCAATGCGTGATGGTTCGCATGAAACGCCTCCGTCAGCGAATAGCGCCCCGGCTGCTCAACAAAATAGTCCAGGCATCCCCAACCGCCGTACCCGTACCAGGTCAGTACGGTGTAGCCGACCATTTGCCGGACGCCGCAGCTGTTCATCCACGCTAGCGCCATGGCATCGGGACCGTTGATGTTCCCCATCAGGCAGTTGCCCACGGCCAGGTAGACCTTGGGATTGTCCGAACGGATCTTAAATTTGTGGTTCTGGGTATCGCGCCCGAACATCTGGCCGTTTGTCGATACGAAGAATCCATTGCGGTAGGTGTACCCAATCATCCAGTCCCGTTCGGTGGCGTGTCCGGAAGTAACAAACAGGTCGGCTTGGTAGTCCGTGAGGGTCTGTGCCAGCGCTGCCGTCGTATCATCCGGCCCCGCCGACTCTACGGCTTCGCCGCCTTTCGTCTTTTCCACTTTCTTATTCTTGACCAGCTCGTCATACCACAGTCCCGCTTCGCACATCTCCAAGGCGATTTCCGTTCCGCTTGCGGCTTTCCGCACCACCAGCGGTTCGTTCGTGGTCGCAATCGCCAAAGCGTTCGCTGCGTCAAAGCCGGTGAGAATGCCCCACAGCGTATCGGTGTAAACATCGCTGTCGTAGTTGCGCGTCAGTTGATGCACGGCCGCGACGAACTCCCGCGTCGCTTCCTCCGGCGTCGCGACAAAGCAGGTATGGCGAGGATGCTGCTTCGCCAGCGCCGGCAGGGCCTCGCTTACGGCCTTTTTGTAAGTCACGACGTCGGCGTGATGCTTTTCGATCAGTGCCTGAGTCACTTTCCGCCAGGACGGGTCTTGCTGGGTCGCGTCGGAAACTACCACGACATAGTCGGCAGCATGGGCTGTCGTCGCTGCCAGCAGCGTGACGAAAAGAAGTACCATTCTCACCATGATGTGACTCCTGCCATTATGATTTTCCCGGTGCGCGCCATTTCACTTTTCAGCAACACGACGCCGGTGTTCGAAGGCTACGAATCCGCCTCGCCCACCAGCGATTTTACCAAGGGGATGACTTCTTCGTCGTAGTGGACGGCACCTTCGAATTTCGTATGCACCTGGCCGTCCGGGCCGTACACCACCAGGGCGGGCAGTCCGAAAACGTCCCAGTGCTTCAGGGCGTCGTCCAGCGGGTTGGTGCAAATGACATTCTCGACATCGACCTGCTTCTCTTGCAAGCGTTGAATCACTTGAGACTGCAATTCGTCCGACGGCTCGCCGGCCGGCTCATCAAAGTCGACATTCACCGAAATGGCGGCAACCGATGTTGGATAGTCGTGGCTCAACTGAGCCAACCGCGGGAGTTCCGCGACACAGTGACCTCACCACAGGGCCCACAGGTCGACCACCACCACCTTGCCAAGGTGTCGAGCAATCAAGGCGTCGACTTCGTCCACCGAGTGCGGCGTTGCAGAAATCGCAGGTGCCGGACTGTCCTCCGGTGGCTGCGAGCAGGGTGCGCGGCTTGCACACCCCAATAGGGATGCCAGTAACACTAGCGGAGTCGTAAGGATACTCCGGTGCATGGCGATTGCTTTCAGCGAGCGGCTCGCACTTCGGCGTGTTCGGGTGAGACCCAATAGTATAGCGAAAATGCACCGCGAATCGACCATCGCCATGTGGCCATCAGGATTTATCGATCGAATGGTATTCGGCGACCGGCAGCACAAACACTTTTCCGTCGCCAATACGTCCGGTCCGCGCCACGTCGACCACCTTGCTGAGGATTTCGTCAACGCGAGAATCATCCACCCACATGGTGATCTCGACTTTGGGAAGAAAAGCGAGTGAATACTCGCTGTCGGCATACTGATCGAGGTAACTCTTCTGTCGACCGAATCCCTTGACTTCGCGAACGCTGACCGCCTCCAGGGGGACGCGTTTGAGGCTGGTAAGCACTTTCTCGGCCAGATACGGCTTCACGATCGCAACGATTTGTTTCATGCGATTTGCCACCGTTCTCTGCAGTATCGACGGCGTCAGGAGTCACTGAGCTTACTTGTTTGCAAACTGCATCGCGATCCTCCTTCAGCGGTCAGCTGAAGAAATTGTCGCCGAACAAATTCACTTCGGGACCGCTCTGTACTTCAATATCGCCGTTCACTTTGCACATGCAAGCCAGCCGCATGGTCTCTTCGTTGCCGATATAGGCCAGGCACGGAATCGGATCGGGTACGGGAGTAGGAATCGGCGTCTTGAATTTCAGCTTTTCGCGCACGGTCAGCGGATTGGTGTTCTGCATGCCGCTGACAATGTTGACACGACAGGTGCCGCACATGCCCATGCCTTTGCAGTTCATGTACTTGTTAAAACCTTCGCCATAGCCGTTCACTCCCTTGTTGAGATTGATACCGGCCTTGTTGGCTTCATCCCGCAGGTTGGCGCCGACGGCGACCTCGATTTCCTTGTTCTCGTTGACGAACTTGACGATCGGCATAGTTTGGCTTTTGCAATCCAGGAATGCTCTAGTTCCGCACGCGGGGTGCCCGACAGGCTGATAATCTACCACGAAGCAGCAAACGCGTTAATACGTGGTCGGGCAGAAACTGCGACCGTTTGCCGCAGGCTCCGGGAAAGCATTGCGCAGCAACGGAGCACTGGCAAAGCAGACGCTATTCGACCGAGAGATCGCTGAAGACGACCTCTTTGACCTGGTCGGTTCGCAGGGCTTTGCGCACCGTCTTCACCAGGTCGCTTTTGAGGAGTGCATGGCTGGACGCTGAAAGGTTGCTGAGATCATTACTTAACACGGTTTCACGAACCTGATCGCGAAGCCGTTCGCTATTCTGCTCAAGCTTCTCCGCGATGGCCATTTGGTCGTCCATCGGCACAACGGCATAGATCTTGAAGGTAATGAATCGCGAAACGACGCTGTCTTTCGGGCGGAACGTCAGGCCGTAGTCTCCCAAATCCAATTCCGTAAAATCCATCACATCGAACTTCTGCTGCTCCAAAACATACGGGTCGTAAACCAGCTTCTGTTCTTTCGCGGCATCACTACATCCGGACAAGCCGGCACCGAGGCAGGCCAGCAGGAGTAACGATCGATTGCGCTGCAGCATGGTGAAATCCACTGAATTGGAGGGCCGCGAATGGCTGGCGGGGCCTGTCGCCGGGCGGCCCTGGTCTCACTCGGCCCCAAATAGAACAAGCGACTAAGCAACACTAGGTCACCAGTGGAACTTGGGCAACTTTCGCGGAAGACACACTTTGCGGAAACCGTCTCCTGAGTTCTAATTATGCCAGTGCTACGGGATTCATCATGTCCTCAGGCTGGTCATGACGAGTTTGGTTATGGTCGCGTGTCGGATACCAACCAAGGAAGCCTGGCAAGAAGGATGCGAAAATGGCGGAGCGGTCGAAATACCAGCAGAAAATTATCAAGAATTACTACGAGAACCGCGAGACAATCGCGTTGCAGCGTGTCCAGGAATTGGTCACGGAATTGTATTTGTCCGAAGGAAAGAAACGCCAGAAACACTGGCAGTCCCTGGGGCCGCACCTGGAAGCGTTGGGGGTCAAGAAGTCGCAGATCGAACACCTGGTGAAGCAGGATAAGCCGGAGCTGGTGGCGAATTTGATCAAACAGTACATGTAGGCAGGGCTACCATGAAGAACCACTGGAACTTCTACACGGCTGGACAACTGGCGTTCGGCTTTGGAGCGGTCGCCAGCATCGCCGACTTTGTCCAACGCCGCCGCCTGACGCGGGCCCTGCTGGTGACCGATCGGCTGCTGGTCCGGGCGGGCGTTGTCACGCCCATCGAGGCGGTCCTGTCGGAGGCTTGCGTTACGGTAGAAACGTTTGACGGGAGCGAGGAGGGACCTTCGATTGCCGTTGTCCTGGAAGCGATAGACACGGCAAGGCAGTTTGACCCGCCGGTGAACAATGGCGTAGGGGGCGGCAGCAACATGGACCTGGCCAAGATCGTGGCGATTTCGGTGACGCACGGCGGTTCTCCCCACGACTACTTCGGCTTTGACAACGTGCCGGGCCCGGTGCTGCCGTTGATTTGCGTGACCACCACGGCGGGAACGGGAAGCGAAGTTTCGCACGCTGCGGTTCTGACGGACACGGAGCACGCGATGAAGGTGAGTACGCTGAGCAACTACCTGCGGCCGCAACTGGCAGTGGTCGATCCCGAACTCACCATGTCCTGCCCGCGGCAAGTCACCGCCGACAGCGGTATCGACGCGCTGACGCACGCCATCGAGGCGTACACGGCAACTGATTTTGATAAGTTGGCCGCTCCCCCCGGCGCCGAAACCGGCTACGAAGGCCGCTTTCCCCTGGCCGATTGCCTGGCGGAAAAAGCGATCCGCCTGATCGGCCAGCACCTGGTAACCGCCGTACACGAACCGACCAATCGAACAGCCCGCGAAGGGATGTCGCTGGCCGCCACGTTGGCCGGGATCGCGTTCTCGAACGCCGGCGTCGCGATCGTCCATGCCTTGGAGTACCCGCTCGGGGGCATGCTGCACTGCCCGCATGGCGCGGGCAACGGCCTGCTGCCGCCCTACGCCATGCGGTTCAACCAGCCCGCCCGCCGTGAAACGTTCGCCCGAATCGCAACTTTGTTGGGACGGGATGTTGCCGGCCAGTCACTGGACGAAGCCGCCGCACAGGCCATTTCGGCGGTCGAGGATTTGCGCCGCGAAATCGGCATTCCGGATCGCATTCGCGAATTGGGCGGCACGGTGGAACAGCTGCCCGAATTCGCCAGGAAAGCTTTCAGCTTGCAGCGCCTGATGTGGGTCAATCCACGCCAACCGACAGAAGAAGAGTTGTTAAATATTTATCGCGAGGCCTTTTAGCTGGACAGCGCC
>CALBSZ010000045.1 GCA_937967665.1 uncultured Planctomycetaceae bacterium
GGCGGCGAAGTCGCGCTGGTCGGCCACGGGACTCTCGGACGCGCAGCAATCCGCGTTGGACGCCGTGACGGTCAACGTGACCGACCTGCCCGGCTGGTACCTGGCGCAAGCCACCGGCCCGCGGATCGCCATCGACGTCAATGCCGCCGGCTGGAACTGGTACATCGACGCCACGCCGCTGGACGATTCCGAATTCAATAATCTTCAATCATCAATCGACAATCATCACTCCATGGACCTGCTGACCACCGTGATGCACGAGATGGGACATACGGTCGGTCTGGCCGACATCTACGACGCGTCCCAAAGCGATAACCTGATGTATGGCTTGCTGGCACCCGGCGAACGACGTGTGCCAGTCACTGGCCAGGCCGACGGCGCGCTACCCCCCCACGCTCACGCCACGCAATGCATGTTCGGTCCTCTTGCCATCGGCATCTTGCCTGCGGGTAAAGCAGTAAGGGTCTCGTACGACGTTACGATCAACGCCGGCACGACCATGACGACGGTGACCAACCAGGGCACGGTTTCCGGTGACAATTTCGCCGATGTGCTGACCGACGACCCTGCTGTGGCAGGAGCGACCGATCCCACGGTAACGAACGTGTTGATCAACGATCCGCCCGTGGCCGCTGCCGGGGGACCGTATACGATCATGGAAGGTGGCCATTTGGTGCTGGATGGATCCGCCTCGTCCGATCCCAACGGGGATACGCTGACCTTCCGCTGGGACGTGGACGGGGATGGCGACTACGACGAAAACATTACCGGATCAGCGCCGACGGTCACTTGGACGACACTCGTCTCGCTGGGTATCGACGATGGTCCCGATGGCCCGCGGACGGTGACGGTCGAGGTCAGCGACGGCATAGCGACGGATACGGCGTCGACGACGCTTACGGTCAACAATACGCAGCCGATTATCGGCTTGAGCAGCCTTTCCATGACGCCGGAAGGGACTCCGTACGTTCTGAACCTGGGAGCGATTACCGATCCCGGCGACGACACCGTCACCAGCGTCGTGGTCCATTGGGGCGACGGCAATTCGGATACGTATGCCTTTCCCGTCGTCGGCAACGTGGAGCATACGTATGTCGACGGACCGCTATCGCCGCTGATTCTGGTAGACCTGGTCGACGAAGATGGGACTCACGCCCCGTCTGGCGCGCTTTCCATTTCAGTTGCGAACGTGGCGCCCACAGTCATGTTCGATCCGGTGACAGCGATTAGTGAGAACGGTACCGCAACGCTGACCGGCACGATTTCAGATCCAGGCATCCTGGATACCTTCACGCTGGACATCGACTGGGGCGATCCGCTTTCGCCCAATAATACCGAGCAATTCATGTTTGGGGCGAGCGCGACGGGTTTGCAAACCTTTACCCTGACGCACACCTACATTGACGACAATCCTACCAATACGCCGTCGGACATGTTTACCATCAGCGGTACGGTGACCGATAACGACAACGACACAGGAAGCAACTCGGCTACCGTGACCGTCGACAACGTCCCGCCCTTCATCGCTTCGATTACGATGAGTCCGGGTGCTGTCATGGAAGGGCAGTCGGTGACCGTATCCGGAACGTACAGCGACGACGCCTTAGGAATTGCCACGGAAACCTTCAGCGGCACGGCCGTCTGGAACGACGGCGCCACCACGCCGCTGACGGTCAACGCCAACCGAACGTTTTCAACTTCACGCACGTTCCTCGATGATTCGCTAGCCAGCGGCACGGCGTCTGATAACTTTACCGTCGACATTACGATCACCGACGACGATACCGGGAGCGATACGGCCACATCGCCCGTGGTGACGGTGAGCAACGCCGACCCGAGTATCGATTCCATCGGCGTCAGTGCGTCGTCCATCAACGAGAACGACTCCGTGACGGTCTCCGGAACCTTCAGTGATCCCGGTATGACTGCCGGGACGGAAAGTTTCGATGGGACGGCTGTCTGGAGCGACGGCGCGACGACCCCACTCACGGTGAATGCGAACGGCACGTTCGAAACGACGCGCACCTTCCTGGACGACGATCCTACCGGCACACCGTCGGACGACTTTACCGTTGTGATTACCATCAACGACGACGATTTGGGCAGCGACATGGCCACCTCGCCCACCATCACCGTCAACAATGTGGCGCCCGTTGCGAAGGATGACGCTTACACCATCGATGACGACTCGATCTTCACAGGGGTCGCGGGTAACGCGGCCACGCCGGGCTTGCTGGACAACGATACCGATGTGGGCACTCTGGACACGCATACGGTTACTGAAATCAACGCTTCCGGAGTGCTGGTGGGGACCAGTCAATACGGAGCGCGTGTGACGATCCTGGCCGACGGCGGCTTCACCTACGATCCGACGAACGCCGCGGCGCTGCAGGTGCTGGCATCCGGCGAGCAGATCACGGACAGCTTTACGTACACGATGAGCGATGACGATCTGGGAACGGATTCGGCGACGGTCACCTTCGAGGTAACAGGAATCGATGCGATCGAAGTCAACACCAATCACGACTTTGTCTTCCAGCCGACGACGCCCCCGCCTGGCGTGACGCCCCCCGTTATTCCCGGCGGTGATGGCACGGCGGATACGGTGCAGTTCGACCTGGTTGGAACAAACTGGGAAATCCGTGTGAATGGCAGCCTGCTGCGTACGACCGCGGCAATCGCGTCTCCTGTGGATGTGGTCGGTTCGCCTGATGACGATGCAATCCAATTCAACGGTCTGGCTTCGGGAAGCATTACGGTAGACGGGGCAGGGGGTGCAAATTCGCTCACGCTGGACGATTCGGCCGATACGTCCGCCGATACGGTCGTTGCCGACGGCACCACGATCACCGGTTTGATCGACAGTGGCGCCGTCGTGACGCATACCAACGTGCAGACGCTGAGTGTGTCGCTCGGCAACCAGGCGGACTCGGTCGACGCGAACGCCATCAGCATGGGCGCGGTCACCCTGTTGATACTCAACGGCAACGACGGCAACGACACCTTCGACGTCACGACGAACATGCGCACGGCGTTCAGCATTGGGGGCGGTTCGCCGCACGCGGCATCGTGCGACAATGTACCGGTCCCCGGCGATACGCTGAACATCACGACCAACGGAATCGACTTGCCGCTGATCTTCCTGCCCAACTTCAACGGATCGTTCAACAGTCGCGTCCGCGGCGTTCCGAACACCGCCGTGGGGTGGAACAGCATTGAAACGCTGAATATCGATGGCAAGACGTTTGCGCCCTGCGACCTGTATGTCCGCGGCACGACCGGTAGCGATCGAATCCTCCTGAGCTCGTCGCTCTACGGCCAGGTGCTGGTGAGCATCAACGACGTGACGTACGGACCCTACTCCGTACCGCATCGTATCACGGTCGACGGCGACGAGGGCCAGGATCAGATTACGTCCGGGAACAACTTGCCCAACCCGGTCGACGCGCGGGGTAACGCGGGCGACGATTACATCGGCTTGTCGGGCAAGGACGACACGGCCGAAGGGGGCCTGGGCGACGACGTGATTATCGCCAGCGGCGGCAACGATACGATCGACGGCGGCCCCGGCGACGACTACGTGGTCGGCGGCGCGGGTGACGACGCCATCACAGCCGGCAGCGGCAACGACAGTATTATCGGCAGCTCCGGCAACGACACCATCAGCGGCGGCGACGGCAATGATCGTCTCGCTGGTGAAGAAGGAGATGATTTGCTCCTCGGCGGCGCCGGCGATGATGTGCTGCAGGGAGGCGGCGGGAACGATGTCGTGTCCGGCGGTTCGGGAAGCGATCTGGTCCTGGGGGCCCCGGGCAATTCAGATGACGGTGATGGCCGCGACATCTTGCTTGGTGGTTTTGGCGCCGACGGCCTGTTTGGCCGCGCCGACGACGACATCCTGATCGGCAACCCCACCGCCTACGACGATAATCTTGTGGCCCTGCAGGAGCTGCTGGCGGTCTGGGCGAATCGATCGATGAACGCGGCGACGCGGATGTCGACCATTGCCATCGGGGTCGGTGGCACGTCCAACGCTGCGTTGACCCCGGCAAACATCGTGGATGACGGAGTCCGCGACGTGTTGACCGGAGGACTCGGTTCCGACTGGTATTTCGCTTCCGGCAACGACGACATCACTCGCATCAGCAGCGACGACGCGGCCCTGTTCCTGTAAGCCGCAGGTCAGCGTACTTTGTCATGCGGAGCATGATCTACGGTGAGGAGCGTCTTGGCACCTAAAAAAGCGGCCAGTGACGAATCGCGGGAGTACCCGTCACTGGCCTGGCCTTGACGACTCGGCGCTTTCTGCTTCCGCTGCACGCACCTGAGCACCAGCCTCTTGAGTGCACTGAATACGTAGTCTGCCAGATGTTCCTCCGTCAGGAGTCCGGGCAGGCTACTTACCGATCCATCAGCCTCTCCAGCGCACGCTGCCGCACGTGTTCCGCGACGGCCGATTCGCAACGTTCATCGACACATGGATGAACATGCTCATTTCGTCTCAGATTTCCGGACGCGGAGTCAAACGTCCGCCATCTGCCTCTAATGACGAGGACCGGAAAAACGCCGTCGCGTCACGGAGAATCTGTTGATTTGTGCTCGTCGTTACAAGGAACTTCGTCGGTAACGACATGAATTTTCCCTCGCGAAACGTCTGCTGACAGCAAGCAACCCGATTCTCGCCCTGCCATCTTGACGCCGCGACTTCTCGAAAAGCCCAAAATACTGGGCAAGTTTGTTGATATCGTCATGGTCCACGTTTAGAATCGCGAATGCACCCATCCTGGTCTCTAACGAGCGTCCTGAAGACCGTGATCCTCTCCGCCGCAATTCGTTCGGCTGTTGAATCATTCCGCAGCCTGAAATCTCAGCTCTGCTTCCCCGTACATTTGCCACGGCCCTTCCTGGCCGAAACCTGACTGGAGCTCGCCCAATGTCACGAATCTACGGATCGGTCCGCAATCGGAATGCGATTTCGTCTCGCCGCCGTTCGCCAGGCGGACGCCGGGCGGCGCGTCACCGCGCTCCGTTTTGCCGCGGCGTATTTGAATCGCTGGAACCACGCATGCTGCTCGCCGTAATCGGTCGCACCGGTGACATCGTCAAAATGGATATTGGGTCGATGGTGGCAGGTTCGAGTTTCGACCTGAGCGGAGTCAGTATTTCCGGAGGCGGTTCGACACTGACGAAAGTCGTGGAAGGTGGCACGGGCGCCCTGCTCTGGCAGGACGGCGGTTCGAACACGGTCCTGCGAGCTGTCCTGTCGGATCGAGCGGAAGAGGCGGGCGACCCGTTTACGTCCACGGGACGGGTTTATATTGTGCCGTCCATCGAGTCGTCGCTGGTGGACGACGCCGATGCCGTCAGCGAAGGTTTCCAGGGTTCGCTGGACTTGACCTTCGACTACGTTGACGGTGGGCCGCAGTCGACAACCGTCACCTTGGACATCAACGCCGGTGTCTCGGGCACGGGTGACTCAGCGATTACGATCAACCCGACGGTCCTCGACACGATGCGGATCCAGCATCGTCTGAACTTCCTGGGCTGGCGGCACTCGGCGGCCGGGGATCTGCTCGACATCACCGGCAGCACGACCGCGACGGACTATGTCGATGTGCTGGAAGTCCTCCAAGCCGCGTTGGACGCGGACGGGCTGGACGAACCTGACGACGCGGTGGGCAGCATGGACCTGCATACGGCCACCTGGCTGAATCAGGAGGCAAGCGATTTTCCCGCCGGCATCGTCGGGACACGCTGGGAGGCCTATGCTGGAACGGTAACTTCCGGATCGGAACTCTACGGTACCAACTGGCTGATCGATACGACCAGCGTGGGCGTGGCGGCCGAACCGTCGATCACGGTGCATTCCTTGAGCACCATCGACGGGCGCGGGTCAGCGGCCTTGCATACGGGCGAACCTGGCCGGGAGCATCAGGTGGGCATGGAGGTGCTGTTCAACGTGCCCGCGGCCGCTCAGGTCGGGAACAACAACAGTACGCTGGACATCGCGGAAGAGCAGGATATCCATGACCTGGTGGTGGCCATGAAGGCCCGCGCGGACGTCTTGGGAATTCCTGTCTATCAGGTCAATTTGCAGAACCAGGACGTGGTGGACGCGCTGCATGCGAGCTACCCCGCGTCCAGCCGTCCAGCTGGATTTCCGGACTTTGCCGAAGTCGACGCGTCGCTGTCGCAAACACAAATGAAGGTACGCCTGGCCGCTCCCACAAACAGCAACGAAGTGGCTGCCAATGAAACGAATGCCATGATGGCCATCATTCGTTCCCTGCGCGAATTGGGGGAAGCCCTGGAACAAAAAGGGAATGACGCGCTGCAATTCATCACGGACCTGGAGGCCGTTGCGAACAGCACTCTGTTTTCTCAAATTGCCCCGCATGGCATCCCGTATGCCACGCAGGGTGCCGACAAGGTGATCGAACTGGGGCAGTCGTTCGAAGAGATCGCCGACGGGTTGCTGCAACCGCCTGCGATTACGGCGCCCGTCGCGCCGACGGGCACGATCGCTACCAGCACGCCGGTTCTCGTTTCGCTGCAGGGCGTCACGCCGATCCGTTTGCCGGGGAAGGATCCGTTTACCCTGTCCAACTCGACGCTGTTTGAAATCGACATACCCGTTCCCGCCAGTTCGAGTGCCGCCGACTATGCGACCGCCATGAACTCGGCAATGGCCACGATTGCGGTGAACAGCCAGGTCAACCTGGACGACTTACTGCAGGCCAGCGACGAAGGCGGGCAGGTATCGTTGGCAGCCATCGGCAGCGGAATCGCGGAATTTCTCACGCTCACGACGCTGCGCGTGGAAGCGGATAACGCGGGGCCAGCGCACGGGCAACCGGGCACAGACGTGACGTTCACGGTCGAACTGGAATCGATTGGCCTGCAAGACGACGGCACGACGGGCACGATCTTTACGGCGATGGAATCGGTGACACTGGAAGAAATTGCCACGACCAGCCCCTCCGATCCTTTCGGCACCGTCTATACCGAAACACAGGACAACGTGTTCTTGTCCGACCTGGCCGACGACATCAACGCCGTGTTTCGTGAAACCGAGGTGACCGCGACCAGCACGGGCGGAGATACACTGGCTTCGTACCTGTACGCCTTGGCTGATGGCAGCCACATCGTCATCGCCGCGCGCGATGCCAACACCCAACGCATCAAGGTCACCGGTGCGTCAGCCTTGGGCTTCAACGCAGCCGGTGAACAGGAACTGGAAAGCAGCATGGCCGCGACGTCGACCATCGGACTGGTGGGTGAAACCGTGGCGGCGGTACCGAAATTCTCAACGGTGCCCGAGTTCCTGGAGTTCCTGGCGATGGAGTTGGGGCTGCCCAGCGTCGACGATTTGAACTCGCTGTACGACGCGACGAGTCAGACGTTGTACTTCGATCTGGAGAAGACGTTCGCATACGAAGAATCTGTCGGACTGGACTTCAACGATGCTATCGATCTGGAATTCGGCATTGTGGATCTGGGCAGCCTGGACTTCACCGCGGAAGCGCAAGCCGACTTTCAAACGCAGCTGGATTTGGATTTTCGCGTCGGGATTGATCTCAACAATCTGGGCTCCAGTTTCACACTCACCAGCGCCACGCCGCTCACCGATCTCAACGCTGGAATCGGCATCGACAAAACGGTGGCGCTCACCGCGGCCAACCCTTTGCCCTCGGATGGCGAGCCGGCGGTCGATAGTTCGTTCACGTTGATCACCAACGGGGCGACCATGCATAGCATTTTGCTGCCGATCGGGCATCCGGATTACGACGACAACTTCGATCCCTTGGGGTTGGTGGAAGATATTAATTCGCGACTGGACGCCGCCGGATTGGGCGGGATGGTGGAAGCCACGGCGTTCATCAATGGGGCGAACAAGCACTTGACGCTGCGCGCGGTCGATTCATCGATTACGCAGATCCAGGTTACCAGTGGCGCCAATATCGGATTCACCGGCTCCGCATCCGAATCGCATCACGATCTTGTATTTGATTTGAACGGAGTGATTACGAACGTCGATCTGGACGATGCCACGACCATCGGCGACGTGCTGACCAAGATCAACGCCGTGACGAATGTATCGGCCTCCATCGGTAACGAAAAGAACCTTGTCATCGAGCGGACCGGTGGGGCCGGGCCGCTGCTAGTAACGCAAGGCGATCCCTATGGCCTCAAATCACCCGCGGGCTTGCAACTCGGCATCCTGGGGACCGAAGACGCCGATCAGAAGATCATCGGCACGCCGCTGCACGGTGTCGCGCTGCTGGATCGAGTTTTTATCGTGGAGCCGGGAACGGGCGAAGATAATCTGACGTTCACTCTGGATATCGACGTTCCTGACTTGGACCTGCGAGCCGGTTTGGCGTTTATGGAGTTGGCCGTGCAACAGGATCCGGGGAATAAATTCCATTTCGACGCGGGACTGCCGCTCAACCTGAAGGACCCGGGTACCTCCGCCGCCGACGGCAGGATTACCGTTCGCGAATTGTTTGACACGGAAGTGACAAGCCTCGGCAGCCTGATCGACATCACCGAGGCCCAGAGCGAATTCACGGCGAACCTGGGCGGGACGCTCACCGTATCTGGCGATCTACTGGGTAGCACCGTCAGTGGAACGCTGCTGACGTTGGATGTATCTCTGGATTCCGCCAACGACTTGTCATCCATCCAGTTTGAAGCCGATGGCAGCGGCATTGAAGATCTGTTCGCCCAGTTGAAAGACCTGAATATTCAACAGGTCATCAACGCGCTGAGTGAGTTCTTCCAGGAATTGCAATCTGGTGCCGCGGAAGATTTTCTGGATCAGGAGATCCCCTTTGTCGAACAGAAAATCGGCGACTTGCTGGACTTTGCGGCAAAGGCGGCGGATGCCATCAACAGCGTCGTCAACGGTATCGACATCAGTGAGCTGACGACGCTGGTCGACCAGTTCGATTCGGCGATCGCGAACCTGCCGAATACGTTTGAAGAAAAGCGAAACCTGCGTGACGCTGTGGCCACATTGAAAGGGGTCTTGCAGCAGCAGGATGTCAACTTCGACAACGGCCCGCGTCCCGCGCGCGTGATCAGCGCTGCCGCGCAGGCGGCAAAGTATGTCGAAGACCTGACCGGCGGTATTGCGGGTAATCCGTTGGAACAGGACTTGTTGGACAAGATCGCGGACTTGAAAAAACAAGTGCCGACGATGAACACGCTGATCGACCGCTTGAACGACGCTTTGAAAGAACACATCAACGACCCGTTCAGCCTGACAGCGCAATTGGTGGACTATGACAACGATACGACGAACGGCATGCAGAACGCGTTGTTGTTGAACGCCCAGTTCGCGAACAGCAGCCTGGTTTCGGCGGCCGTGGATCCCATGATCCCGACAGATTCGTTTGGGCCTCTGGAATTGGATTTCAGTACTGACTTGATGTTTCATGCCGGTGCTACCGTTGATCTCGGCTTCGGCGTGCGGCTGGATTCACTCAATCCGGCCGACGTCCTGGACTCGTCCTTTATCGTTGTCAAAGACCCGGACAATACGAACGCCCCGTCGCCGGCGCCGACCGTTCTCAAAACCGGCGTGAATGTGAACGCGGGTTTCGTCGGAGACGGGATGATCGACGTGCAGTTTGGCGGCTTGGATGTTGTCGAGGCAGCGGCCTTGCTGAGCCTATCGCCTGCCGAACTGGAACCGGACCCGGGCGAAGGGGATT
This sequence comes from uncultured Planctomycetaceae bacterium, assembly GCA_937967665.1. Lineage (GTDB taxonomy): Bacteria > Planctomycetota > Planctomycetia > Pirellulales > Pirellulaceae > CALBSZ01. Next base: position 9,720 of record CALBSZ010000045.1, read on the forward strand.
TGCTGGTAGACGCGTCCCATCAAGTGGTGCTGGTGGACGGGACGCCAATCACGGAATACGACCAGGAATCGCTCGACGACAAGCAGGAGCAACTGGTTTACGTTTACGACATCACGGACGACCAGCGCGTTCCTCCTGAAGAGTTTGAAGTGAGTGGCACGACGATCACGTTCACCTCGTCGCCGACCAACCGCGTGGGGCACAAAGTGTCGGTCGAATACTTGACAGCGGACCCCGACCCGAACGTCGCCGGCCTGGACCCGGAGAACAATGTCGGTGATCGTGCGTCCTTGGCGTTGAATTTCGACGACCCTTCGTTTTCGGCCAATGCCTTGGGCGCCGTGGCGTTCAGCGATCTGTTTGGGGGCAGCGGTCCCGCGCTGCAAGTGACGCCCAACGGCATGATTACGGGCACTCTGGGCGTCGAATTCTTAAACAACAAGGCCGATCACGCGATTTCCGTGGCAGCCAGCTTGAATCACCTGGACAGCTGGCAGTTCAACGTGGATTCGGACGCCCTGTTGTCGCTGTTTACCAACGTGGAATTCGACCTGCGTACGATTATTGCCGGCTTGCAGAAGCTGCTCGACTTCCTGGAAGAGAAGCTGACAAGCGAAATCGCCAAGAACATTCCGTTGGTGGGTGACGGCCTGGACACGACGGGAACGTTTATCGGGAAGTTCAATAACGAAGTAGTCGAGCCGTTCGAGGACTTTTTGAATTCGTTGGGCGGGACGTTCGAAGAAGTGGCGGAATCGATTGACACGTTCTTGACCGACAAGCTCGGTTCGTCCGGCATTGATATTCTGAATTCCCTGAACCCCGATCCGGTCAAAGTGACGCTGACCGCGGACACGTTCGAAATCGAATTGGACCTCGGCGGGTCAGACACCATCGCCGGTGTGTCGTTCGACTCGGGCCTGGCCGGCTTGCCGCTGAATGCGGAGGGAGGCGTGGAAGTGAAGATCGACTACGCCGTGCCGCTGCACTTCGGCGTCAATCGCACACGCGGCTTCTACCTGGTGAACAGTTCCGCCAACGACACGACATCGGGCGAGTACAGCTTTACGATTTCGGCGGGGCTGGCCGTGGATACCGGCGGCAATGCACCCAATCCGACATCGGTGGAACTCGATCTGTTCCTGCTCAAGATGAAAGCCACCGACATCCTGAACGGTTCGCTGCCGGGCACCAAAGTCAGCGGCTCGGTCTATCTGGATTTGGACGGGACGTCGGAATGTGCCGGCGCGAAGTGCAAATTGTATTTCGACGAGATCGGCGGTAGCGTTGCCGTTGGCTTCAATCTGAGCGCTGATATCAACCTGCACCTGCAAGCGCTGGTCGACCAGAATTTGCCCAGCGTGTCGGCGGACCTGGTGGCGAATTGGGGAGTCAGCGGCCGTTCGGACGGTACGATCATGGTCGGCACGCCGACCATTGCGCTCAACAATATAGGACTCGACCTGGGCGATTTCCTCAGTGGTACGTTGGGTGACGCCATTGAAGAGGTGAAAGAATTCATCGAGCCTATTCAGCCGGTGTTGGACATCATCACGGCCGAGATTCCGGGCGTGTCCGACGCCTCGAAGTTTGCCGGCAATGGTCCGATTACGTTCCTGGACCTGGCAGCGCTGTACCTGGATCGAGAGACCGTCGACAACGTCAAGAAGTTCATCGGTGTAGTCGACGGTATTGCCGACTTCATCAGCATGATCAACTCGGCCAATGGCGTCGGACAGGTGACGATCGTGTTCGGGTCGCTGTCGTTTGGAGGCGCCGACGGGACCGATTCGACGGGCTGGCAGACCAGCATCGATTTCGACGCTCCCTCGAACTCATCCATTACCAACGCGATCAATGCGTTTGACAGTGGCGGCGGCGTAGTGCAGCAGATCGTCAGCGCGGGGAACAGTGCGATGGGCTCGGCCATGCAGATGGCGGAACGCGAGCCCGACACAAACGGGCTCGGCGGTTTGGGAATCCAACTCGATTTCCTTGAACCGGAAAACGTCATGAAGTTCCTCATGGGCCAGACGGCAGACATTATCACCTGGGACATTCCGCGGTTTTCGATACCGTTTGAATGGGGAACGAAGATTCCGGTTTTCCCCTTCCCGCCCATCTCGCTGGGGATTGGTTTGAACTTTGAGGCGTTTATCGACTTGTCCGTGGGGTACGACACGCGCGGCATTCAGACCGGTGATTTCCTGGATGGCTTCTTTTTTGGCGACCTGGAGGACGTCACGAGCGGTCCGGATATCGACGAATTCGGCTTTGGCATGGGCGTGTCGCTGGCGGCCCTGCTGGACCTGGGCATCGCCAGCGCCGGGGTCGAGGGCGAGGTGCGAGGCGATGTCGGGGCCAACTGGCGCGATACCGACGACAACGGCAAGATGTACCTGGACGAGATCTCCGCCATCGTCCAGCAGGACGGTGTGGAGTGCCTGTTCGACCTGGAAGCGCGCATCTCAGCCATCATCCGCCTCGTCTGGGAAGTGTTGTTTGCGAGCGGCAAAGTCGACATCATCGACGTGACGCTGTTCGAATTCAACAACGAGGGACTTTGCCCGAAAGCTTTGTCCGCCCATGTCGCGGATGGCACTTCGGACGGAGGCAAGAACAGCTTGCCGGACGGCACCGTCGCACCTGCCGGTACGTTGCTGGTCCACGCGGGACACTTTGCCAACCAGCGAACCTCCGCCGCGACCGACGTGGCCGAGTCCTTTACGGTGACGGAACTGGCACCGGGCGTCATGAAGGTGGAAGGTATGGGACTTTCGAACAGCTTCGCCGGCGTGACTTCAGTGTTCTACGATGGGGGCGATCAGAACGACGAGTTGACGACGCTGAACGTCTCCGTCCCGGTGACGGCTTACGGCGGCGACGGGGCCGATCGCTTGGAAGGCGGGTCGCTGGACGATGTACTGGACGGCGGTCCCGGCAGCGACACGCTGGTCGGCCGCGAAGGAAAGGATACGCTTAGCGGGGGCGGGGGCAACGACAACATCAGCGGCGACGAAGGCGATGACGTCATCGATGGCGGCACCGACGACGATACCATTACGGGCGGCGACGGAGCGGACCAGATCGATGCGGGAGGCGGCAAGGATGGGGTCGAAGGGCAGGGCGGTGCCGATACGATTCAAGGAGGACCAGGCAGCGATCAGATCTGGGGTGGTTACAGCGGTACGGCTACCGGGGATCCCGATGCCGGCGATACGATCGAGGGTAACGCCGGCAACGACAGCATTGTCGGCGGCCCGGGCGACGATGCGATCGACGGCGGTTCGGGCGACGATGTCGTCACCGGCGATGCCGGCATGGACGATATCCGCGGCAGCGATGGCAACGACGACCTACGCGGCAATGACGATGCGGACGTGCTGGACGGCGGCAACGGTAACGATCAACTGATGGGGCACGACGGCGGGGATCAGCAGTTTGGCGGGTGGGGGAACGATATCATCTTCGCCAACGAGCCCGCGAATCCGTCGACGACGTTTGCCGAGTACATTGAAGGCGGCCCGGACGACGACTTCATCTGTGGTGCCAACGGAGTCGACACTATTTATGGCGGTACCACGGATTTGAAGTTGAATGATATCTTTGCCGATGGCGGCGACGACAAGATGACGCCGGTCACCGGAGGCGGGTTTGCCCCCGTCTCATGCGACTCGGCCGCTACCTATTCCGCGCCCGGAAAAGTCACGATTCGCGGCCAGAAGTTCCAGGATACCAACGGGAACGGCGTGCAGGACCCCGGCGAAGACGGCCTGAACGGCTGGACCATCGAGGTGTACGACAGTAACAACGACCTGGTGACGACGGCGACCACGGCCGATAACGACCTGGACCTGGGAGGAACGATCGACGCTCATACCGAACGAGGCACGTTCGTGATCGACGACTTGGATCCGGGCGACTACGTCATTCGTGAAGTGCAGCAGAATCAATGGAAGAAGACCGCGCCGACCAGCGATGGCTTTTCCATTTTCCTCAACGAAGGAGAAGCGTCGACGCTGCTTCAATTTGGCAACCAGCCGCTGGTCCGTATCCACGGCACGAAGTGGGACGACCTGGACCGCGATGGTCACCGGGACCCAGACGAACCGGGGGTTCCGAACATATTCATTTATGTGGATTCGAACAACAACGAAACCTACGACGGCAGCGAACCTCTGACGATTACGATGTCGGACGATCTGCAGACGGCCGAAGATGAGACCGGTATGTACTGGCTGGAGAACGTCGATCCGGGAACGCTGGTGATCCGCGAGTTCCTGCCGCCGATGCTGGAGCAAACCTATCCCGGCGTTGGACTGGTTGCTTATCAGCAGGACTTCACCTTCGGAGCGGGTGCGGAGTGGTCCACGCCGTTTACGACATCGTCTACTCCGGCCACCGGTGATAAGTTCTTGGGCGAATTCGGCACGGGAGGCACGACACTTTCGTTGAGCGGACTACCGGATCACGAATTCATTCAACTGGAATTCGACCTCTACGTAATTCGATCGTGGGATGGTTCACTGACTCATGACGGAGTGCAGTTCGTCGGTCCCGATCGCTTCGGAGTCCTGGTCGACGGCGCCCCGGCACTCGACACTACCTTCAGCAATCGTGGCGGTGGCGTGCAATCGTATCCGGATGCGTTCGGCGAGGGTACCCATCCGGCGCGAACGGGAGCCGCTGCCAATAATACGCTGGGATACAATTTCGGTGTGCCTATGGACGCTGTCTATCGCGTGCGGCTGGCCGTGCCTCATGATGCCGACTCGGTTACATTCGACTTCCTCGCCAACCTGGTCGGTGCCGGGATCGGTGAGGAAAGTTGGGGTATCGATAACGTCACCGTGACCACCGATGGCGATTTTCATCTCGTAACCGTCGAGCCTGGCGGGGAAGTAGAAGGGATCGATTTCGGCAACAGCCCGCCACGCGCCGACGTCCACGGGCAGAAGTTCCGCGACGTGAATGGCAATGGCGTTCGCGATCCCGGCGAAGTGGGCATCGACGGTTGGAAGATCACACTTACTGACGCCAGCGGCAACGTCGTTCAGGAAACGACCACGATGAGTATGGATCTGAACCTGGACGGAAAGATCAACGCGGAAAGGGAGACCGGTTTGTTCTGGATCGTGGGTGTGCCTCCAGGCAACTACGTTCTGGCGGAAGAGCAAAAAGCCGGTTGGGTGCCCACGACCGAGCCTGCCGTTCCACTGCAACTGATAGAAGATCGGGGTTACCCCATCTTCGTCAATTTTGGCAATCGGCCGCAGCGCGGAGCGATTCACGGGACCAAGTACGATGACCGGAATGAGAATGGCGTTCGCGATCCCAACGAACCGGGAATCACGGATGTCGTCGTGTACTTGGATCTCAATCGAAACGGGGTTCCGGACCGGCATACCGCGGTCATGGCATCGACGGGCACTCCGGAACCCATTTTCGCGCAATCGACCCTTGTGTCGGGATTCGAAGTGTCGGGCTTGCCAGCGACGGTGTCCGACGTCAATCTGTCGCTGAACATCCAGCACCCGGAGTTGGATCAATTGACGATCGAACTGGTTAGCCCGGGAGGAACGCGGAGTCGTCTGTTGGCGGGCATCGCTGGCGCGGACCTGGTGAACACGACGTTTGACGACGAGGCTGCCGAATCGATCCGCAACGGCAGGCCGCCCTTCACGGGATCCTTCCAGCCGATTGCGCCACTTTCCGTCCACGACGGAGAACCAGCGGACGGGATCTGGACCTTGCAAATTACGGACAGCCGCGGATTCCCTGCAGACGAAGCCGTGCTGCTGGATTGGACGTTGGAAGTTCAAGTCGAGGAGCCGGCCGTTGTGACCATGCCTGATGACCCCAGGTCCCCGGAAGACGAAACCGGTATGTACTGGTTTTCAGGGCTCGTGGCGGACGACTATGTCGTGCGCGAAGTCATTCCCGCCGGACAAGTTCAAACGCAGCCGGGACCGGCACAAAACGAGGCCTGGAACGTCCATCTGGCCGCCGGGCAAACGGCCGAACTGCGGGATTTCGGCAATGCCCCGGAACGCGTGCCGGCCGAAGTCGTGCAGCACCTGGTTTTCTATAACAACTCGAGCTACGACGATTTTGAGTCCATCGCCAGCCCATTGGACGACAATGCAATTGCGCCGAACAAGTTTGCGCTCGTGGCAGGACAAGTCGCGTCCTATGCGAACTACACGAACTACCCGCTGGGCTTGAATGGCCTGATGATTGATATTCAGAACCTGGCATCGTCCGTCCTGGACAGTAAAGACTTCGCGTTTCGGATGGGGCTGAATGACGATTTCCAGAACTGGACGATGGCGCCGCCACCTACGGCAATTGACGTGCGCGGCGGCGCTGGCCTGGACGGTTCGGATCGCGTGACGTTGATCTGGCCCGACCGCTTTTTGACAAACACGTGGCTGGAATTGACCGTTTTGCCAACGGCCAACACGGGCCTGCCGGCTTCGAATACCGTCTTTTGGGGCAACGTCGTGGGCGAAACGGGCACCCAGCCGAACCAGACGTTTGTGAATGGAGTTGATTTCGCGGGCGCTCGCGACCGCGCGGCGGCGTTCCCGCAAGCCGATCTGCTCAGCGACTTCGATTTCGACCGCAACCAGATCGTGGCGGGCGAAGACCTGGCCATCGCGCGCGACTTTGTCAACAACTTCCTCACCGCGCCGCGACTCATCGTGCCCCCGGCCGGCCCGACGCCGAATAAGGACGGCGGCATCCAGCCTCCACCGCAACTTCCCGGCGACGTGGACGGCACCAAGTGGGCCGACATCAACGGCGACGGCAGGATTGACGACGGCGAGCCGCATTTGGAAGGATTCACGATCTACGCCGATCTGAACAACAACGGCGTTCACGACCCGGGCGAACCGTTTGACGAAACCGATGCGGACGGCAACTATCGGATTTCCGGCATGGCCCCGGGGGACTACGTGATTCGCGAAGTCCAGCAAGACGGTTGGACACAGACCTTTCCGTCTCACCGGCTGCTGGGAGTGGAACTGCGCGGCGGTCAGCAGGGAGGACAATTGTGGGATTTGAGTACCGCGACGGGCCGTGCCATGCTGCCGCGCAACACCCAATTGAATCTGGTGGGCATCGCGGAAGACGTCGACAACGAATTGCTGTATGGACTCACCGCCACCGGGGAACTCGGCACGATCGACATCGACACGGGCGTGTTCAGCCATGTCGTTTCCGTGGGCAAGGACCTGGGGGAGGGAGATATTGATTTCGATCCGGCCAGCGGAACGCTTTATGGTCTGTACGATTTCGCCGGCCCGAGTCCGACGCTGTTTACCATCGATATCGCCACGGGTGGACTTACCGATATCGGTCGTATCGCTACGGAAGATCCGTCTGCGATGGCCTTCGATGGGGCGGGAAAACTGTGGGTGATTGATCCGGCGGGAGCAGCGGCAGCAGGTCAATTGCTGGAGATCGACAAGACGGATGCGGCGGTTCGCCAGCGTTTTCCACTCCGCGTCGAACCGCTCGGCGTCCTGGCCGGCATGGATTTCAGCCCGGTCGATAGCCAGCTGTATCTGGTTGTGCAACCGGCGGTAGGCGGGCCCGATTCTCATCTCTGGACCGTGGATACCACTGCCGCAAGCGGCGGCACGATGACACCCGCAGGAAAAACCGTGAACGGTACGGACTGGTCGGGGCTGGAGTTCGTGCAGGCGGATTCGCACGTGGTTTATATCGATGCCGAAACCGGCGCGACCGGCAATTTTTCGAATATTCGCTATTGCCTGCTGCCGGATGGGGATGATGAGATCTACGGTTTGCAAGACAACGACAAGATCTGGGGCGACAACGTGGTGACCGACCCGCTGGTGATCAGCGAAGGTGGCGAAGACACGATCTACGGCCAGGAAGGCGCCGATCAAATTCGTGGTCAGGACAAGGACGACGTACTATGGGGCGCCGGTCCCGATATCACGTCAGGCGATGGTGCGGATAACATTGACGGCGGCGATGACGTGGATACGGTCAGGCAGACGGTGGATGCCGATCAAACGCTGACCAATACGATGCTCACCGGCCAGGGTCCCGATACGCTGGTCAGTATCGAAGACGCCATTCTCACCGGTGGATCCAGTGGGAATCAGATCGATGCCTCCGCGTTCACGGCGGGAACGACCGAACTGATCGGTCTGGAAGGCAACGACGCGTTGATCGGCAGTCCCAGCGACGACGTCCTGCACGGAGGAGCCAACGACGACATCCTGGCAGGCAACGACGGTGACGACCAGCTAGACGGCGGCGCGGACAGTGACACACTGGACGGAGGACTGGGCGCGGACACCTACCTGTTTGCCAACGCAGCGTCGACGGAAAACGATACCGCTACCGAAACCGGTACGGATCAAGATACGTTCGACTTCAGCGCGTCGTCGATCGCCGTCATGGTCGACATGAATATCGCCGCGATCGCCGCGCATGGTTTGCGATCGGTAACCACGACCACGGCCGCGCTGTTCGAACATGCCGTCGGCAGTTCCGATAACGATACCCTGGTCGGCAACGCCAACGATAACCGGTTGAGCGGTGGTGAGGGCAAGGACGACCTGATGGGCATGGCGGGCAACGACTTCCTAAACGGCGGCGCCGGCAACGACACGTTGGCAGGCGGCAATGACGACGACGTGTACGTGTTTCACGATGGTCCTTCGACCGGTACCGAAACCGATCAAGTTACCGAATCGAATGTGGATCCCGGAATCGATACGCTTGACTTCGCGGACTTGGATGCCAGCAATCCGGTCACAGTGAACCTTTCCACGGTCACTTCACAACTGGCGACCGCGAATAACTATGTCCTGGAGACAAGCGACCCGTCCGGTTTGGAAAATGTCGTGGGAACGCCCGGCGACGACAGCCTGACCGACAACCAACTCAGCAACAAGCTGGTGGGCGGGGACGGCAACGACAGCTATCATTTCGTCGAAGCCGCCGGCGGCCAGACCGGTACCGTTGTGGAACCTTGGCCCGCCCAAGGTGTGGACACGCTGGACTTCCAGCTATCGACGAGCGGTGTGAACGTGGACCTGGCCATGACGGCACCGATCGGCACGAACGGGCTGCGAACGTTGAACGGCGACGGTCCCAGTCTGGAGAACGTCACGGGGGGCAGCAATATCGATGCGATTTCAGGAAACTCCCTGGATAATGTCCTGCTGGGCGGCGACGGTAACGACATGCTGGCCGGCAGAAACGGCGACGACTTGCTGGATGGCCAGAACGGCGACGACGTCCTGAACGGCGGCAACCACGACGATACGTATCGTTTCCCATCAGCGACCGCGGCGGAAAGCGATACCGTGATCGAAACGTCAATGACGGGAGGTGTGGACCGTCTGGATTTCTCGAGCGTGGGAGCCGCGGACCTGGTCAACGCCGATCTCACGGCCGGGACCGCGTCACATACCAATCGCAATATCACGCTGACGAATCCTCAATACTTCGAAAACGTGGATGGCGGCCCCGCGCCCGATACGCTCGTCGGCAACGCCGCCGCTAACACGCTGAACGGGAACAACGGCGACGACACGCTGAACGGCGGCGACGGTAGTGACCTGTTTATTGGCGGCGATGGTGACGACCGCTACGTGTTTGAATCGACCAGCGTGGTGGACATCGACGTGATTGATGAACAAGCCGGCGGCGGCACGGACCTGCTGGACTTTACGAACCTGCCGGGAACCGACAATGTGACAGTGGATCTGTCGCAAGCAACCAACATTGCCGCGCACGTGAATCGCAGCATCAAGATGGTGACGGGTGGCAATGGAGTGAATGTTGAGAACGTATCTGGAGGCGCCGGCGACGACGTGATCACGGGCAGCAACGTCGTGAATACACTCGTGGGCGGCCCCGGAAACGACACCCTGCACGGGCTCGGCGCCGACGACACACTACAGGGAGATGCCGGCAATAACGAACTCGAAGGCGGCGCGGGAGACGATACGTACTTGTTCCAGTCGGGCACCGTGGCGACGGACCGTTTGATCGAAGACAGCGGAGCCGTCAGTGGCGGTCTGGCTGCGGGCGGCGGTTCCGACTGGTTGGATTTCTCCGCCCTGACGACATCGGTAACCTTTGACCTGACCAACACCGGGGCGCAGACGGTCGACGCCACGACAATCTACTTGCAGGATAGTGCCTGTGCCGTGCCTCCATGTCCCAACGCCGATCATTTTGAGAACATCGTTGGTGCCCCATTTGCCGTCAATAACCTGACGGGCAATGCCGCCAACAACACCCTGCTTGGCGGGCTGGCCGCCGACAATCTCAGTGGCGGTGCCGGCGACGACCTGATTGACGGCCGCGGGGGCGCAGATGGCGTTGCCGGCGGTACGGGCAACGATATCGTCATCGGCGGCAACGCCTCGGTCTTCGACGGCAACGATATGGTCAGCGGCGGCGACGGCCGCGACCTGCTCGTCGGTGGCGAAGGGCAGGATACGCTGCAGGGTGACGCCGACGGCGACATTCTGATTCATGGTCGAGTGGACTTTGGCGGCGCGGACGTGTACCTGGTGCTGGGAATCCTCCTTAACGAGTGGACGCATTCCACGAAATCCTATGCGGATCGCGAGAATGCGATCGTGAACCTAGGCGTCGGTACGTCCGCCTGGCAGCTAACGGTCGACACCACCGTCTTGAGCGATGGGGATATGGAGACGGCGATTGTGGGCGACGTCGGCACGGACCTCGATCTGTTCTTCGTCGGCGCCGGCGAAACCTCGGATGTCGATACGGGCGCAGGCGAAATCCAACACACCACGGCCACGGCCGTAGCGCCGTGGACAAAGATCGGAAGAGCGTCGTGTAGGGAAAGAGAGTAGATCTCGGTGGTCGCCGTAT
>CALBSZ010000046.1 GCA_937967665.1 uncultured Planctomycetaceae bacterium
CGGCGCGCTGCTGGTCGCGCTGTTTGGGATGGTGGCGTTAACGCGCATGCCGATGCAGCTGACGCCCGAGGTCCAGACGCCCACCATCACGATTGAAACACTCTGGCCTGGCGCCAGCCCGCAGGAGGTGGAGCAGGAGATCACGATTGAGCAGGAGGAGCAGTTGAAGAGCGTCGAGGGCGTCGTCAAGATGACGTCGGAAAGCGCCGACTCGAAGGGCACCATCACGTTGGAGTTCAACGTTGGTACAAACATGGAAGAAGCACTGCTCAAGGTGAACAGTCGTTTGCAGCAGGTGCGCGAATATCCCGAGGACGCGGACGAGCCGGTAATCACGACCGCCAACGCTTCGGACCGCCCCATCGCCTGGTTCATTCTGAGTTCACGCGGCCCGACGCGTGAAGCGTTTGACGAATTCGAACAGCGTTATCCGGATCTCAAGCAGGAGTTGCTGCCGGCCCGCCAGGCTCACAATCCAGGGCTGCAGATGTTGCGTCTGCGGATGCTGGCCCAGACGCATTCCCAGGTGACCGAATTACTGCCCCCCGCCGACATGGACGTGGCCAAGTTGCGGCGCTTCGCGGAAGACGAAATTGAAGCGAGGTTCGAACGCGTCCAGGGTGTGTCGCAGTCGAACGTGATTGGCGGGTTGGAGGACGAACTGCAGGTTGTGGTGGATCCGGAAAAACTGGCGGCTCGCCAGTTGACGCTCATGGATGTCAGGAACGTTCTGCAGGCCCAGAATGCGGACACCTCGGCCGGCGATTTCTGGGAAGGGAAACGCCGCTGGGTAGTGCGGGCATCGGGGCAATTCCGCAGTCCCGATCAAGTGGAGAATCAACTACTGACGGTGAATCGCGGCGCTCCCGTTTTCGTGCGCGACGTGGCGGAAGTCCGCCTGGGTTACAAAAAGCCCGATGGTCTGGTGCGTCGATTTGGCGAGTCGAGCATTGCGGTGAACTGCCTGCGGGAAACCGGCGCTAACGTGCTGGACGTCATGGACGGCTTGCAGGAAACCGCCGCGGAGATCGACGAGGAGCTGCTGCGGCCGCGAGGCCTGCAGTTGATGCAGGTCTACGACGAAACAGAGTACATCAATTCTTCCATCAACCTGGTGCAGCAGAACATCTTCATTGGCGGAGCCCTGACGATGATCGTGCTGATGACGTTCCTGCACTTGGGATTCCGGACGCTGCTGGCGGTTCCTTTAATCGTGGCGGGCGCGCTGGCGGCCGCCTACCTGTCGCCGTTCTTCTTTATCGTTTGCCTGGCGATCATTCTGGGTACGGGCTTCTGGTTTGCCCGCGGGGCATTGGTGGTCGCACTGGCAATTCCCACCAGCCTGGTCGGGTCGTTCCTCGTATTGGGCTTGCTGGGTCGGTCGCTGAATGTGATCAGCCTGGCCGGACTCGCCTTTGCTGTCGGTATGCTGGTGGACAATGCGGTTGTCGTGCTGGAGAACATTTACCGCCGCCACAAACTGGGCGAGAAGCCGTTTCTGGCAGCCGTTCGCGGGACGCAAGAGGTGTGGGGCGCGGTGGCCGCATCCACGATCACGACGGTGGCCGTGTTCCTGCCCATCGTGTTTGTACAGGAAGAGGCGGGCCAGTTGTTTCGCGATATCGCCTTGGCGATTACCGCTGCGGTGGCGTTGTCGCTGGTCGTTTCCATGACGGTCATCCCGACCGCCGCGGCACGACTCTTTCGTTCCGGCAAGGACGATGCCGGCAGCGCGCGCACACCGTCTCTGTTTGCGAGGCTGTTTCACCAGTCCAACGGTCGCCGTGCTGGCGATCGGCAGGACGACGGCTCTGCGAGTCCGGAAGAAGGCGCGTTCGACCTGACCGGTTCAACGAATCCCATTCTACGAATCATCAGTGCCTTTGCTCTGCGGTTCGTGCGCATTGTCGTTGGCGCGAATGATTGGATACAAACGAATTCATGGCGCCGTGTGGGCGTTGTGGCGATGCTGGTCGGTCTTTCCCTGGGAACCAGCTGGCTGCTGTGGCCCAAGGTGGAATACCTTCCGACCGGAAACCGCAACCTCGTGTTCGGCATCCTGTTGCCGCCTCCCGGTTACAACCTGGACCAGTTGACGCGGCTGGGTGAAACGGTGGAGCGGGAATTGCGTCCCTACTGGGACGCCGATCCGGACAACCCGCGGTCCGCCGAGCTCGATTATCCGGTGATCGGCGACTTCTTCTTTGTCGCTCGCGGCCGGCAAGTCTTCATGGGCATTCGCGCCCACGACGCACAGCGGGCCGGCGAACTGGTACCGCTGGTGCAGCATGTTAGTTCAAAGATTCCGGGTGCCTTCGCCGTGGCCAAGCAGTCGAGTTTGTTTGAGCAGGGACTGACTGCCGGGCGGACCATCGACATTGAAATTACCGGACCCGACCTGCAACGACTCGTGATGCTCGGCGGCCAGTCGATCGGCAAGGTCAAGCAGATCATGCCCACCGCGCAAGCACGCCCGGTTCCCAGCCTGGATCTCTCCACGCCTGAGATTCATATCGATCCCAAACTGCTGCAAGCGGCCGAAATGGGGATCAGCAGTCGCGATCTGGGTTTCGCCGCCAATTCTTTGATCGATGGCGCGTATGCGGGCGACTATTATCTGGACGGTAAGAAGGTCGACCTGACAATCATGGGACAGGAAAAGTACGCCGATACGACTCAGGAAATCGAAGCCTTGCCCGTAGCGACACCCAGCGGCCAGTTGGTTCCACTGGAGGCTTTGGCGCAGGTGGAAATGGCCAGTGGTCCCGAGCAGGTGAATCATCGCGAACGTGTCCGCGCGATTACGATCGAAGTGTCGCCTCCCGCGGAAATGGCGCTGGAAGATGCCATGCTCTTGATCAAGAAAGAAATCGTCACGCCGCTGGTCGCCAGCGGCCAATTGCGGGGCGGTTACCAGATCAACCTGGCGGGAACGGCCGATAAGTTGAGCAAGATGCAGGAAACGTTTTTCGGTCGCTGGTCGGGATGGAACTCCGACAGTTTCGTCAGCTTGATGACCAGCCAGTTTGTCATGGTGATTCTCATTACGTATCTGCTCATGGCAGCGCTGTTCGAATCGTGGTTGTACCCGCTAGTCATCATCTTGACCGTGCCGCTCGGCGCCGTAGGAGGAATCCTCGGTCTGAACCTGTTGAATGTGTACCTTGGCTTAACCGGACAGATCACACAACAGCTTGACGTCTTGACCATGCTCGGCTTCGTCATTCTGATCGGCACGGTCGTAAATAACCCGATCTTGATCGTTCACCAGTCCTTAAACCACATGCGCGAAGATGGCATGGACGCGCGCCACGCCATTCTGGAAAGCGTCCGCACGCGCATCCGGCCGATCTTCATGACCACACTGACCACCGTCTTGGGACTGCTGCCCCTGGTGTTGTTTCCCGGAGCCGGCAGCGAGCTCTATCGGGGACTCGGTAGCGTCGTTCTCGGGGGACTTGTCGTTTCCACGGTCTTTACCCTGTTGCTGGTGCCGACCTTATTCAGCCTGACACTCGACGCAAAACGCGCCGTTACTCGTGTCCTGTTTGGCGAGCGGCTTGACGTCGAGGAAGAAGCGTTGCAGCCGACGGCATCGCGATCGCCCGTGTCCTCACCGCGGTAGCCGGGGCCGGCGGCAATACGATCACTCAAGTTGCGATTTCATTCAACGACCTTGCCACATTGGGAAAGAATGTCATGCCTGTTTCGCCGTTGTCCGACTCGACTCGCCGGATCCTTACCGGTCCCGTCATCCTGGTTGCCGTGTTGCTGGCCACCAACAGCCTATCCGCGGCGATCTTCCAGTACGCCGCCGCAGTGCCGTCACGGAAAGGGGAATGCATGGCGTATCTCTGGGTCCCGCCGGAAGCCGCCGGCATCCGAGGCGTGGTGATGGGAGGCATGACGCTGATGGAACGTGAACTCGCGCAGGATGCGCACATACGAGTCGCCTGTGCCGAGGAGCAACTGGCAATCGTATTCGTGAACCGCGGCTTGTCCTCGATCGTCGTCGTCGACGTGCTGGACGCGTTGGCCGCACAGTCGGGTTATCAGGAACTGTCGGTGACGCCGCTGCTATTCGTCGGTCACTCCGCCGGCGGCCCGCAGGCGCGTCGCTGCGCGCGAGAGATGCACGATCGCTGTTTCGGTCTCGTACAATATCGGGGCGCTGACCCGGGAGATACGGACCACCAGGGAGCCGAAAGTGTTGGAGCGGGAATCCCGGCTTTAATGATGATCGGGCAATTCGACGAATTCGGGAAGATCGGCCGTGACGCCAACGGTATTGAGAACTGGGAAAAAGACCGCGACAAACTCGTGGCCTTCCGCCGACAGCGACCAGACAACCTGGGCAGCGTCGTTGTTGAGCCGGGTGCGGGGCATTTTGCCTGGTCCGAGCGCAGCGCGAAGTACGTTGCCCTGTTCCTTCGCAAAGCGGCTCAAGCGAGGATTCCAGCAGGATTCGCCGAGAATGCGAGCGCTCCGCTGCCGTTGAAAACCATCGATCCCGCTTCCGGATGGCTGAGTGACCCGACGATCAAGTCGCCGAGCCGGTATCCGCCGGCGCCTTACTCGAAGTATCAGGGTGATCCCGCGGAGGCGGTCTGGCATCTGGACGAGTCGCTGGCAGTGGCCTCCAGCGCCTACCACGCTGGCATCGCCAAGGCCGATCAGTTCATCCAGTGGAAGGATCCGCATTCGGTCAACGCCGGGGCTCGCAATTTTTTCACCGACGTCGAATGGGTCGCCGACGGCCAGACGTTTGAAGTTCATCCTGCCTATGCGGAAAGCTACCCGGCGTCCGGGAGTCCGGGAGCCAAGTGGGGGCGCGGCGGCGAACCGGTGGGGCACGCTGCTTCGCCAATCCTGGTCCGGCATGTCAGCGGACCCATTGTCGCCGCCGGCCGGCATCGATTCCGGGTCCAGTACGACGAACTGGCTCCCGCGACCGAAACAGCGCGATGCACGTTCCTGGCCTATAGTCATGGCGACGAGCAATTCCGTTACACGGAACGCGTCGGCATGATCGCCAGTGAGCGATTCGTATTGAACGCCGGACGGCCGCAAACGATTACATTTCCGGAAATCGATGACGTTCCTGCGAACGCCAAACCGGTTGCTTTGCATGCCACCAGCGACTCGGGACTGGACGTGGAATACCACGTTGCTTTCGGGCCCGCCCGCGTTGTCGACGGCAAGCTGGTCCTTGCTGAATTGCCGCGGCGGGCGAAGTTTCCGCTTAACGTCACCGTTGTCGCCTACCAGTTTGGGCGCGGCATCGAACCAAGGACGGCGACCGCCAAGCCCGTTGCACAAACGCTTCAAGTGCTCCCGGCCTCTCCGTAGCCAAGCACACGCTTCATGACAGTGCGTTCCCAGACGGAGCCTGGCCACGAGGGAATACAAGCACGCAGCGCAAGCAAGTGTGTTGGGCCTGGCAGTGCGTTCCCAGACGGAGCCTGGCCATGAGGGAATACAAGCACGCAGTGCAAGCAAGTGTGTTCACGCGTCGTTCTGGTTACGCGTCCTGCCCTGTCACCCGCTAACGTCCGCGTCGAGCAGGAATGCCAGGAGTCCTTTTTGGGCGTGCAAACGGTTGCCGGCCTGTTGCACGATGGCGCTTTGATCACCGTCGATGACGGCGTCGCTTACTTCCTCGCCGCGCCGCGCGGGAAGGCAATGCAGGAAGACCGCGTGGGACGGGGCTTGGGCCATGAGCGCTTCGTTGACTTGATAATCGGCGAAGGCTTCCTGGCGCTTCGCCTGTTCGGCTTCCTGTCCCATGCTGGCCCAGACGTCGGTGTAGACGGCGTCCGCATTCTTCACCGCGTCCACCGGGTTGGTCACTTGCGTCAAGTCCAACCGAGGAACCTCGCGCGACAAACGCTGCAGGAAGTCCTGATCGAACGTGTAGCCGTCGGGCGAGGCGATGGAAAAGGCCATATTCAGCTTGCCGCACGCCAAGGCCAGGCTGCGAGCCACATTGTTGGCATCGCCCACGTAGGCGATGCGTCGACCGGCCAGGTTACCGTGGATTTCCCGGACGGTAAAAAGGTCGGCCAGGGCCTGGCAAGGATGATAAAGATCCGTCAGTCCGTTAATGACGCTGCAGGTGCAGTATTGCGCCAACTCTTCAACCTTTTGATGACTCTTCGCGCGGCAAACGATCACGTCCACGTATTGGCTGATGACTTGCCCGAAGTCCTTGGCGGATTCCCGCTTTCCCCAGCCGACGTCGTCGCCCAGGAACATCGCGCCGCCGCCCAGATGCCGGATGGCCGTTTCAAAACTGACGCGCGTGCGCAAGGACGGTTTTTCAAAGAGCATCGCCACCATGCGTCCTGGCAACAAGGCTTCACGCTGCCCTTTCTGCAGTTTGGCTTTCAGTTCCGAAGAGATTTCAAAAATGCGTTCGATTTCCGCAGTGGAAAGATCAAACAGCGTAAGTACGTTTCGCATGTCTCTGTCTTCGTTCGTTGATGTCATGCAGTAGGGGGGCTGTCGCGGCATCACCGATCGACGTCCGTCCCCTTGCGTCGTTCCCTAATTTCCCGTCTTGCACCGCCGGTTTGATTCAGGCGTTACTGAGTCCCTTGACCGCCTCGCAGATGACATCACATCCCTGTTCGGCCTGTTCTACAGTCAGATTAATGGCCGGCAGCAGGCGAATGACGGTCCCTTGGGTGCAGTTCAGCAACAGTTTCCGCTGCATGCATTCTCCCACCACGGGAGTCGCATCGACGTTGAGTTCCAGTCCCACCATCGTTCCCTTGATGCGAATGTCGTGGACCAGATCGCACTCGCCCGCCAGTTGCTGAAAGCGTTGCTGGAAGACGGCGGCCAGCGTCTCCGCATGCGACAGCAAGTCGTCTTCTTCGATGGCTTCGATGGCCGCGATTCCGGCAGCGGCGGCAATCGGGTTGCCGCCAAACGTGGCGGCATGCATGCCCGGCCGCAGGCTCGGCGCGATCTCGGGAGTTGTCAGCATGGCAGCGCCGGCGATGCCGCCGCAGAGCGCTTTCGCCAGCGTCATGATATCGGGCGTGACGCCGAAGTTGTCGTAGGCGAACCATTTGCCTGTGCGTGCAAAACCGGCCTGCACTTCGTCGAAAATCAACAGCAACTCATGCTCATCGCAAAGCGCCCGTAGCTTTGTCAGGAACGACGCCTCCGGAATGCGAATGCCTCCTTCCCCTTGAATCGGTTCCACCAGGATGGCGCAAGTTTCGTCGTCGACAAGCTCCCTCACCGCGTCCAGGTCGCCAAACGGAGCATAGTGAAAACCGGCGACCAGCGGTCCCAAGCCCTCGTGATATTTGGGCTGGGCCGTGGCGGACAGCGAGCCGAGCGTACGGCCGTGAAACCCGCCCGTGAAGGAAATAATCTTGTAGCGATTCTTTGGCGAATGCAGGCGAGCCAGTTTGATGGCGGCTTCGTTCGCTTCCGTGCCAGAATTGCAGAAAAACGCCTGGCCATGGAAGCTGCGTTCCGACAGCATCTGGGCCCACCTGCCCTGCAGGTCCATGTGCCAGGTATTCGGAACATGAATCAACGTGGCTACTTGCTCCTGCACGGCTTTGACCACCTTGGGCGGGCAGTGGCCCAGCAGGTTGCAGCCCCAGCCGGGAAAAAGATCCAGGTACCGCTGGCCTTCACTGTCCCAGACGAACGATCCTTCGCCGCGGACCAGGTTGATCGGGTAGCGAGTGTAATTGGGGATCACGTACTTGCGAAAGAGGCTGACTGTATCGGCCGAATTGATGGTCGCGGTACTCACGTTCTTCTCCAGGGAAATATGTTTCGTCACCTGCAATCAAACTCGCCAAAGGTGAATAGAGCCGAAATAGCGGCGGGAGGTTCACTCGTGCCGCGGCGTGAACCTGCGCACTTACTTCTGCAATTCGGTTCCGACCCCTTTTGTCGTATAGACTTCCAGTAGCAGCGAATGCCGCAGGCGACCGTCAATGATGTGTACCTTCCGCACACCCCGGTCGAGCGTTTCGAGGCAGGCTTCGACTTTGGGAATCATTCCTGCTTCGATCGCGCCGCTGGCGATCAATTCGCGAGCTTCCTGGGCGGACAGCGAGTGGATCAGGCTGTCCGGGTCGTTCTTGTCTCGCCGCACTCCATTCACGTCACTCAAGTAAACAAGCTTTTCGGCGCCGAGCGCCTGCGCGACCGCCGTGGCGGCGGTGTCGGCGTTCACGTTCAGTTTCTGTCCCTGATCGTCCACGCACATCGACGGGATGACCGGCACTTGTTCGGCATAACACAGGTTTTCGATCACCGATCGTTCGACGCGAGTGACACGACCTACGTAGCCGAGGTCGATTGGCTGGTCGCCCTCCCCGGCCAATTGCATCTTCTCGCCAAAGAGTACGTTGGTGGTTTTGAAATTCAGATTCATCGCTCGACCACCGAGTTTTTCGATCATCGCCGCCAGCTGTTCATTGGTTTCGTAAGCCAGCACTTGTTCGACGATTTCGAGTGTCTTTTCGTCGGTGTAGCGGCGTCCCTGCACAAAATGCGGTTCGATTCCCGCCGCGTCCATGGCCCGGCTGATGGCCGCGCCGCCCCCGTGCACGACCACGGGGCGCATGCCGACCGATTCCATGAACACGATGTCCAGCAGCACGTGCCCCAGGGCCGCCGGATTTTCCATGACACTGCCGCCCAGTTTGATTACCGTGATCTTGCCGCGGAACTGGCGTATCCAGCCCATCGCTTCGATCAGTGTGTCAGCTTTTGCAATCGCTTCCTGCAAGGGCGGAAACTCCAAATGAAATGGGGACCTGAAATGGGACGACGCCGGGTTCCGCAAGCAGCTTCGTGGTTCATGAAAACTCGTCATTTTAGGACTTCGCGGTCTCACATGTCAACGACGGCAACCGGGACCCAAAACCCCTTTTGCCGCTGCGGAACTCCGCAGATTCCAGGCCAGCGGCATCCTGGCGAACCAGGTCTGACGTACGGAGTTGCCGCTCTGCCGGTGCATTGCGTCCCCGCCAGTCAACGACTACCTTGTGGCACCTGATGAACACCGCAGCCCGACTCTACGATCGCAACTTCCTGCTGGCGATGGCCAGCCAGACCTCCTTCGTTGTCTCCACCACGTTGATGGCTCACTATGCGCGGTGGATCGAATTCCTGGGGGGCGACGTCCAGCAGGTCGGCTGGATCATGGGGGCCGGCGCGGTGGTGGGTCTGCTGTTGCGGCCTTGGATGGGACAGTGGATCAATCGGCTGGGCGCCCACGCGATGTGGCTGATCGGCTTTGGCGTCTTTTCGGTCGGTTCGCTGGGAAACCTGCTGCTGGCCGAATTGAGCCTCTTGATCTACAGCCTCCGCGCGTGTCTGGTGCTGGGGGCTGCGATCGTCTTTGCCAGCAGCCTGACCTATATCACGCAGACGACTCCCATCAGCCGGCGCACGGAAGCGATCGGAGTTCTGGGCGCGGGCGGCTTCATCGGCATGCTGCTGGGTCCGGCGCTCGGCGACTTGTTCCTGTCGATGGATCGCGTGCGGGAGAATTTCGTCATCTTGTTCGTGGCCGCCGCCATCGCCAACGCCATTCCCGCCACGCTGATTTGTTTCGTGAGTCGCCCCACGCAGCGTTCTAAATCCGCCGTGACGCTGGTCGACTTCTTTGTGACGGTACGCAACTACTGGCCTGGAACGATTCTGCTGGTCGATGTCGCGTTTGGGATGTGCATGACATCCCCGTTCGTCTTCATGGCCAGCTATATCGACCAGTTACCCTTGGTCATCCCCGGCATTTCCGCCATGGGTTTCTTCTTCTGGTGTTACGCTGGATGGGCGCTGGCCGTGCGGATCACGTTGCGTCGGATGCCCGAGCGGCGGGGGCGGCGAAAGGTGTTGCTGGCGGGGATGCTGTTCATGTCCGCCGGCATGTTTTGTTTCTGGCTGGTCGACGCCGCAAACCCCTGGATGATTGTGATCCCCGCGGTGACCTGCGGCACGGGTCACGCCTTGATGTTCCATACCATGACCGCGCTGACGATCGAACCGTTTCCGGACGAGGTCCGCGGCACGGGCTCGGCACTCGCCCTGATGATGCTGGACCTGGGAACGATTGCCGGCGCCCCGTTGCTGGGCGGCATTGCCGATCGCTGGGGCTTCGCCTGGATGTTCACTGCCATCGGGCTGTTTTCACTCTTCGCCGCCGCGGCCTACACCCTTTCCAGTATCCCGGTCTGGCGAGCGCGCCGCGGGTTGCCGATGCCTAAGTGACTTCCTGTGCCGCCTTTGCCTCACAAGCTGCGCAGGTACTGTACCGCGGCGCCGATTTCGTAGACGGGGTCTTCGGCAGTCGAGCGTTCAATGGTGAAGTAACCGCGATACTGGTGCTCTTCCAGGATGCCGAGGATTTCCGGGAAGTCGACGGAGCCGCGTCCCAGGGGAACTTCAATCCCGCGTCCCTGGGCGAGGTCGCGAACGCCATCCTTGGCATGCACGTACAGGATGTGTCGGCCGAGGATCAGCGCGGCGTCGCGGGCCGAAAAATTATTGACGGTCAGGTTGCCTGGATCCAGGGTCACCCCGACCGTTCCGTCCGGCAGGGCTTGAATGAGTCGCAGCATGCTTTCGCCGCTTTCGCTGCCGGTTTCGGCGGCCAGGAACGTACCGACCTTCTGACCGTGGCGGCCGATGTCCGTGAGCGATTGCACCAGCATGTCCCAGTCGGGCCCTGAGGACTCGTCCGGAACCCGTCCGACTTGATTCACCAGGATGCCGGCGCCGAGCGCATACGCCATCTCCATCGTCCGCTTCGTCGCGGCGATGCGGCGGTCGAGATCGCGGACGAAATGGTAACCGTGCTGCGTGGGAAAGCGGACGGCACACACCCGCAGATTCAGATCATCCAGCATTTTCCGTATCTGTCGTATCGCCGTGCGCGATAATTCCTCCGGCCGCACCTCCGCGCGCGCGTCGATTTCCACTGCGTTGGCACCCAACCGGGCCGCCGTATGCAAAGCTTTCTTAAAGGGGAGTTTCAAACTGGCAAGTTGAATCCCTACCTGGATTTCGGGCATTGAGGCGTTTCCGTTACAGATTTGGCGAGTCAAGCAAAGGTTGAACAGCTGTCATGAATTCATTCCTGTGTCTCATTCTAGCGTTTACAGCAGCCGCGCCCACGGATGGCGTTGGGCATGACGCACTGGAAGTTTTTCATTGCGACTTCGAACGCGACGAAGACGCCAATTTCGATGGCTGGCCGGACGAATGGACGCGACGCCGCGGTCGTGGGTTCCCCCAGTACTTGAGAATCGAAATCGACAAGCCGGAAACACCCTGCCCTTCCGGCGAACAGTGCTTGAAATTGGAGCTTGACGGGGGCGCCGCCATTGCGTTCAGTCCCCCCATCCCTGTCAGCCCGATGCTGGGCTACCTGCTGCAAGGTCATCTGAAAACGCACGATCTGGAACACGATGTGGCCTACGTGGAAGTCGTGTTTCTGGACGAAAATCAGAACAGCGTGGAAACGTACCGCTGCCCGCAGCTGCAGACCGGCGGAAAATGGCAAGCGATTCACATCGGGCCCATGACTCCCAGCGATCCCTCCATTCGCTTCGCCCTGCTGGCCTTGCACTTGCGGCCGACAGATCGAGCCGACCTGTTTGGCTACGCGCAGTTCGACGACTTGCGCCTGCTGCAGGTGCCGCGGATCAACGTGGAAACCAATAGCCCGCACAACGTGTACGTCGTCGGCAACGAAGTCCATGTGACGTGCCGCGTCTCGGGCGTGCGGCAGCAAAACCCCGTCATTCATTTTGAACTGCTGGACCTGAACGACCAGGTTCTGTCGTCCGCGCAAAAGCAGATCGTGCCGCGGGAAGAAAAGCAGACGCGAAATCTTGCTGCATCCGTCGCCTCGCTGGTCGAGATCCCCGTAGAAAAACCGGCGGCCAGCGGGTTCGCCGGCTCCGCGAACTGGAAAACGACGCTGGACACTCCCGGCTTCTATCGCGTCCGCGTGGTCGTTCAAGGAGACCGGGGCGTAGGCTTGGAACGAGATATTTCACTGGCCATCGTCGAACTCTTTAACAATCCGGATGAGGGTGAATTTGGTTGGACCTTGCCCAACGGGGACGACCCGCACAGCTTGAATACCATGGCCAACCTGCTCAGCATGGTCGGTGTCAACTGGATCAAGTTCCCGGTCTGGTATGACGCGACCGACCAAGTGCGTGCTGACCATCTGGCCTGGTTCTTCGAACGACTAAGCAATTTCGACATTCGCACCGTCGGTGTGCTGGATCGTCCCCCCGGCGATCTGGTGAAACGACTGGGGAACATTAAGGACCCGCCCGTCGCCTCGATCTTTGCCGACGCCGGCGTCTGGACTCCGATGGTCGACCCCATCATGACCCGCTTGTCGCTGAAGATTCGCTGGTGGCAGTTGGGACGCGATGACGACGTCAGTTTCGTCGGCTATCCGGATCTGAAAAAGAAAATCGGCGAAATCAAGAAACATCTGGAACGCTATGGCCAGGAGATCAAGATTGGGTTTCCCTGGCATTGGATCAGCCAGCCGCCCCAGCTGAACCGGACGCCTTGGCAATTCCTGTCCTACACCGCGGATCCCCCTTTGACCGATGCAGAGCTGCAAACGTATCTGAACGCGACGAAAGCAACCGATCCACAGCGTTGGGTGGTCCTGCAGCCACTTGTGAAGAACCGGTATCAGCGCGATGTCCGAATCCGTGACCTGGTCACGCGCATGGTATCGGCCAAAATCAGCCAGGCAAATGCCATCTTCGTCCCCTGCCCCTTCGACGAAAACCTCGGACTCATGAAGGAGGACGGGACGCCGGACGAACTGTTCCTGCCCTGGCGCACCACCGCATACCAAATCAGCGGGGCAACCTACATAGGGCAGATTCAGATGCGCAGCGGCAGTTCGAATCGCGTCTTTCTGCAGCGAGGCAAGGCGGTGATCGTCGTTTGGAACGAAGAACCGACGAACGAGGTGATGTACTTCGGCGAGCACGTCAAACAAGTCGACGTCTGGGGACGGACTCGCGCCGTTGACGAAATCGAGGAAGCCGATGTTCGCAAGCAAGTCATTCCCGTCGGCAAACTGCCGACCTTCCTGACGGGAGTCAGTTTGCCCGTCGTCAAATGGCAGATCGGCTTTCGTTTCGACAAACAGCAGATTGCCAGTATCTTTGGCAGCGAGCAACCGCTGCCCTACCGCTTTACCAATCATTTCCCTCAAGGCGTCAGCGGCGACTTCCGCGTCGTCGCGCCCAAAATGTGGGACCTGCACACAGGCAAGGTTCCCTTTCAGCTGGCCGAAAGCGAAGAGAAACTGGATCAGATGACCGTACTGCTCAAAGCCGGCGCGGACAGCGGCGAACGGCGCTTGCGGATCGATTTTCGCGTTGCCGCCGAACGGGAATACAAATTCAGTATCTATCGCACCATCGAAGTCGGACTCGGCGACGTGACCATCGAAATGATGACGCGCATCAACGAAGCCGGGGAATTGGTGATCGAACAAACAATGACCAACAAGGGACGCGACCGCGTGAGCTTCAATTGCATGCTGTTCGCTCCGGGGAGAAGGCGTGAAAGACAACAGGTGCTGAAACTCGGCGAAGGTCGCAGCGTGACCCAATTCATCCTTCCCGATGGCGAGGAGCTGATCGGAAAACTACTCTGGCTGCGCGCCGAAGAAATCGGTGGTAACCGAGTGATGAATCATCGCATTATTGCCGAACATTAGTTGGACAGCGCCAACTTTGCGGCAGGCCATACGAATAGAAGCAAGCGCAAGCAAGGGTAGTCACAATACAAGCACGCAGCGCCAGCAAGGGTATCCGGACGTAAGTGCCCCATTGACTCGCGCGCTGAGCCAATATGACGACGGAACCCGGCGCTGCCGGACTATCCAGCAACAGTCTACCCAAGGGGCAGGCAAATTTTTCGCCAGATGACTTTGTCGTCGCCTTGATCGTAAAAGTCGGGTAGCGTGGCGGCGATGCCGTAGCCGCAGCGATCGTAGAAGGCGCGCGTCGGGGCGTACTGGTGGCGGCCCGAAGTCTCGATGTAGATATGGCGGCCCCCTTGCTGCACGATCCGCCGTTCGGCTTCGCGCAGCAACAACTGACCGACTCCCTGTCCTTGAAAACGTGGGTCGACCGCAATCCAGTAGAGGTCGTAGCTGCCCAGGGTACAGGCGATCGGGCCGTAACAGACGTATCCAGCCACGCGGCCGTCAACCTCCGCAAAGAGGAAACCGTAACCGGACGAATCGCCCTTCGCCAGGTATTCGTCCACTAGCTCGATAGCCACCAGGACTTCGTCCGGACGGAAGAAGCCGGTCGCTTCCACGACACTGCGGACCGCGTCGCGGTCCGCCGCGGTAACGTTGCCGCGCAGTGTCGGAGATGGCTCATCGCGCGTCGGGCAGCTAGACATGTTGTCCGCCTTCCATGACGCCACGCAAAAAGCTCCTGGCGGTCGTTCCGAGGGTCCTGGTCCGGTAGCCGCCTTCGTGGACAACCAATGACGGCAGTTGCAATCCGGCCAGCAGGCGGCCGTTCCCCTCAAAATCTTTGTGACGCAGGGACCACGTCCCGGTCGGATCTCCCTTGGCGGGGTCCAGGCCGAGGGCGATGACGAGGAACGCGGGATCAAACTTGCGGACGGCCTGAACCGCTTGGGCGAGTGCTTGGCGGTATTGCGCGCCGTCCTGCGCTTCGGGCAGGATGATATTCAGGTTGAAGCCCTCGCCGCGTCCCGTTCCGCGTTCGTCCGCGAAGCCGGTGAAGTACGGATACGCGAAGTCCGGATCCCCGTGAATGGAAACGGTCAGGACGTCGTCGCGTTCGTAGAAGATGTCTTGCTGACCGTTGCCGTGGTGGTAGTCGACGTCCACAATGGCCACTTTTCCGTGCTGCGAGAGATAGTGGGCGCCCACGGCCGCGTTGCTGAAGTAGCAAAAGCCGCCGAACGACCGCCGCTCTGCATGATGCCCGGGTGGCCTGACCAGCGCGTACGCGATGCGGCGTCCCTCCAGGATCGCATCGGCCGCCGTCAAGACGCAATCGACCGCGCGTTTGGCGGCGGGGAAGGCGTTGCGGTGGATGGGGGTGAACGTATCGATGCAGTAGTATCCCGCGCGCACCGTCAATTCCTGGGGCGGCCGCGTGGCATTGCGAATGGGGAACACATACGGGTACACGGACTTGCCTTGCGGCGCGTTTTCGCAGGCGTGTTGCAGGTAGTTCACGAAGTCGGCGTCATGGACCGCCAGGATGTGTTTCATCGGGTACTCCCTGACGGGCACCCGTTCAATCATGCCGGTCCCCTCAAGTTCGCTCAGGATCGCCTTGATGCGAACGGGCGATTCCACATAGCCCCGCTCGCGGATGTGGTGGATGTCGTGCTTGTCGTTGATGGCGATAGCGATAGGCTCGGGCGCCAGGGGCGAGGCCTGCTTGCGTTCGACAGGTGCCTTGACGTATCGCGGCTCGCGTATGTTGACTGGGTCATCGCGAAAGGACTGGACTACGGCATTGACGTACTCGGGTGGGCAGAGGTCCGCATACTTCCGTTCCAAGACGGCGCGGACCACTTCGCGCGCGAGTTTCCGGCCGAGCGGCTTGCCTGTGTCCAGATCGTCCCACACCAGGTGCGGCAGGTTATCGGTATCGCCGTCCGGCACCGGTGTTTCATATGCCGTACCGACGATGGGGCGGGCTCCATACTGCTCATAGAACCGCAGCCGCGCCGCGTTCTGTTTGCGGACTTGCGGGTCAGCGCAGCGGTCTTCGTCGTCCGGAAGGCACTCGAAAAAGACGCCGTGGGCGCGCAGCGCGGCGGCTTCGTCACGAACGAATTCGTATAACGCCGCGCCGATGCCGCGCCCGGGAACGTGCTTGCCCGCCGCCAGGAAGTCCAAGTAACAAAACCCGATCTCGGGTTCGTGCAGGACAATCGCGAATCCCGTGACACGATGCCGCGCGTTCTCGGCGACCGAGAGAATCGTACGAAACCGTTTCTGGAAGGGATTCCGCAACCGGTCCGCCAGGTGTTCGATGTCACCGGGGGGCGCCTCGGGAAACTGGCTGTCAAAGATCTTGCGGACTTCGACCAGCGCCGTCCGGTTTACCGGTAAGGCATCGTCGTAGATTCGTCGAATGCGAAACATGTCACGGCCGTTGGAAAAGAGAATCGGGTATGGCGTCCGGGATTACGCCCGCTGGCACCAGTGCGGTGGAAAGCAGGGCGTCATCCACGATCCGTTGAATGGCGTCCTCGTAGCCGGTCCCGGCTTCGGCGAGCGCGGCGGCGAATCCGGCGTCTGGAGCGAGGCACGGATTGGCATTCACTTCCAGGATCCACGGTTGTCCAAGGGCATCGACGCGGAAATCGACGCGGGCGTAGCCGGCCATTCCAAACAATCGCCAGCAGCTTTTGGCGAGCTCCACGAGCTTGTTCAGCAGTTCCTGGTCGGACGCCGGAAAGTGAAACGTGCGCAGGGTCTGCTGGTATTCGAACGAGTCCTGATCCCACTTCGCCCGCTGGCCGACGATCCGCGGCTTCCCGGCTGGAAACGCGGCAAAATCGATTTCGGCCGGGGGCAAGACCTGGCCGCACAGCAGCGACAGGTTGAACTCGCGACCGGCCACGAATCGCTCGGCAAAACACGGACGTTCAAGCTGCCGCTCGCGCTCCCGCAATTGCTCGAACAACGACGGCGGGTCGCTGGCGGTAACGACCGCGTTGTCGTCCATGCCGAAGGAAGCATGCTCCAAAACCGGCTTGAGAATCCATGAACTGTCCTGGAGCGCGACGGTGGACTCCGGTGGAACGTTGGCGGTGCCGGCGTGAAACCAGCCCGGTGTCGGCAATCCGGCGGCACGCATCCGTTGTTTCGACGTCAGCTTGTTCGAAGTGGACAGGATGGCTTCGGTCGACGTGCCGGTGTAAGGAAGGTTCAGGGCGTCCAGCAGCATGGTCGCCAGCGTCATGAGCCGATCGGTGCCGCCCAGCGACTCGACCAGGTTGAACACGACATCCGGTTCCAATTCCAGCAGCCGGCTTCGTGCGGATTCCAGATCCAGCGTGCAGCTCAGTTGAATCGTATCGTGCCGCAATGTCCTCAGAGCGCTGGCGACAGCCTGCAGCTGGACCAGCACGTCCGTTTCCGCAACGGCGGCGTCTTCTCCCGGTTCGTTATGCAGTACAACGATTCTCATCGTAGTTGCGTGACGCAGTCGGCCTCCGTGGTGTTTGCAGCAGTGGCGACATGATTCGGGTTGCAGCGCCGCGACGCCGAATCCACGATGCGGCCGATCAGTTCGAGGTAACTCATTTTCAGTGCCGTGGCGAGCATGGGCAAATCTGAGTGCTGCGGATGCAAGCCCGCCAGCGGATTGGCTTCCAGGAACTGCGGGTTTCCGTTGGCGTCGCAGCGCAAATCGATCCGCCCGCCATCGCGACAACCCAGCGATCGCCAGGCAGCCAGAGCGATCGCTTCGGCCTGCTGGACCTGCTCGTCCCGGTCGGCGGCGACGAGTCGGTATTCCACCAGTTCCTCGCAGCGTTCCTTATTCACGTACGAATACACTTCCGGCTCGGCCGCCTCGCGGAGGATGATCTCCAGTGTCCCCAGGCACTCGGCCTCTCTACCCGTACCCAGAATACCAACGGTGAACTCGCGTCCGGCCAGGAATTCTTCGACCAGTACCGGTTGTTGGTAACGATCCAGCAGCTGCCGGCAAACGTCTTTCAATTCCGCGGCGTCGCGGACGCGTGAAGCGGGGCTCACGCCTTTGCCGGTCCCTTCTGCGATCGGTTTGGCGAACAGCGGAAACTGCAGCGGGGCCCGATCCAGCCATTCCGCGATATCGTGTTCGTCGCGGATGGCGGAGTACCGCGGTGTCGGAATGCCGGCGTTACGGACAACGCTCTTGGTAATACCTTTGTCCAAACAGACCGACATGACACAGGGATCGGCAAACGTATAGGGGATGTCGTACAGATCCAGCAGGGCGGGCACCTGCGCTTCTCGACCCATGCCGTGGAGCCCTTCGCAGATATTGAAGACCAGGTCCCAGCCGTCTCCCTGGGCCAGTCGTTGCACCAGCTGCCGAGCGTTGCCAATGCGGTCTGTCTGATGTCCCAGTTTACCAAGCGCGTCGTCGATGGCGTCGATCGTATCGGCGCGGTCGAACTCGGCCGTCTCTTCCTCGCCGTATCCTGCAGCCAAATAGTGATCACGCAAGTCGTAAGTCATACCGATTTTCATTCTGTCAAGCTTCTCTGGATATTTCGTGTGGTGAGTTGGAAAGTTAGCGCAGGAAAGACGTTCGCGTCCGGCGATTGGATCATTCCGCCAGTTGTTCAGCGTGGGTGCGACTGGCATCGGTCAGCCGGATTTCTGCGTATAACTGCTGGTGCCAGCGACGGGCGTCGGCCGGCGTGATGTCCAGTTCTTCGAGCAAACTCATGCCGGGCCGCAGCAAGTCCAGCGGGCAACCCGGAGCCAGCTCGTCCTGAATCCCGTCCTCGTTGTAGTCGTAAGGGTAGAGTCGGCAGATGAGCGGTCGGGTTTCCAGAGGTAGTTTGCAGCCGTGCGGGCCCAGGAAGGTGCAATCGCCGCCGGGCTTTCGTTTCAGCACGCGGCGGCTGCCGTCTTCGCGGAATACATGCGTTTGCCACGCCGAATCGTCGTCTTGATCCGCGTAGTCGGGATTCACGGGAACGCGAAACTCGGTAAAGTCATCGCGTCCCGTGTACTCCTTGATGCGTTGTACGTCGCCCAGCGTTGCGTGCACTTCCGACGTCTGGCAGCAGGTCTTCATGTGCCGCGAACAGCGGACGCAGAGGAAATCATCGTGGGACATGGCCTTACGTCGTCACCTCGATTGTGCCGCCGGCACCCTGGGGATCCGGATACCGGAATTCCTTGCCTTCAAAGTTACGCAACACCAGCCAGTCGCCGTCGCGGCCGACAACGCTGTTGGGTTGGAGCGGGATCTTCCCGCCGCCGCCGGGCGCGTCGATGACGTAGGTGGGCACGGCGTAGCCGGTCGTGTGACCTCGCAATCCGGCGATGATCTCCAGCCCTTTGCTCACCGGTGTACGGAAGTGAGCCGAACCGCTGATCGGATCGCACTGGTACAGGTAGTAGGGCCGGACGCGCATGGTCAGCAGCTTCTGCACCAGCTGCTTCATGGTCTCCACTTCGTCGTTCACCCCTTTAAGCAACACGGTTTGGGAGCCCAGCGGGATGCCGGCATCGGCCAGCCGTTCGCAGGCCTGCTTCGACTCAGGAGTGCATTCGTCCGGGTGCAGGAAATGGATGCTCATCCACAACGGATGGTACTTGCGCAGCACGCGCACCAGGTCGCGCGTGATCCGTTGCGGCAAGACGGCCGGCATCTTCGTTCCGATCCGGACGAATTCGATGTGCGGAATCGCTCGCAACCGCCCCAGAATCCAGTCCAGCTTTTCGTCGCTGAGTGCCAGCGCGTCGCCGCCGGAAACCAGGACATCACGGACCGACGTCGTCGCCTGCAGGTATTGGAAAACGGCCTCGAGCCGCTTTTCGTTAGGCACGATTTCCCCGTGGCCGACGACGCGGGATCGCGTGCAGTAGCGGCAGTAGGTCGAACAGAAATCGAGTGGTAGCAGCAACACGCGGTCCGGGTACCGATGGACCAATCCGGGAACCGGGCTGTGTCCGTCCTCGCCGAGCGGGTCGTCGGCTTCGCCGAGCGTACGGACGAACTCCTTGGTGGTCGGGATCACCGTCTTGCGGAGCGGTTGATGGGCGTCGTCCGCGTCCAGCAGGCTCATGTAGTACGGGGTAATGCCCACTGGCAACATGGTACCGCCCTGAATCAACGCTTCCCGTTCGTCGCTGGAAAGCGTGACGATCTGCTCAAACTGCTCCAGCTTGCGAATCCGATGCTGGGACTGCCACCGCCAGTCGTTCCATTGGCGATCGGCTACATCGGGATAAAACTTCTTGCGGAAAACACGCGTCCGCGGCGACAGGCTGCGACGGGACACTTTGCCGGAAAGGACGATGACGTGGCCATTGTCTTGCGAACCTGCCAGATGCGCCGTCGTGTTAAGATGCCCGTTGACTTTGCGGCGAGCCACGCCGTTGCGTCGAAGAGCGGTGGCAGTGGATACTGCCAGGGGAAGATGAGTGGGGTTTGTCAGTCGAGAAATTCGGTCAATACCGCGGCCGGTACCCGGAGGTTCGTCGTCCGCCTTTTGACTCTCTTCGTCAATGTGTTTCAACCAAGGATTCCTTTCGTTAGGACTCGCCATGCCCCGGACAACTCGTTCGTTGTCCTGTTTGCCGACAAAGTGGTTCATGCATGGCGCGCGTAATTCGAGCAGTTATCGGAATGTTGTCAAGGGCGCGAATAGCAGAATTCGAAAAATCGATTCCAGGAGGACCCAGCGAGGTTTTGCTGTCCGCGGCGCCGGGCTTCGCCAGTCATTGACGCCGAACGCCCGCCGCGCCGCGATCCCGATTCGTCGGGGTGTCTGCGGCACGCGCCAGATCCGATAGGACGAGCGCTCTCTGGCAGTTCGGTCGACGGCTGT
>CALBSZ010000047.1 GCA_937967665.1 uncultured Planctomycetaceae bacterium
AGCGAATTGGATCCAAACGACACGTGTCAATGGTTTTTCTCCCGCCTATGGAAGGCCATCTATACTACCAATTACGATCACTCCATCGAAAGGTCGTATGAGTTAAATGCAAACCCCTGCCAAACACCAGTTACTTTGTCAGTTACACAAGATGTCGTACCAGTCGAGCCACGGTTCCAAGTTCCTGTAATTCACCTTCATGGCGTCTTGTTTGGAACGGAGGCACCTCGGATTGTTATCACTGAGAATGACTATCTTCGTTTCCGCGAACGGCGCAAAATGCTCTTTGAGCTACTAAAACTTCACGCCGCCACATCAACTTTCCTCTACATTGGTTACTCCAACCGTGATCCAAACTGGAAACTCGTTCTCGACGAGCTTACCGATGAATTTCGCCTTTCCCAAATGCCCCATTCCTACCGGCTCGCACCTACAACCCCAGTTCTTGAAGCAGAGCTACTGAAGTCAAAGGCAATCGACACCATCACTGGCGATTTGACCGATTTCGTTCAGGCAGCATCAGCAGTTCTTGCCACGGACGCTGTCGATAACGATTCACTGACGCGTGCCCAGAAACTTGTTCCGTCAGAGTTGAGCCACGCATTCGATGCGAATGCACCGGCCACCATGCGTTTACTTAGCTCATGGACCTACGTCAACCAGGCCCCTTTCTCGGAGCGGCCAAATCTTCGCGCATTTCTTCGGGGAGACCGCCCAAATTGGGCATTGATTGCTGCACGCGACTTTTTCATCCGAGACCTTGAAGAGCCTCTTTACAACGACGCGCTGGACTTTGCAACAAGCAGCAATGCAAAGCCTGCTATAGATGTGTTATTAGGTCCGGCCGGATTTGGAGTCACCACGTTACTGCTATCCATAGCGGCACAGTTGGTCCAAGAAAGGGCTGGCGTTGTGTTTTGTCTGCGGCCAGGAGCCGAACTTCTGGAGGGCGATATCGAGTATGCAACGACGATCGCGCCTGATAAACGCACATTTTTCTTTATCGACAATGCCGCACACCATAGGAGGGCACTCGACTCCGCCGTGCGGCGATTAAGGACGTTACAGCGTCCTGCCATGTTCATTGTGGGTTCTCGGCTAAATGAGTGGCGACAAGCAGGTCTGTCAGCACTCGGGAATGAGTACGAATTGCAGGATCTTAGTGACCCTGAAATCGAGCGGCTGATTGCATATTTGGACAAGCACGACGAGCTTGGGCAATTGGCACCATTGTCGGCTGCCTTGCGCACCGCCGCAATTAGAAGCAAACATGGTAAGCAGTTGTTGGTGGCAATGCGTGAGGCAACGGAAGGGCCAGGGTTTGATGCCATTATTGAAGATGAATTTCGTAATATCCAAGGTGATCTTGCGCAAAAGGCATATCTTGCGGTCTGTGCCTTTTATCAACACGGTGTGTATCTACGAGATGGCCTCCTTGCTAATTGTCTCGAAGTAGACCTCGAAAAAATGCACTCAGAAATCGGCTCGCAGACCGACGGCGTCATTATGTACGACCTTTTGAATGAATACTATGGAGTGTACGGGGCACGTGCACGGCATCGTACCATTGCCGAGATTGTATGGCTTCGATGCGGCGGCGAGAACAGAGAGCGATTATTGCAAGACGCACTTAAACACATGAATCTCAATTTCGGCTCCGACAACGCCGCGTTCGAACAACTGGTCCGTTCCGATGTGATGGTGGATGCAATTGGTACGCTAGACGGGAAGATACGTTACTTCGACACAGCTTGCCGGAAAGACCCCGACAGCCCCTATGTGTTACAGCACTACGCTAGAATGCTGTCGCGGGAAGGAAGGTGGGAGTTGGCACTGTCTCAAATTGATGCGGCAATCAAGCTCAAGCCTACAATCCGTGTGTTATATCACACAAAGGGGAAAATCCTGGCCGGGATGACGACGGCAACGGAGAGTGAAGATATGGCCCGAAAGCGCATGGTTCAGGCAGAGTCTGCTTTTCAGCACGGGTTAAAAATGGCTGCTTCTGATGAGTATTGTTTGCAAGGGCTTGCTGAGTTGTATTTAGACTGGGCAAAAAGAGCGTCTACGCCCCACGAATCTACTGAATACATCGCGAAGTCAGAAGAAGTTATCACTGAAGGATTGCGGGTTGTTCGGTCAAGAGAAGCGTTGCGTATTGTGAGCGCTCAGATAGCTGGCTGGCTGGGACAGCAGCCGGCCCATCTTAAGGCGCTTGAGACTGCCGTCCAGGAGGCACCGAATAGTATCGTGGCAAGATACCTGTTGGGACGCACTTACAGACGTGGCGGTGACCCTGAAAAGGCTCGACAAGTCCTGGAGCCACTTGTTCAAGAACATCCCGAAGAAGTTCGAGCATGCGTTGAGTTAGCCAGGAGTGTGGTCGAGTCCGGCGAACCGTTCGACAAGGCAATTGCAGTCCTGCGATTGAGTACATTGCGGGGCTTTTCTGATCCCCGGTTCATTGCGACCTTGGGAGGAATGTTGTTTCTGAATGGTCAGTTCACCGAGGCGGATGAGGTTTTTGCGAAAAGTGTGACTTTGGGTCTCGCTCCAAGCGAATTATATAGAAGTGAGTACAAGCCCAGGGACCGATCTGATCCAAATAAACCACTTCGTTTGAAGGGGACCGTCGCAGCCGTAAAGAATGGTTACGCCTTTTTTGACGTGCAAGGATATCCACGAGTGTTTTCACCAGGTGCAAAGTGGTACGGGACGCCAATGCGGCGAGGCATGAATGTTGAATTCGATATTGTATTTGCCCCTAAAGGTGCACAAGCGGATAAACCGACTGAGGCTGGCGAATCATCATAAGGTCAGGATGTTTGAGCTACCTCAAGCGGACTCCCGGAGGAAACACGCAAGAAGGTGAATCGTCGCAAGTTTCCGCCGGATTAGGCCATGTCATGCTTTCGCCATAGTCGTCTCCTCATTCGT
This sequence comes from uncultured Planctomycetaceae bacterium, assembly GCA_937967665.1. Lineage (GTDB taxonomy): Bacteria > Planctomycetota > Planctomycetia > Pirellulales > Pirellulaceae > CALBSZ01. The sequence goes on from CALBSZ010000047.1 coordinate 2,938, forward strand.
CTTTGAATCGAGGAATAACACCGCCGCGAAGAAGCTATCAGCGTACTGATCTGCCTTCTGGCGAACATAGGCTGGTAGCACCCATGTCCCAAGCAAAAACGCGCCGATGGCAACTATGGATGCGGCAATCGCCCAGCCGATATTGATCTCTACGAAAAACACGCCGAGCCAACATGCCAGTGCTGACATTGCTGTTGCCGGAATCCACACGACCCGCAAGCCACAGAAATTCCTCGCGAAACCAAAATCTGTTGACGGCGGTTGAAAATGGGGGCGCTGGGCGGCCGAATTCAGGGGCGCTG
>CALBSZ010000048.1 GCA_937967665.1 uncultured Planctomycetaceae bacterium
TGGCGGCCATTGCCTACGACGGCTCTCCGCTGTATCTGGCCGTCTTTGACGGTGCCGGTGATCTTGGTGCCGTGGGGTCCGCCATCAACGGCAACGTCCAGCAAGTGATCAGCGACGCCGTGATCAGCGCTTCCGGCACCTACGCCGCGCGCGTCCGAGGTCCCGCCGGTACGCGATACAGTCTGGTCGCGACGATTGGTGCGGACATCGAACATGGTACCAATATCGACGCGTCCTCTTCGCAATCGCTTGCGTTGTCGCACAACGTGCTTGGCCGGTTGGGTCCGGTACCGTTCGAACGCGACCTGCTTGCTGACGCACCGGTCGGTTATTGGCGTTTGGGTGAAGCGGCCGGCAATACGGCCTCGGACCTGAGCGGCAATCGCCTGGATGGCACGTACAAAAACGGAGTGACGCAAGGCATGGCCGGTGCTTTACCCCATGACACGAATTTGGCGGCAAGTTTCAATGGAGCCGGCAATGTCGTAACCGTCCCCAACCATGCATTGCTGCGGCCGGTGCACGTGACGTTGGAAGCGTGGGTCAACCCTGACGTCAACATCAGCTCGTTCAACAGTGTGTTGATGAAGACCAGTTCTGACAACTGGGACGACGGCTATGGGCTGTACTATTCGGGCGGCGATATCCATTTCTTCGTCAACCATTGGAACGACAACGTTCTCGGTGCGTCGGTCCCGACGGAACAGTGGTCGCACATTGTCGGCACCTACGACGGTCAGGAACTTCGCATCTATCGTAACGGCCAATTCGTTGATTCCATGCACTATTCAGACCCGATTCAACACGCAATGCGTCCGTTGCGGATCGGTCAGGGTGAAGGCGATCCCAGCTACTCGTGGACCGGAGAACTGGATGAAGTCGCCATCTACGACAAGGCCTTGTCGCCCGCCCGGATTCAGGCGCACGCCGAACAACGATTTCCTTTCGTTGATGATTATCAGTTTCCCGCAGTCGAAGGCGATACGTTCGTTCTATCCACAACGACACCCTTCGACGCGGTCGGTGCTCCGGACGCTGTAACCGGTCCGGCCGACCCGGTCGTTCAATTGTTCAGTCCGGATGCCACGCTCCTCGCCACCGACGACAACAGCGGGGCCGATGGACGCAACGCGGAATTGACCTACACCGTGCCGGCGGGGCAAGGTGGCATGTACCGCGCGGTCGTGTCTGCGGCCGCGGGAATGGGCGATTATGTGCTGCGCGTATCCGGGGCAACGCCGCCCGCTCCTTCGTTGCATGTCACAAGCGTACCGCATGCACCGACCGAAATCCTTGCCACCTTTCCGACGCTCTACACGATCGATGTCTCGTCAACGCTGGCCCTGAACAGCGCGCAGGCGGGGGATCTATTGATCAACGGCGTGCCGAGCAGCGGTGTGACGACGGTGGACGGCAATACGCTGGACTTCGATCTATCCGGACACGCCGCCGGCGACGGCCTGTATTCGGTGACGTTACCGGCCGGTAGCCTGGTGAGCCTCGCTGGCGCGAGCCTGGACGAGTTCGTTACCGACTTCGTCCTCGACTCCGTCCCACCGACAGTGACTGCCACATCGATCAGCAACAACGAAGTGGTGACGCAGCGCGGGGTTTTGCTGCAGGTGACATTCAGCGAGAACTTGAACACGGTCGACTTGGATGCCGCGGACGTGACCCTCCTCGACACGGTGACTGGCGCAACGATACCGCTTCAGTCGTTTGTTTACGACGATCCAACACGAACCGTGACGATCGAGGCCTCGGGATTGCTCGATAGCGATTACACGCTGACGCTCGCCAGTGGTGCCGGAGCATTCCGCGATCTGGCCGACCGGCCGCTGGACGGCAACCATGACGGAGGAATGGAGGACTTTACCCTTCGTTTTTCCGTGGATGGTGGCCCTGACCCGCTGGCCACACCGCTCGACCCCAAGCTGCCGCTCGGCAGTCTGATTTACGATCCGCCTTCGACCAGCTACCTGCATGGCACGGGCGACGTGGACCGCTTCACCATTAAGCTGGATGCGGGCCAGACGGTTACCGTGGCACTCACGCCGACCGATGCAAGCCTGCAGGCATCCGTCAAGTTGCTCGATCCCGGCAGCGCCGTCGTCGGCATGGCCACCGCTGCTGCCGCCGGTGACGCGGTCGTGATACAAGCGGCTCCCGCCGCCGCTGCCGGAATGTATGCGATTGATATTGAGAGTCTGTCGGGATCCGGTCGCTTTGAAGTCCAATTGATCGTCAACGCCTTACTGGAAAACGAACCGTTCGGCAGCCCGGCAAATGATTCGATGGGAGCGGCTCAGCCAATCGATGCGTCCTCGCTAGCAATCGGCGGCGGCAGCCGCGCGGCGGTGCTGGGACAGCTGGCAGACAGCGGTGACGAGGATTTTTACGGCGTCACGTTCGCAGCAACGCCCCAGCAGCGGCCGGTGTCCGACGGCACCTTGCATTTCGACTTGTTGGATGCGAGCGGCTCGGTCGTCAGCCGCAGTCATCAATCCGCTACCCGTCACACCAGATTAGATGACGTGTGGCTGTTGGCAGGCGACTATTTCGTGCGCGTTCACGGCACTGACGTGGTTGACTATTCACTGCTGGTGAATGGTGACCTGGCGTTTGATGCACTTGAAAATGGTTCGTTCCAGCAATCGCAACCACTGCAAGGTGCCGCATCCGTTCTGGCCGGCGTGCTTGATATGCCAGATGTTGATCCAGATGACTTTCAACCATTCGCGCCCATCACCGCACCTGGAATGAGGTTTTCGCAGCAGGACGGCGCCTGTTCGGTGCGAGCAAACGACCGAGCGCCAGCCAGCACAGGAACGCACGTGTTTGCCAACTGTTTTGCGGCGGCGTGGCGATGGGACCTCGAACGAGGCCTGCGCATCGATTTTGACGAACCGGTACGGCAGGTCGTCCTGGACGCCATCGGCGATAACTTCGCTTTCGAACAGGGAGCGATGCAGGCGTTCAACACGCGAGGTGAACTCATCGACTCGTTCGTTACCGCAGGTCTGGCGAACGGCGCTGTTGCATCGATGACGGTGACCGCGGATGAAATGGATGGAATCAGCTACATCATCGCGGGTGGCCTGAATTCGCGCAACACGAAGCTCGACAATCTGCGCGTCCTCAATGACTTGCCCGACGTCTATCGTTTCACGGCTGCGGAAGCGGACTCGCTAACGATCACCACAACCACGCCATTGGACGGACAGTCCCAGCCGCAAACGTCAGTCGATCCATCGCTGCAACTGTTCAATGACAGTGGGCTGTTGGTGGCAACCGACGACAATGGCGAGACCGACGGCGTGAACGCGAGGATCGACTACCTCGTGCCGGACGACGGCGCTGGAGATTATGTGCTGGCCGTGAATGCGAGCGGCGAGGGGGCGTACGCAGTCGCCATAAACGGCCTGACCATCGCGACCGCTGCCCCGCCGGAAGTGCTTTCCGCGCTGCCAGGGGAAGCAGAAAAACTTTCTACGCCACCGCTGACGATCGACCTGACCCTGTCCGACGCGTTGTTGGCGTCGTCGCTTGACACGAACGATTTGAACATCGACGGCGGCGCAACCGTGACAGGCGTCGAACTGTTAAGCGGCAAGACGGTTCGGTTCCACGTCGCGGTTCCCGACGTCGCCGCCGTTTACTCCTATTCGCTGCCCGCGGACGGACTGCTGGACGTACAAGGTGAAGGGAACCTGGCGTACCAGGGAACGTTCGAAATCGATAAGACTGGACCGCGTGTGGTGACTACCCTGCCAACGCAGCAGTCCGTTCCGCCGTTCAGCCAAGTGGTATTCGAGTTTGATGAGCGGATTCATGCAAGCACCTTCACGACGGCCGACGTGACGCTGTTTGAAGACCCGATCGGCGCGGATATTCGCAATCGCGTTAACACGGTCAGCGGCGCTGGCACGACGTTCACGGTCACGTTTGACGGTCAGACGATGCCAGGAACGTACCAGCTGGGCATCGGGCCCGGTATCGAAGATATTTCGGGTAATCCGATGAACCAGGATGGCAACGAGACCAACGGTGAAGCGACCGACGATTTCATCGTATCGATCACCGTGCAGAATCCGGATCTCACGGTCGAATCCGTCACGGCGCCCGCAAGTGCCGAATTCGGACAATCGATCACGGTCGACTGGACGGTACGGAGCGCGGGTACGGACGACGTGCTGGAAATATGGAATGACAGGCTTTGGCTTTCGACCGACAGCGTGCTCAGTGCTAACGACACGCAGCTGAAGACGGTTTCCGCCGCAGCGTTCTCACCGCTGCTTGCCGGCACGACGTATCAGCAATCTGCTATGGTCACCTTGCCGCTCGATCCGCCGCTGCCCGCCGGTAACTATGTGGTTCTTGTGGAAACGGACAGCGACCACGCACAACCGGAAACGAATGAAAGCAACAACGTGACGGCAAGCGGTACGGTGTCCATCGCGGTTCCACCCGTCCCCGATCTTGTGATCACCGACATTCAGGTGCCGGCCGGCGCCACGTCGGGCCAGGCAATTCCCGTAACGTGGACGATCGCGAACCACGGACAGGGACCGGCTGGCAATTTTTCCGACCGCATCACGCTCTCGGACGATGCCGTCGCGGGAGGAAACGAACTGTTCCTGGGAGACTTCGCTTTTACGGGAACGCTGGCCGCCGGAGAATCAGTGACGCGTTCCTTCCCAATGGTCATCCCGATCAACGTGGCGGGCGATCGATTTGTGGTAGTAAGTACGGACGTCCACCGGCAGGTAGGAGAACACTTGGGTGAAAGCAACAACGTGGCCGTCGACGACATGGCGATCCAGCTCCAATTTCCACCGCTAGCCAATCTGCAGGTCACCTCGGTTACCGCGCCGCCGACCGCGTTTTCTGGTAACCAGGTAACGATCGATTGGGTTGTCAGCAATACAGGCAACGGTCCGACCAACGCTTCCGCCTGGACCGACGCCATCTACCTTTCGGATGATCAGATTTGGGACAGCAGCGATCTGAAACTGGGAGAATTCGGTAATGCCGCCTTCCTCGCTGACGGCGACGCGTATTCGAACTCGCGCTCGGTGACACTTCCGAACGGGATCGATGGCACCTATTATTTCATCGTCGTCACCGATACCAAAAATCGCGTTTTCGAAAACACGAACGAAAATGACAACGTCACGACCGGCAGTGCGACTGCGGTGACGCTGACGCCACCGACTGACTTGCAGGTGACCAATGTCGTCGCCCCCAATCAGGCATTCAGCAGCCAGACCGTCAACGTCACGTGGACGGTCGAGAACCGCGGTCAGTCCATCGCGACGCCTGGGCGCTGGACCGATCGAGTCTATCTGTCGGCAGATCAGAGCCTCGACGGCACCGATACGCTCTTGTCTTCGGTGACGCATCCGCCCGTCGGACTGTTATGCGGTCCCGAGTTGCCGCTGAGTAACAGCGTCAGCACGTCGGGATCGGGGAATTTTGTCTCCACATCGATCGTTATCGTGCCGAGAACCAACGATCCTCGGCATCCCGCATGTGCGTTGGCAGGTGGCTTGGACGTGAACGAGTCGTACGACTGGACGACGTCCTTGCGATTACCCGACGGCCTGAGCGGTGATTTCTTCTTCATTGTGGAAACGGATGCCGCAAACGCTGTGTTCGAACATGGCTTCGAAGCCAATAACACGGGCACCGATACGCCCGCCACAACGATCATTCTGACGCCCCCGCCGGATCTGGAAGTCACGACGGTGATGGCACCCGCCACGGCGCTCGCCAGCCACCCGGTCACAGTACCGTATCGAGTAACCAATGAAGGGGCGAGCGTCACGACGACGGACCGCTGGCAGGACAATTTGTATCTGTCGGTGGACAGCACGCTCGACCCCATGACCGACACGCGACTCGCCACGCGCAGCCGTTTCGGTGCCCTGCAACCAGACGCGTTTTATGACGCCTCGTTCACAGTGCGACTTCCCGACGGCTTGCAAGGTGATGTCTTCCTGCTCGTCGATACCGATGCCAATGATGACGTGTTCGAATTGGACAACGACAATACCGGCCTGGGCGGTGTGACGACGGTCGTGTCGCAGCCCGCCGATCTGTCGGTAAAGTCGATTGCCGCGCCGGCGTCGGTCAATACCGGTTCGGCCTTCCTGGTCACCTGGACGATAGAAAACGTCGGTATTGGCGGGACCGAACACAACCGCTGGACCGACCAGTTCTATCTTTCCGCCGACATGACTTTGGACCCAGGTGATCGGCTACTTCTATCGCGTACCCGCAACGGCGCCTTAGATGTGGGCTCGCAGTATTCGCACACGAATCAGCTGGTCGCGATTCCGGACACGGTGGCGACGGGGAATCACTTCCTGATCGCACAGACGGATACGGGCGGCGTGATTTTTGAAGACGGCAGCGATGCGAATAACGTGCGGACTCAGCCTTTGCAGGTAAATCGCATGACAGCCGATTTGCAGGTCACGCAGGTCACCGCGACGGAAAACGTCAACTCGGGCGAACCGGTAAACGTGCAATGGACGGTGCAAAACACGGGCAGCGCGGGAACGAACGTTTCCAGTTGGACGGATCGGATCTATCTGTCGTCCGACATGATCGTCGATGGTGCTGACGTCGTGCTCGGAGTCTTCCAGCGTACCGGCGGATTGCTGGCGAGCGGCAGTTACAGCGCGTCGAAACATATCCCTGTCCCGCTCCACGTTTCCGGCGAGTACTTCATCCTGGTTGAAACCGACTCGAACGGCGCAGTGCTGGAAGATCCTTCGGAAACGAACAACGTGGGCAGTACAACTTCGACGTCCACCGTGACACTCAGCCCGGTTCCCGACTTAACCGTGATTGACGTCGACGCGCCGGCGATGGCATTCAGCGGACAGTCGGTGGACGTGTCGTGGACGGTACTCAACAGCGGCAGCGTGGCACCGCGGCGGAATTGGACGGACACGGTTTACCTGTCGTTCGACCAGGTGTTCGATCGCCGCGAAGACTCGCGACTCGGTTCGCGCACGGAATCACAACCTCTGGCACCAGGCGAGGATTACGAGGCAACCATCACGGTCGATCTGCCGGCCGGCTTGACTGGTCCCTACTACGTTTTCGTGACGACTGACGCGGCAAACGTAGTGGACGAGCGGGCGGGTGAAAACAACAACACCGCTTACGATCTCACGGCGATGCAGTTAGCGCTGGCTCCGCCGGCCGATCTGGTTATCGGGACGATCACCGTGCCGCCCGACTCTTTCGCGGGACAGCATGCGACCATCACATACCACGTGGCCACTCCGAGCAGCAGTGCTGCGTTGGAGCGGTGGTACGACAACGTGTTTATTTCGTCCGATAATCAGTGGGATGTGCAGGACCGGTTTTTTGGCCGCATCGAACATCGAGGCACCGTGGCGGCGGGCAACAGCTACAGCGACACATTGACGCGGCCACTTCCAGGACTCGTCTCGACCGATTACTTCGGCGTCAATCGAAGCGATATTTTCAACCAGCTTTCCGAAGCGGATGAAACGAACAACATCGGTGCGTCGCTGGACGACTTCGCCATCGATGCTCATGCATTGACGCTCGACGTACCGTTCGCCAGTACGCTGCAACACCGTCGTGGCGAGTATTTTCGTATCGACGTTCCCGCCGACGAAACGCTCAGCTTCACGCTGGATGCTTTACAGTCATCGGACGCCGCCGAGCTATACGTGGCGTACGACCGAGTGCCCACTCGCGCCGACTTTGACTTTGCGGCCAATGTGCCATTCGCCGCCGATCAAAAGCTGTTGGTCCCGGACACGGAAGCCGGAACGTACTATGCGCTGGTATTCGGCGATCACGTGCCATTCCTGATGGGTGCAACGCACGACTATACATTAACTGCCGAATTGCTGGCGTTTGGCGTAAGCGACCTCGACTACGGGCTCGCCGGCAGCGGCGGACAGCGGACACTGGCGATCCACGGCGCGCGGTTTGATCGCAGTGTGACGGCGGTGTTGGTCGGCGCCGACGGCTCGCCCATTCCCGCCGTGAATTATTGGTATGTGAACGAAACCGAATTGTATGCCACATTCGATCTGGATGGCGTGCTGCCAGGAACTTTCGATGTACGGGTCTCCAACGCCGACGGGCTGTCCGCAACCGTTGCCGATGGCTTGCAGGTTGTTGCCCAGGCGCGTGGTAGCAATGTGCCGTTCCTTGATACTCCCGACGCGGTTCGTCGACCGAACCACGACCCGCCGCTGCCGTATTTCTTCTCGGTCGCGTGGGGCAACGACGGGATCAACGACGCTTTCGCGCCACTGGTGCTGGTTGATAGCACGTCGCCGATCGGCACCCATCGCGAGAGCATTCCGACAACGATCGTGGAAGTGCTGCCCTTCAACGAGTTCTCGGACATCACGATTCTTGGCGGTGGCCAAGTGATCCGTTATGGAGCGTCTCCAGAAGGTCCGCCCGGCTTGCTCTTACCCGGCGATTCCAACAGTTTCATCGTTCACGGCTTGATCGATCCCGCGCCCGACGATATTGAAGTGCTGGTCGCTCGCTTGGGAAAAGACCCGAACGAGCCATTCGATTGGACGGCGCTGCGAGACGGGTTGATTCCAGCGGATATGACGGACGAGGAGTTCGATCCAATCTTTGCACAACTGCAGTCGCAGGTAGGAGGCACGTGGGGCGATTACCTGGCCATGCTGTCGCGCAACGCGTCGTTACTGCCTGCCGAGTTAGGCTCTAACCTGGACGCCGGCATGCTTGTCGAACTGGAACTCGACTCGGCCCATGCTGCCGTCACCACGTCCATTTCCGGTACCGTGCACGCTCGGGATTTTGACATCGACATCAGCGGGCGCGATGTTCGCGCGACAAACACCGACACAGGGGACGTATTCAGTGCCATCTCGCGAAACGACGGTTCTTTCGTGTTTCCCGACGTGACTGCCGGTAAGTACGAACTCTTCTTCGCCGGCGCCGTCATTGACTCCGCACCGGCACTCACGGTCGCGTAGGGCCAGGCACTGGACGTGGTCTTATTGACGCTGTCAGAGTGCGGTTCGATCACGTGCCCAGTAACAGAGAGCGGCACAGGTCAAAGTTTGGTCGCCAGCGTATCCGCCATTTCGACCGCTGGCGAAATTTTCACCACGTCATCGAACTCGGCTGGACAGTTTCGCATCGACGGGTTGCCTGACGGTGACTACACACTACGTATCGAAGCCTTCGGCTACGCGCGATTCGAACAGTTGCACGGCATTGTCGCTGGCGACGAAGTGAACGTCGATGCTACTCTGGCGTTGGAAGGGAGCCTGACTGGTTCCGTAGACCTTGGCGGCGGTCCGATCGACGGCCTGCTGCATGTGGTCGCCGTATCCAGTTCCGGTAGCGAATTCATCGCCACGATATTCGATAACGAATCGTTCATCATTCATCACCTGCCCGACGGCACGTACGACGTAACGATTGATCGCGACAACTACTTGACGACGACCTTGCCGAACGTGCTGGTCACGGAGGGCACAACCGTTGACATTGGAGTCATTTCCTTGACGGCGGCCGCTTCCATCGAAGGGCAGGTAGTTTCCACGTCGCCATTTGATTCCGCGGCGGGCGCGTCCATCGGGTTTTTCGTCGGAGATACACAAATAGCGGGCACCATCGCAGATGATACGGGCGCCTTCTCGCAGTTCGACCTGGCCCCAGGCACCTATGAGGCTCGTGTTGTCGGGCTCGAGTCGTCGCTGAGCGTCTCGCAGCAGGTTGTCGTAAGCGCTGGCGACATGTTGACGGGAGTCCAGCTTCACGTTGTTCCTGGCGGAGCAATATCGGGACGCGTCGTGCGTTCGACAGACAGCGCCGTCTTGTCCGGTGTTCCCGTGGTGCTTACCGGTCCCGACGGAACCGTCATGACGGTCTCAACGGACGCCATGGGTGAATATCAGTTTTCGACGCTTCCCAGCGGCGAGTATTTTATCGCGACGGCACCGGGCAATTTGGGGTCGGGGCAGACAATCGACGTGACGCTCGAAGACGGCACCGTCGTTGCGGCGAGCGATCTGGCGTTGAACGAATTGGCACAGTTCAAAGGCGTCCTGCGCACTTCGTCTGGAGCAGCCATTGAAAATGCCACGGTGGCCCTTTATTCGAACGGGGAACTTGTCGCCGTAACGAGGTCGGATGCCGCTGGGCAGTACGCATTCGGATTGCTGTCGGAGGGCGCGTATTCAATTCATGCTGTCAGCGAAAGCGTCGTATTCGAACCATCTTCCAATTTGTCCGTTACCGCGGGAACGGATTTACGTCGCGATCTGTCCCCAGGTACTTCGTCAGTTTCAGTATCACTGACGGACGCAGTCGCTGACGTTGACGGAGCCGAAGTATCGCTATTCCGCGAACTGCCCGACGGCTTTGTTTTCGTCCGCTCGATTGTGACGGACGCGGGTGGATCGGTGGTCTTTAGTGACCTGGCGTCAGGCGTTTACCAGGTTGAAGTTCAAGGGAACGGCGGGCGAGGTGTTGCTGGGACGGTGAATTTGGAAAGCAACGATGCACAAGGACTGAATTTACAAGTTGGGGAAAGATTTGCAGTCGGCGGGCGAGTTGTCAACGATCAGGGCACGCCCATTGAATCAGTGCGTCTGCTGTTGATCACAAGCAGTGATCCGACAATCCGGCGCATCGCCTACACCGACGAAAACGGAGACTACACGTTCGATTCCGTTCCTGCCGGGAACTATCAGCTTTCTGCGTTCAGCGAATCGTTTGCATTTACAGAACTGTCCAGCATCGAGATCTCGGCATCGGCAACGGTGAACGTTGTGCTGGACGACGAGTTTCCACAAGTTGGCGGACGCGTGGTCGACAGCGGCGGTCAGCCCGTCGTTACCGGTCACGTGCTACTCCGGCGAACGGATCAGACCATTGTCGGGTCGGCACGCATTGCCCAAGACGGCACGTTTCTTGTCGGCGCGATTCCAGGCGTTGGACTGGTTGCCGAAATCATCGCTGCGGGGCATCACCCGAGCCGCATCACGGTTCCCTCGGTACCGACGGCGGGCCTTGTCGAATTGGGCGATGTATCCATCACTGCCGCGGGATACGGCAAGGCATACGGAGCGACCGTGCCGCCTCCAGCGCAGGCCCCGCTGTCGTTAGAAAACCTGGGGGGGTTCATCCAAGATGTTCACGAGTTGTCGACGCTCGATTTCACATTGAGCGGTGGACTTCAGGCGAACGACATCCGCCCGTTGCCGGAGGATGACCCCCAATTGGCACTCGTTTGCGAACGCGCGCACACACGTGTGCTGGCGGAAATTCGGTTCCGCGATGTACTACTCGAAGCGGCCTTGGAATCGCAAGAGTCGTTGGAAGTGCTGGTTGGAAATATCGTGCCCACGTTGACTCTCGAGATCGTTCGTGAAACCGGCAAGGTAACGGGACTCATCAGCGCCCTGATCAGCTTGGGCGCCGCGGGTACCGGCATCGCCTTACCGGCTGCCGCGCCATGGCTTTCGAATCTAGGCCTGGCAACCGGCCTGGCAAACAATCTGATCATTGCAGGCCCCGGGCAACTGCGTATGGTCATCCAGTCGCTCTCAGGTCTGCTGGCCGCACCTTCTATCGACAACGCAATCGTCGTCATGGGCGATGCCTCTCGGCTGACGACGACCCTTGTTCGGAGCCTCCTTTCACTGCTGGCCAAGGCAGGCGACGCGAATCTGGCACAATTGAATACGTTCTTGGGCCTGGAATCCACGACACTGGGCGGCGCAAGACGTGTCAGGGACGGCAAGGGGTTTCTCAATTTTGACGAGTCGAACGACTTGCTCCGGGATATAGGTACTCTAAAACGTCAAACGGAAGCCGCCATTGCGGCCTACCGCCAATCGTTTTCGAACGTGTTTCTGGCCAATCAGTGGTACGAAATGTGTTTGGAGACAGGGGAAGATCCTGGTGCAAATCGACGCTTGCCACGACTGCCACGCCCCTTTGACCCCGATGATCGAGACCGCATTCGACGGCCGCAGTCGATTGATCCAAACGACATTCTCGGACCGGATGGTTTTGGAGCGGATCGCTGGGTACCGATAACGGAGAGCCTGGATTACACCATTCGTTTCGAAAACGACCCTGAACTCGCCACGGCCCCAGCGCAGGTAGTCCGCATCACGCAGACGTTGGATGACAATTTGGATTTCCGCTCGTTTCGAGTTGGTTCGTTTGGGTTTGGTGATGTGTTTGTGGAAGTGCCCGGCGATCAAGGTTTTTTCCAGGATCGCTTGGACTTGACGGCGGAACTCGGTATTTTCTTGGATGTGTTCGCCGGAATCAACGTGGAGACCGGCGAAGCGTTTTGGGAGCTGACATCTGTTGACCCGGCAACCGGCGATCTGCCCGACAATCCGCTGCTTGGTTTCCTACCACCCAATACCGACGGACTAACAGGTCAAGGATTTGTAACGTACCACGTGTATCCCGACTCGACCGCGCAGACGGACGACGTGGTCGATGCGTTGGCCACGATCGTGTTCGACATCAATGAACCGATCGATACGCCGCCGATTTTCAATACGCTCGACGCCAGCGTCCCGACGTCGCAGGTCGATACGCTACCGGACTTTGTAGCAGGGACACTGTTTGACGTGACGTGGAGTGGTGGCGATGCGGGTTCAGGGCTGGCGTCGTTCGATATCTATGTCTCGGAAAACGACGGTCCTTTCGAGGTGTGGCTGGCCGCCACGACGTTGACCTCCGCCCCGTACGTCGGCGTCGAAGGACATCGATACCGTTTCTATTCGGTGGCCCATGATAACGCCGGGAACGAGGAAGCTCTGCCGCTAACACCCGACGCAACGACGTTTGTTCCCGGCGGTGTCGCTGCGATCGGCGACTTCGTCTGGAACGACCTGAATGCAAACGGCATCCAAGATGACAGCGAGCCAGGCATCGAAGGCGTCGAAGTACGTTTGCTGGACGATAGGGGCGTACAAGTTGATAGCACGCTGACCGACGCGAACGGCGTGTATCTGTTTGCCGATCAGATGCCAGCCCGCGAGTACGAACTGGAATTCGTCCTGCCCCCCAGCTTCGCCTTTTCGCTCGCCGATCAGGAACTGACCGACTTGTCCGACAGCGATCCCGAACCGAACTCTGGGCGCACGGGGCTGTTCCTCGCATTTGGTGGAGACAATCTGAAGTGGGACGCGG
>CALBSZ010000049.1 GCA_937967665.1 uncultured Planctomycetaceae bacterium
CCGGCACCTTCTATCAAGCGGCCGTATTACGCGTGGTTGTAGGTCATCATGAGAGTCGTAGGCTCGTCGAACCCTTCGATCAGCAATCCGCACTCGTAGTTCATGGAAGGATTCATGGGGCCGCGGATCTGCTTGATGCCGCGTTCGGCAAACCAATGCCGGGCCGCGTCGAACAGGGCTCCGGCCACCCGCAGGTCGTCGACCGACTCGAAAAAACCGAAAAACCCCCGTTGCTCGTTATAGCGTTGGTTGTGGGCATGATTTACAATCGCAGCGATCCGCCCGCAGGGCTTGCCGTCGCGAACCGCCAGGAATGTCTGAATCTCGTTCGTTTCGTAGAAGGGATGCTTGCGGAAATTCAGCAGCTCTTCTTGATTCAGGCGCAGCGGAGGGATCCAGTGAGGATCACCCTTGTAAAGCTGCCACGGCAGGAGCAAGAATTGCTTGCGGTCCGATTGCGTCTCCACGGTGCGAACGACGACAGGAGTGGTGCTGGACATGATCGAATCCTCAAGATGTTCGTTGCACATTAATCTAGAGCCGATCTATTGGGTAGGTTGGATTCGCTTTATTTTTCATTATCGCCTCTTTCGCATCGTGTTCGCCGGAGTCGGAGCGAACGATCCATAGTGGGCTTATGACGATTCTGGTGACCGGTGGCACAGGTCTGGTCGGCAACAACGTCGTCCGTGCGCTCTTGGCCAAGGGGCAACGGGTACGCCTGCTGCTGCGCGATCCCAGCGACCCGCGTCCCCTGTCGGGACTGGACGTCGAAACAACGCTTGGCGACATCTGCGACGCCGAGTCCTTGACGGCAGCCTGCCGGGGCGTTGCGGCGGTCGTTCATGCTGCCGCCATGGTCCATATTGGTTGGACTCGGTACGAACAGCAGTATGCGGTCAACGTGACCGGCGCGCAAAACGTGGCCCAAGCAGCGCGGGCTGCCGGCGCGAGGCTGGTGCACGTTTCCAGCGTCGACGCCTTGGGGATCGGGACCGCCAACGCGCCCGCCGACGAAGAATCGCCTCGCGGTGGCAAGACGCCATGCGGCTACGTCACGACCAAGATTGCCGCGGAAGAGGCGATTCGCACCGAGATCTCTCACGGGCTGGATGCCGTGATTGTCAACCCCGGGTTCATGCTGGGCCCATGGGATTGGAAACCCTCGTCAGGCCAGATGTTGCTGCAGGTCGTGAAACGATTTACTCCGGTCGCGCCGCGAGGTGGAATGAGCCTGTGCGATGTGCGGGATGTGGCCGAAGGGATTTGCGCCGCGATTGAGCGTGGACAAAGCGGTCGCAACTACATCCTCGGCGGCCACAACATGAGCTACCTGGAAGCGTGGAAATTATTTGCCAGGATCTGCGGCGGCCACTCGCCGTTCGGTCGCGCCGGAGTGCTGGGGCCCGCGCTGATTGGCATCTGCGGCGACCTGAAAACAAAATTGACCGGCCGCGAAGGAGAAGTGAATTCCGCGGCGGTGAAGATGTCGAACTTGTTCCATTACTACCGCAGCGACCGGGCCGCTGCGGAACTGGGATATGCCATCCGCCCTGCCGAGAAGACCGTGGCCGACGCATGGCAGTGGTTCCGGGAATTCGGCTACGTCTGACAAGATGCGTCACGCAGAGCGTGACCTACCAATGGAGCCGTCCTCTGCACCGGCGCGCAACAGCAGGCGGCGCTGCTTGCACAGCGCCACCTGCCGGGATGGAATCTACAGCACTTGTTGGAACGGTCGACCGACGGCTTGCTCTTAGGAGTCGATATCGTCCGAAGAGATCTGGCCTGGAGGCGATGTCGTCCGTGCGCAGTCCGTGTAGGCCGCGGCATCGGTGAAGGACGAATCGCTGGCGCTCGCCGGGCTGCTGTCAACATGAACGCTGACCGCCAGCGGGAAGTCGACCAGGTAGGATTGGTCGAGTGCCAGCATGGCTTGCGCGACGTCGCCCATTTCGTCAATGACCGCATCCCGCGCTCCGGTTACACCGGAGACGACGCCGATCACCAATACGGTGACTAACATAACCCACTCAAAGGACAGCGAACCGTCCTCGTCTTTCCACATTTGTTTGATTGATGTCTTCACAATGAACTCCCTGATGCAAGTTGTACCTGATGGACGGTCATGAGTTTCGTTCCAAAGTGGCGATGATGTCAGATCGCCCGAGAACCCACACATTGCAGGAGACGTACCGATTGGCACGAAAAGTCCGACCCACGAACGGAACCCTCAGCTGAATCTGCCTGCCGTGAATCGACTGTAACGGTTGTAACGACTAGGCGACCGAATTTGGACCAAACAGAGTCGCTTTCGGTATCACAAAAGCCTGCGCGGCGGCCTCGCCGGACGCGCTCACGTCTGCGTCTGAACACCAACTGCTAAGATTTCTTGGCGGGAAAGCTTCGCCGCCTTATCAATTCCCAGTGGACCCATCGACCTTAGAACTCTTGCCTCTAGCCCGGATTATTCATGGTTGTAGGGTGGGTGGTGTCGAGCAAACGAGCGAAAACTATTCGCAAACAACTCTCGTGAGCAGACAGCGTGTGAAAACAAGCGTGATTCGTTTGCGCTGGCCCACCAATCACTTACGCGAAGTTGACCTATCTAGGTGAATAATCCCCGCCAGTGCCAAACCGGGAGTCTCCGACGAGTTACACGGCGGGCCGAGGTCGCCGCGGAGCCGTTTCGCCACCCGGAGCTAACCTTGTTGCCAGGTGCGCCAGCCGGGTATAGTTGTGCTATGAGGAGCGCCATGGAATGGCCGGATGACTAGGACGCAAACGTCGAATTCGATGACGCGCAGAGCTTATCGCTGGACGAACTGAGTCAAGCTTACGCTCAGCTGACCGGAAACACGGCAACGACGTCCAAGTCCAGTCCTGCCAACGACGCAGCGTCCCCGGATCCCGAAGGCGAATCGGAAGCGGTCGAGTCGGACGCTTGCGATATCTCGCCGCTCTCGATCCTGGAAGCCATGCTGTTCGTCGGGCATCCCGAAAACGAACCGCTGACCGCGGCCCTGGCAGCCTCCCTGATGCGCGGCGTCGAACCCAGCGAAATCAGCGGCCTGGTCGATCAGCTCAACGCGATCTACGAGGAGGAAGATCGGGCGTTCACGATCCGTTCCGAAGGTAACGGCTTTCGACTTGTCCTCAAGAAAGAACATGCGCCGCTACGAGACAACTTCTATGGACGCATTCGCGAGGCACGTTTGTCGCCCGCAGCCGTTGACGTGCTGGCTGTGGTGGCCTACCACCAGCCGGTCACCCGGGACGACGTGGAAAAACAGCGGGGAGTTCCCAGCGGTGCGATCCTAACCCAGTTGGTGCGACGAAATTTGCTCCAAATGCAGCGTCCGGCCGAAAGACCAAAAACCCCCATCTACACGACCACAGAACGATTTCTGGACCTTTTCGGATTGGAGTCCGTGGCGGACCTGCCGCAAAGCCAGGAGATCGAATAACGCAAGATCGTCGCAAGTGAATATGGAACAGAGGTTTACAGAAACCAGAGCGATTCTGGAATCTGGCAAAAATAGGCCTTTGGCGTAAGAAAGGACCTAGAGCCTCGGCGACTCCGCTTGCTAGAATCTACGATTGCGGTAACCATATGCGTTCGCAAAATCCTGGCGGCCTTTGTTATTCAAGATCGGAGAGCGGCTGGAAAAGCTGTTCGAACACAACAACGTCCATTTCCTGATTCTTCTATCACGTTCGCCCACGTCGCCGCATGTCCAGACTGGAAACTATAGCTCGTTTGCGCGAATCACGACCGCTGGTCTTGCCATCGCTGCTGCTTTGCGACTTTGGCAACCTCCAGCGGGAAGTGGCGCATCTGGAGGAAGCAGGGGTCCGTGCCTTGCATCTCGATGTGATGGATGGGAGATTTGTTCCCAATTTCACCTACGGCATGCCGATCGTTGCGGCTTTCCGAAAACTCACCCGCCTGCCGCTTGACGTCCATTTAATGATGGCCGAGCCGGCGGCTTACATACCGCACTTCGTGGAGGCCGGCGCAGACGCGATCACCTTCCATATTGAAGCCGTCGAGGACGCGCGCCCGGTTCTGGAAACGATTCGCTCGCTGGACGTCGCCGCCGGCATCGCCTTCAACCCGGGCACGCCGCTGTCAGCCCTGAGTGACGTCCTGGAAATCTGCGATACCGCTTTAGTGATGAGTGTGGACGCGGGCTTCGGCGGGCAGACCTTCAACCCCGTGGCTTTGGAAAAACTGCAGCAACTGAAGAAAGACTATCCGCATCTGCTCTTGGAAGTGGATGGCGGCATCAATCGAGAAACGATATCGTCCTGCGCTTCGGCCGGGGCGCAGATGTTTGTGGTGGGTTCGGCCATTTTTCGCAGCCCGTCGTACGACGATGTGATTGCGGACCTGGTCCAGCGGGCCACGTTATAACGTAAGGAACCATTTGTGTTACGCATTATTTTGGTGGAGCCAGGCGCGACGGAGTTCGATGAACAGCGCCGGATTAAAGGGAACTTGGACATACCACTCAGCGACAACGGTCTGCGCCAGGTCGCCGCCATGGCCGTTCAGCTGTCCGAGTGGGAACTTGACGTGATCTACACGTCACCGTGCCGGTCCTCGGTGCAGACGGCGGAAGCGATTGCGTTCAACCGCAGCTTCAAGGTCAAGACGTTGGACAAGCTCAACAACGTCGACCACGGTCTCTGGCAAGGCAAACTGATTTCCGAGGTCAAACAGAACCAACCCAAAGTGTATCGCCAGTGCCAGGAGCACCCTGAACGCGTTTGTCCTCCCGAAGGCGAGGCCCTGGCGGACGCGCACCGCCGGGTCGAGGCAGCAATGGGAAAACTGCTGAAGAAACACAGGAGCGGTCTGATCGCCATCGTGGCGCCTCAGCCGTTGTCCAGTATTCTCCGCAGCCAGCTCCGTCACGAGCCGCTCGGGGATTTGTGGAATGCCGAGTGCGACGCCGGCAAGTGGGAAGTCATCGAAATTAAAACGGAAAAGGCCGCGCTCAGCTAGAATGAACCACCGAAATCGCATCAATAACGAGTGGGATCGCTTGGCAGATTCTGTCAGGATCGGGTAAAAACAACCCATGAAAACTATGAAGCGTCAAAAGCGTGGTATTCCCGAAGGGCTTTGGCAGCGCTGTCCGGGATGCCAGAAAGCCATCTACAAAAAGGAAGCGGAGAAGCGTCTGGGCGTTTGCCCGGAATGCGGCTATCACTTCTACGTCTCGGCCACGGAACGCATTCGGCAGGTACTGGACGAAGGAACGTTCGAAGAGTGGGATGCCGAACTGATGCCGGTCGACCCTCTGGAATTCGAAGACAAGAAGCGTTACGCCGAACGCCTGGTGGCCGAACAGGAGCGCACCGGGATGAGCGACGCGGTCCTGACGGGCACCGGCATGGTGCGCGCTCGGCGCGTGGCCTTCGGCGTAACCGACTCGGCCTTCATCATGGGCAGCATGGGCTCGGTCGTCGGCGAACGCCTGGCGCGTCTGGTGGAACGGGCCACACAGCAGGAACTTCCCTTAATCATCGTTTCGGGGTCGGGGGGTGGAGCCCGCATGCACGAAGGTATCTTGTCCCTGATGCAGATGGCCAAGGTATCGGCCGCGCTGGCGCGCTACGATGCCGCCGGCGGCCTGTTCATTTCCGTCCTGACCAATCCCACGATGGGTGGCGTGGCCGCCAGTTTCGCCGCGCTGGGCGACGTCTGCTTCGCCGAACCGAAAGCGCTGATCGGATTCGCCGGACCACGCACGATCAAAGCGACGATTCGCATTGAACTGCCCGAGGGATTTCAAACCAGCGAGTTCCTGCTGGAACACGGCTACATCGACCGCATCGTCCCGCGGGACAAGCTGAAGACCGAGATCGCGCGCACCATCGACTACTGCGGAAAATAAATGGGACTGCTGGATAAGCTGCATTCGCTGCTGCAAAGCAAACGGCTCGACGTTCCGGCGCGCTTTGAACTGCTCAAGGAAGCCATCTCGGGCACGATGTCCAATTTCTACATGGCCCGCGATCGCCACACCAACAAGGTCGTGGGGCTCAAAATCGCCGACCGCGAAAAGCTGCAGGCCTTCGAGGCGCGGTTCAAGGGTCTGCAGAAGCCGCCCGAAGGAGACATCGCGGTCAAGATGGTGCATGATCGCATTGTGCAGACCTTCGAACACGGCATTACCGTCGACGGCCTCCGCTACATTGTCATGGAATACCTGGACGGCCCCGGCATGCACACCTTGGTCAAAATGCAGGACGAGCGGCTTGAAGGAAAACGCGTCAACCTGATTCGCCAGATGGCCGAGGCTTTGTCGTATGTCCACCACGCGGGCTATATTCATCGCGATGTCTGCCCGCGGAACTTTATCGCCGCCAAAGACCTGAACTCGCTGAAACTAATCGACTTTGGACTCACCGTGCCGGCAACCAAGGACTTCATGCAGCCCGGCAATCGCACGGGCACGCCGCTGTACATGGCCCCCGAAGTCGTGCGCCGCCGCTGGACCGATCAACGCCTCGACATTTTTGCACTCGGCGTCAGCGCGTACTATATCACCACATTCCACCTGCCGTGGAACGTCTCCGAAACGTCGGGCAAGGCCGCCCTGGCACACGATACCGACCCGCCCACCGACATCCTGATCTATCGACCCACCTTGGACCACCGCTTTGCTAAAGCCGTGATGCAGTGCATCGAACCGAATCCTGACAAGCGGCCGCAGACCATCGACGAGTTCCTGCAAATGATTCGCATGGTGGAACGCGATGACGAATCGTGAGCCGGACGACATGCCGAATGGGAACAGGTTTAGCGCCAGCCAAACGCTTACTTGCTGCCCGTAGTCCCGCGACTCCGTTCGCGGGATCCCCGCCGTAGTCCCGCGACTCCGTTCGCGGGTTCCCCTGCGAGGCTCCGCTAGTGCGAGTCGCACGGACGTGTAGCGTCTCCGGCGCTGTAAATCACCGTGTCA
>CALBSZ010000050.1 GCA_937967665.1 uncultured Planctomycetaceae bacterium
TCGGTGGCGGTTTTTCATTTGGATTCACCGAAATGTACATATTAGGGCTCTGCCGTCAAGGTTACGCGGAAAAAAGTTTTTTAGGTCCCGAATGCTCACCGACATTCCCAATGCTTCGGACTATCCGCAAAGTGGCTGAACGGGTTTGCGCACACCTTGCGCACAACTGAGGGCACAAACAGACTATTACTGAGGTTTTCGGATAGTGCGCATCTATTCACTAGCGCACGAAAAAACCCCGTTTCCTTCGGGACATACGGGGTGAGGTGGTGCCGATTCCACGGACAGGCCAGTCTCTTAATCTGAGTGGTTGAGAGTGGCTTCAAACTGGGCTGGGGTGAGGTAGCCCAACGCGGAATGTTTTCGGTCGAGATTGTAGTAGGCGATGTACGTTTTGATTTCTTTCAAGGCAGCGGGATGATTCTCGTATTCGGTCATTTCCAGTTCCGTCTTGAAGGTTCCAAAGCAAGATTCTATGAAAGCGTTGTCGTAACAGTTGTCGGCCCGGCTCATGCTTTGACGCATCGCCGCGCGGCGCAGCGTCTGGCGGTAATCGGCCCCGGCGTACTGGCCGCCGCGATCGGTGCGATGCACCAGGTCCGCAGCTGGCCGCCGTGAGCGAATGGCTTTCTTCAAAGCATCCAGAACAAGTTGCTCGGTCATGTCGCGGCCCAACTGCCAGCCGACGATGCGTCGTGAAAAACGATCCATGAGCGTCGCCAGGTAACTGAACCTTCCTCCTTGCAAGGGAACGTAGGTGATGTCTCCCACCCACAATTGATTGACTCTGTCGATCGCTTCCAATTCCAACAGCAAGTTCGGGCTGTAGCCCAAACGATGGCGACTTTCCGTGGTGCGCGGTTTGAACGACTTCGGTTGAATCGCCTGTAAACCCTGTAGGTTCAGTAGTTTTGCCACGCGTCGGCGGCCGCAGACGCGGTCCATGTCACGCAGTTCCTCGACGATCCGCCGCGTGCCATAGCGGCGACGATGACGATGGAAGATGGCCCGCACCAGCGGCACCAGCTCCAGGTCTTCGTCTTCCCGCGCCGTCGGCCGGGCCCTTCGCCAGGCGTAATACGCACTGCGGCTGATCTGTAGAAACTCACACATTTCACGCACCGAAGCGACCTGCTGCGCGGCGATCGTTTCCGCCGCAGCATACACTTCGGTTATTCGTTGCGGCCGAAAATAGCCAACGGCCAGGTGGCCCGGGACGATCGCTCGCCCCGGGCTCCCACAGATCCGTACGTGCTCGCATTAGAGCATACGGCTCCTCACGTCAAACGTTCACCTCGCGCTGTCGGATGACTGCATGCACCACACGCACTGGTGGACGCGGGAACGATGCGAGCAGCCGATTGAACTTGTCCCAGTCCAGTTTCCGCTTGCGGTGTCGGCGGTTGAGCCAGCGACGCCACGCGCGATGAACCAGAAAGCGAAACTTCTTCAGCGATTCGCCGTTGCCCGTGATTCCGTAATACGCATCGTGTCCTCGAATCTTCTGACATAAAGCGGCATGCTGATCGATCAGCCGATCATGACGATGGGCTCGACACCAGCGGTCAATGGCTTGAACGGAACGAGTCAGACGGGAAGACATCGTCTTGCGTTTGACGACTCGTTGACCACTGCGAGAGCGGCTCCAGTAGTGCGTGAATCCCAGCAAGTCGAAAGTTTCCGGCTTGCTGGACGCGCTGCCGGACTTGCCCGGAGACAACAACGGACGCCGGAAATCGACGAGCCGAGTTTTCTCCGAGTGAATCGTCAGGCCGTACTTCGAGCAACGTTTGCCCAGCACGGCCAGCACACGACGAGCATCCGATTCCACTTCGAAGATCATCACCGCATCATCCGCGTACCGAACCAGATGGGCTCGGCCACGCAGTCGCGGCAAAACATCGTTGTGAAACCACTCGTCCAAAACGTAGTGAAGATAGGCATTCGCCAATAAGGGCGAAGCAACTCCACCCTGCGGACTGCCGCGATCCGGGTAACTCACGTTGCCCGAATCCATAACTCCCGCATTCAACCACTTGCCGATCAGGCGTATTAGAACGCCGTCGCGAACTCGTCGTTGTAAAAACGTGCGGAGATGGCCGTGATCCAGTGTGTCGAAAAACTTTCGCAAATCGACTTCCAGAACGATGCCACCTCGCAAATCCATCGTGTGCTTCCACGTCGCCGCAAGCGCCTGGTGAGTTGAGCGGCCCGGCCGAAAGCCATACGAGCAATCATAGAAATCCTGTTCGTAGATCGGTTCCAGCAGCATGAGCAACGCTCGCTGCAGAATCTTATCTTCGAATGTGGGAATGCCAATCGGGCGAGTTTCGCTGCTGTTCCCCTTAGGAATCTGCACACGGCGCACCGGTGGTGCTCGGTAAGACCCCGATCGGACACGGTCCAGTAGCGATTGCAGATTGGCACCGAGATTGTCTTCGTAGGCGACCGCCGTTTGGCCATCGACTCCCGCCGCGCCGTCTTTACGGGTGCGGCGGTACGCTTCGATTAACCACTCCAAATCAATCAGGTGAGCCAGGCTCGTGAAAACCAACTCGGGCGAACGTTTCGCCAACTCGGCTATCCGATGCTGTTTCGTGGATACGTTATTCAAGTTTCTGGGCACTCGCCGTAGTTCCCAACATCGGTTGTTTGATGTGACGTCCCGCTTCCCTCCGCCGGGTCCTCGCTGAGTGGCGAGTTCCCCGACATCGACGGTAGTATCAGGACGCTCCGATTCCCTGCTGTTCGTCTCGCCTCGCTTCGGTTCGCGTCGCTCGGCAATACCATGTGTGCAAGCGGTTCGTTTCGTATCTTCCATCGCCACCGCGAGCCAGACGACGGACCGAGAGTTGGTCATCCGGTCTCTCTGCCGGACACTTCACATGGAAACAACAGGGCCTCCCAGGTTTCTGGGGAACCCCAATATCCATCTGCACATGTTCTTCGACCCCGGTCGGACGACAGGCCGCTAACCAAAACACGGTCGTCGCACGGCTCCCGCTAAAAAGAAAACGAAAGCTCCAACGTGAATTCCTCTTTCGAGGCTCAATCGCATGGCTTCTGGATTCGCTGTCTACGCTTCGTGATGCCGGTTGCCCGAACACCACGCAAGACTCGCTTCCGACTGCTGGTCAGGCACTGCCGGGTGAGATGTTCTCACTGGGTTCCTTCGAAAGGTTTCAGTTCGTCATGTCATGACCCGTCCCCCTCTCCCAGACTTTCCTGGCGCAACTTTTTTAAGACGTCACGCTCGCGCTCGACGCGACGCAATTCGATCTCTAGTTCCCGCACACGGGCTTCCAGCGAGTTGGCTACCGGACCGCTGGCTTGCAGTTGCTGACTCTTCCAGCGATACAAGATATTCGTTCCGGAAAGACCCAGCCGCGCGACGATCGAACTGGCCGAGTGCCCGTCCAGCAACATCTGCACCGCCTCTTCCTTGAACTCCTTGGTAAACACCCGACGAGACGACTTCCCTGACGACTGCTTCTTCCTTGGCATCACACGGCTCCTGAGGTTGGACCCATTTTAAGGATCTCACCTGTCCGTGGAATCGGCACCACCTCAGCCCTCGTTGCTACGTGCGCGTAACATACTTACAGACAAGTTACAGAACTTGTGCCTTGATTTGGTTAAACTGCGTGAATGTGTGCCGTAAGAATTTTTTGTCGGCGGGAA
The DNA here is from genome assembly GCA_937967665.1 of uncultured Planctomycetaceae bacterium. GTDB lineage: Bacteria > Planctomycetota > Planctomycetia > Pirellulales > Pirellulaceae > CALBSZ01. The sequence goes on from CALBSZ010000050.1 coordinate 3,682, forward strand.
ATTCATGAAAACGAATCGCGTTGCCCACACTAAAAGCCCCGTTCATTTCCCGG
>CALBSZ010000051.1 GCA_937967665.1 uncultured Planctomycetaceae bacterium
GGCTGCATGACGAGCACTTCTGGCCTTGAAACCCGAAGGCGCTTTTCACGACCCCCAGGACGGCTTCATCCAGGTCCGCGTCGGAATCCACAATAATCGCATTCTTCCCACCCATTTCGGCGATCACTCGTTTGACGATCTGGCAGTTCGTCGCGGACACTTGCGCAGCGCGTGCGTTAATCTGCAGACCGACGGAACGGGACCCGGTGAATGCGATCATGGCGACATCCGGATGTTCGACCGCCGCGGCGCCTACCGTTTCACCGGGTCCGGGAAGGTAGTTCAGCACGCCGGCGGGAATTCCCACATCCCGGAAGATACGCATCAATTCCCAACCAATACGGCTGCTTTGTTCGGCCGGCTTCATGATGACCGTATTTCCCGTCGCGAGTGCAGCGACCGTCATGCCGGTCAGAATCGCCAGCGGGAAGTTCCACGGGGCGATCACGGCGGTCACCCCGCGCGGCAGGTAGACGAAGTCGTTGTCTTCGCCGGGAATCATCTTGCCGTGAGGCTGTTCCAGATCGATCGCGCCGGCAGTGTAGTATTCGCAGAAATCGATCGCTTCGCAGACGTCGTTCGTCGCTTCGCGCCAACCTTTGCCGCATTCGTACACCTCCCAGGCACTCAACTCAAAAAACCGGTCGCGCATCGCTTGCGCGGCAGCGCGAATGATCTCCGCGCGTCCCGTCGCGCCGGCCTGGTGCCACGCTGGCAGCGCTTGCCGAGCGGCCTCCACGGCTTTCGCAACATGCTGGGCGTCTGCCTGGCAGACCGTTGCCACAACCTGGCTCTTCAACGACGGATCGATCGAATTCTGCCTTGCGGCGACATCCACCGGCTGATTGCCGATGACCAATGGGCACGTGGTCTTCCCGAGTTGTTCGCGAACCGATCTGAGTGCATCCTCCATCGCCTGGCGGTTGGCTGCACGCGCGAAATCGATCGGGGGTTCATTACGAAATGGAGCGATCGCGGACTTTGTTTCCATGGCTTTCTTCGTAGCGGGTGGAGTTTCCGCGTCGGTGGGAGCCGGCGCGCGGAGCAGGAGCTGAGCGGATTCGTGTTCCATGAATCCGGCTCGCAAAAAAGAATCGTTCGACGTGTTCTCCAACAGTCGGCGGACAAGGTAGGCCATGCCGGGAATCAATTCTCCGTACGGCATGTAGATACGCAGGCGCGTGCCCCGGTCGACGAGCGCCTGTTTTTCGGCGTCGGCCATGCCGTACAGCATCTGGATTTCATAACCATTGTCTGGCACTTTCAGGTGTTCGGCGGTGGCGATGGCGTGGGCGATCGAGCGAACATTATGCGATCCGATGGCAGGCCGCAGGTGTTCAGTGTTTCTGAGCAGGAAGCGTGTAGCGCGTTCGAAGCAGGCGTCAGAATGCCATTTCTGTTGAAACACGGGAATCGGCCAGTCGTGTGCCCTGGCATGAACCGTCTCGTAATCCCAGTAGGCCCCTTTCACCAGTCGCACCCAGATGGGTGTTTCTCGCGTCGCGGCCCAATCGCGGAGTTCCCGCAGGTCGTGCAGTGCGTCGCGCAGGTAGCATTGGATCACGATGCCGACGTCGCCGAAATCACGAAATTCGTCCTCCATCAAGATCGTCTTGAAGATTTGCAGGGTCAGGTCCTTCTTGTCGTACGATTCCATGTCGACATTGATGAACGCTCCCTGCTGCCGTGCGACTCGCAATAGCTGCCGCAAGCGGGTTCCCGCTCGTCGCGTAACGCCTGCAGGGTCGATCGCGTCGAACTGGCTGTCGAGGGCGGATAATTTGATCGACAGGTTGACGCGCGGCAACGGCCCGGACTCGCCCAAATCGACCTGGGGAACTTCCGGCCAGGCGTTGACGGTCGGGGCGGTCTGTTCGATCAAGTTCACGTAGGCCTCGAAGAACTGCTGCGCCTCTTTCTCGCTGGTCACCGCTTCGCCCAGGATATCCAGCGTGAACCCGCGATGCTGGTCGCGCTGTTGTTGGGCGGCCGACAGTACTTCCTTGGCCGTCGTCCCGGCGATAAAGCGCCGGGCGAAGTCCATCGCGCTCAACCTCGCGGCCTTGGCCACCGCGGCGCGGACGACGCTGGTACGCCGTGCGAGTCCCAGCGAGACACGGAGCGGGGCCGGCAGGCGTTCGCGGACTTCATTCAAGTACTCGTGCAGGTGCCCGACCACGTCGTCCGCCGAATGCAGCATGGGCAGCACGTCGACGAAGCGAAACAGTTGGACTTTGAGAACTTCGTCTTTCATTGACCACTGCATGATCTGATCGTCCCACCAGCGGCGTTGAAAGATGGACGGGTTCGTATCCTGCAGGTGATCGAACAGGTAGCGGCCGATCTTCTGCGTGCTCTTTTCAATCGCCGCGATCTGTGCGGTATCCAGATCGTCGATTTCACGCGATTCCGCTGTCAGATTCGATAGCCAGTTGATATCCATATCGACATTATAGAAATGACTCGCCTTACTACAGTAGGTGCCGCGCTTTAATCTCCAGGTACTGATTAATTAGTGGCGCCGTCATGTCTTCGGGAAAGACGTCCAGGCACAAAACGCCATTGTAGTGCAAGTCGGTCAGGATCTGGTGTCGCCAGGTGAGAATCTCGGCGGCGGCGGCGGCGGTATAAAGTCCCGCCTGTCGCGGGTTATCGGCGGCGTCGAACAACTGGTGGTCCCGCAGCAACACGCCGACGGGCAGATGATGCCCGGTAATGTTCGTCAGGTAGCTGTCGACTTGATGGGCGTTCACTTCGTCGATCAGGTTGCTGATCAAGATTACCAGCGACCGCTTCTTGCAGTTCGATGCGAGGTACAGGAAGGCCTGGTCGTAGCGGGACTCCACCAGATTGGGAAAACGGTCGAACGAAGCGTGCAGTAGCTGATTCATCTGTCCCATCCCGCCTTTGGGCGGGATATACGAATGAATCGAATCGGAAAAACAGATGGCCCCCACGCTGTCGCCTTGCCGCAGGGCTACATAGCTGAGCATCAGCATGGAATTCAAAGCGTGGTCCAGCAGGCTCAGTCCCACGGCTTCGTTGGTCATCATGCGGCCGCAATCAATCAGAAACAGGATCCGCTGACTCTGGCTGGTTTGATAATCCTTGACCGTCAATTTCTGCCGCCGCGCGGTGCTGCGCCAGTCGATGTGCTTGTAGTTGTCGTCCGGTGTGTAGTCGCGCAGTCGTTCGAAGTCGTTATCCTGACCGATCTTCCGTGTACGGCGGACCCCCAGCAGGCTGAGCCGGTTGGTCCGCGCCAGGATCGCGTATTCGGACAGTTGCTTCATATCCGGGTAGACGTGGAGCGTGTTTGTAGCGGGGTAGGAAATGATGCGTTTCCAGAATCCCAACTTGCTGCGGACTTGCAAGTGGACGAAGGCCAACTCGAAAGCACCGCGGCGGCTGGCGGACAGCTCGTACGTCAATGTGCTGCGGCTGCGCCCGGCCAGGTCGATCACGAACTCGGAAGGTGTTGCCGTGAAGCCGGGCGGGATATCGTCGCGAACGACCACGCGAAAGGACCTTATAGACGTATTCGTGATCAGTAGCGAGACGCTGTGATCTTTACGGAGGGAAACAATCTTGGACGTTTTCCGTTCGGCATGGATGAGTCGCTTGCGTGGGATCGTCAGCAGGTCGCTGCCGGCGATGAGAAGAATGGCGATATCGAGCGCCCCGATGACGATGGAGAAATCGGCCCAGAACAGTACGACAAAAGACAACGCCCAAACGACACCCATCACGATGGCCAGCGGGAAATGCGGATAGATCCGCTTTCCCAGTGCCAGCCCCAGCAGCGGCAGCGCGAAAAGCGTGTGCAGCAGGACGACGAAACGAAGGACGACTTCAATATCAGGCATGTTTTCTACGCCAGGCGTTGGACCGGCGAATGGGGATGTTCCGCTCCGGATTCGACCGTGTCTTCTGCGATCAAGCCTCGCTCAGAGGCGTGGGACTTCTACGGATCTGATGAGTTCAGTGAGCAACTGGTCGACGCTTTGTCCCTCGACTTCCGCCTCGGCCGTCAGGATGACGCGATGTCGCAGCGCGGGTCGGGCGATCTGCACGACGTCGTCGGGAACGGCATAGTCGCGCCCGCTGAACGCTGCGAGGGAGCGCGCCGCCTGCATCAGTGCGATGCCGGCTCGCGGCGACGCCCCGATGTGAAACTGCGGCCAGGTACGCGTGAGCCTGACGATCTTGTTGATATAATCGATCAAGCGGTCGTCAACGCGCACGTGGCCGTTCTCGTGCGTGATGCGCTTGATCTCGTCGGGCGACGTGACCGTTTCCAACTCGGTAGTCAATCGCTGATTGATATCGATCTGCTGGCTATGCAGTTTGAGGATGTTTGCCTCTTCAAAATCCAACGGATAATCGGCCACCAGCTTGAACATGAAACGATCCAGCTGCGCTTCCGGCAGATTATACGTCCCTTCTGATTCGATTGGGTTCTGGGTGGCCAGTACCAGAAACGGCCGGTGAATTTTGTGGCTCGTGCCGTCAATCGTGACGCGGTATTCCTGCATGATTTCCAGCAGGGCGGCGTGGGTTTTCGCCGGAGAACGGTTGATTTCATCCGCCAGCAGCAACTGGGTGAAAACTGGTCCGGGTCGAAACCGGAACTCCTGCGATTTCATGTCGAACATCGGCGCGCCGGTGATGTCCGAAGGCATGAGGTCGGCCGTGAATTGAATCCGTCCGAAATCGCAGCCCAGCACCCGTCCCAGCGTGCGCACCAACAGCGTTTTTCCCAGTCCGGGAACGCTTTCGATCAAGACATGACCACCGGAGAAAAGCGCCGTGAGCACACCCAAGACCAGTTCGTCCTGTCCGACGTAGATCTTCGCGATCTCGGTGGTGATGCGGTCGAACAGTTTCTTCGTGGGCGTTTCTTTTCCTGGATGATGTTGTGCCGGGGCGGTTTCCTGTGGTGTCGCAGCAGGGGTCGGTGCTACGCCGGGCGACGTTCCGGAAGGCGTCTCGGCGCTGACGTCCGCCGCCAGCGTTGGTGTGACCGGGTCGGGAGTTCCGAATTCGGTCGGGGCTGGAGTGGATGTCGGCGGCGCCGTCGTCTCGCCGGCTTGTGGCTCTGGCGGCGGCTGGCCGTTGCCGGGCACGTACTGCAGCGTACCACATTGCGGGCATTGCGCTTGGCGACCGGCGGTGTCAGGGGGCACACGCAGCTGGCGGCCACACGAGTGACAGGCGAATTCTAGTGGTTTATCTGCGGAGGGAAGGGTACTCATAGCGAACAGTATTTTCCTTTCTGGCTCGGCAGTATTGTTTTAACAGATCGTCATGGGAATGCGGAATCGGGATCACGTTGGTTTCTCTTGCTTGACCTTTTCCTGGTATTCTCGCAACCGTTCCGTGGCGTAAGCGTGCTGTCCGGTCTGCTTCATCAACGCGCCCAAAGCTCGGACATGCTTGCCGAAGTCGGCAGCGCCCGCTTCGTCCCAAGTGGGCGGGCGCCGGAAACTGGGCACCACGTAGAAGCAGAAAATGCTGCCGAGTATCGACAGGTGCCACCAGACCACGCCCGTCGGCCAGAACATGAACATTTCCCAGCCGGTCGCCATCTGTTCGGACGGTTCGTTTTGAAAAACGGGAACGCCACCGCGACCGCTTTCGATAAAATACGCATTGCCGGGATAGCCACAGGCGTCGATCATGCGTCCGGCCAGCTTGCGATGTTCATGGTTCACCAAAGGCAGATTCAACAGGAAGGATCCGTTGGTGACGACCAAAATCTGGCTGTCTCCCCAACTGTAGCTGGTCAAGCGCCGGATCATCGCCGCGCCATCCACGTCCAGCAGCACCTCCGAATCGGGAACGTCGTCCCAGTAGTACACTTCCTGTTCAGTTTCGTCTAACAGGGCTTTGACATTTTCCACAATGTTCGGACTCTCCTGACCGTCCGGCGCCTCCACTTCGTCTTCGGTCGCGGCTTCGTCGCTATCGGATGCTTCGGCAATGGCGTCCGTGTATAGATCTTCCACTTCCTGGCGCGTCGGCGCTTCCAGCCGGCCGCGAACCTCAAGTTCAGCCTTGGTGCTGTCAATCTGAGCGGACCAGGGGCCGTTGAGCTTGCTGGGATTCACGGCCGGTGCGTCGCGGCGCGCGACGAACCACGGGCAGGACGCTCCCTGGGGCATCGCCATCCGATCGGCATCGTGATCCGATTTGGCGGACGACAGCCTGCGGGCCACTTCGGCGACCTGGTCGCCCGGCAAGTCGGGCTGTTTCAGGACCCAATCCCAATACGGTATTGAAGCGTCGAAGTCGCGGCCCACGTAAATCAAGGTGCGGCCCGGGCCATGGGAAAGCCAATCCTCCAGAAACTGGCGTTCCTCGGCCGACGGCAGGGCATAGCTGTCAGGTGCCCAGACAATCACTTTGCTTTCTTCCAGTCGTGGTGAGAGTCGCTTCCAGCCGCGGACAGTGAAACCGGCGTCACTGAACATCTTGGCAAAGACGGCCGTGCCGTTGACCGAGTCGGAGGAGGTACCGCTGCGTTTGGCGTATTCCGTTTCAATTGTCGTGTTTGAACAACCTGTGGCAAAGACCACCAGCAGCAGGATTCCCGAAACGCCGCAGGGCCGTGCGGTCCGCCTGGCATCGACAGCCCTTCCGCGTCTACCGGCAGGGAACGCAACCCGGTTTTCACGGGGGTGCTTGGCGCCTGCGGATGCAGTTGTATCAAGCCTCATACCGCGGCCTCCAGCATCGATTCCAAGTGACCTTCGAATTCGTCGAGTCGATGCCAGCAACGTTCGAACGACTCCCTGTCGATCCGGTAATTCCCGAAGAAGGCATCTTCAAACAGCATCATCGTGCCCTCGATCAGCTGACGCAGCAACGGCTGCCGGCTGGATTCCAGCAGGTACTGCCGATTGGTCTTTCCTTTGGTGAGTCGGATGACGTGATGCTTGTCCAATTGCACAAGCTGGTAGCTGTACAAGTAGATGATGGCTTCGCGGTAGTTGCCCGACTCGTAGTGCCGCCTCGCCTCCCCCAGCAGATTCGACTGCGGACGCTTCAAGTCAAAAGGCAGATTCTCAATGAGCTGCCGTTCGCGGGCCAGTTCGTCTTCGTCCACATCCTCATCGGAACGTCGAACGCCGCGACTCTCACCCTGCATGAAGGCCCAGATCAGCCACCAGACCACAGCGACGATCAAGGCGATCAACAGGATCCAGCCGAGCACGCGCACGATGGCCAGAATGATGTCGACCCACGCGAAACTACTGGGAGTGGTGGGCGCGGACGGCTGCGCTTCCCAACGGGAGGCGCGGTTATCGGCCGACGACGTGGGAGGCTCCACATCAACCCGGCGGAGACCGTCGGACTGGGCGTCGTACCAGGGGAAATCGATGCGGCCGTCGAGTGCATCGCGGGCTGCTTCCACCGCATCTTCGGCGTATCCGTGCACGGGCAACAGGGCGACAACCAGCAATCCGACGCCGACTAGCATTCGGTTCATGCCGTTTCGCCTCCCACGCGTTTCGTCAGCCGCGCCGCCTCGGCCCGCAAGTTGAGTTCCACTTCCCAGCCTTCCTGGCGGATGCGCAAGCCGAGGTAGCTCATGAAGCGAAACACGGCCATGAACGTGGCCACCAGCCACATCGAGAACGGCAGGCAGAACTTCAGCAGGATGGGGCCCTGGCGCCAGTCGTTCAGCCAAACGCCTTGGATGAAAATAAACGTGCCATACAGAGACAAGGTCAGCAGGATTGCGAGGCAGACGCAACCGAGTGCCTGGACGAACAAGTCGCCGCCCGCCGGGCCGTGCAGCAGGGCGCTGCGTCTGCTGATGGTCATGATCGATCCTGCTTTCTTGCGGAGCGGATTGCGTTCCAACAGGACGATTTCATTCATGAAGGGACGCACGGCCCGCAGGATGGCCACATACAACGCCAGGATAATCAAAAAGAAACCTTCCAAGACCCCGTCGTATTCGCCGTACCGTTCCACCAAGAACATCAGTGCGATCGCGGGCGCGATGCCCCGCAGCAACAGTTGGCACCAGATCAACTTGGGGGCCATTTTCCAGACGTCCTCCACCACTTCCCGGAAACTCGGCTGGTCCAGGAACACCGCCTTGCCGATGAACGACGTCGTGAACATCGTTCCCAGCGGCGCCTGTACGAACACCAGCAGGGCCATGTTCCACGAGAACCGAAACATGCCGCTCAAATCGACTTCCGCAATATCACGGCTGAAGTGCACGTCCGCCATCCAGCTCAACAGATAGTGATTCAAGAGCATCAGCGGCACGATTCCCAACAGGGCGGTCTGCATGATCGGCGAAAAGTACGCGCGAAAGACCTGCAGGGAGACGTCCAGCGTGTCCAGGTAACCGCGTTCACGAACGGCGATACGGGTTTCATCCAGCTGCACGTTACAACTCCCGAGCGCCGCGCGGAAAACCGAGCACCACGAAGTAAAACATCAATAATCCGCTGGTAAGTACCGCCACGCTGGCCTTGAACCAGTACGGCGCGGCGGATGGGGAAACGAAGCCTTCGATCAACGCCGCAAAGAAGAACATCGCGCAGGCAGCGCCCATCACGGGCAGCGTCTCCTTGGCGGTCTTGCGCAGTGAATCGAGGCGCGTGAGTCCATTGGTTTTAATCCATCCCATTCCAATGCGGAGCCCCGCGCCGGCGGACAGCACGATGGCCGTCAATTCGAAGGGGCCGTGCGCCGTCACGAACTGGAAGAAATTCCTGCCAGCCTCGACATCCGGGCGCGCCATGTACCCGAAGCAGGCTCCCAGATGGGCCGCGTTGAACAACAGCGTAAACAGGCCTGGCACGACGCCGATGCAGGCCACAAAACATTTCAGCCCGATGCCCGTGTTGTGCTTGATATAAAAGCAAGCCATCGTGAAATCGGCGGCCGGATCGCGCCCGTTCAGCGGGTCCGCGAAGTTGGTTTCCAACTGGGTTGTGGTGGCGTCATCCAGCAGGAATTCAGCGTATCCGGGAAACGAACTGTTCGCGTAGGCAAACACGGCGGACAGGATGAACACCAGCCAGAAGACAAAGAAAGCCACATGCACGCAGGCGTCGCGAAAGATGCGCTGCGGCACGTGCACAAACAGCGTTTCGGTCCAGCTGGCGAAATCGAATGAACGGGATCGGTACAGCTGGTTGTGGGCACGCCCCACCAGGCGATGCAGGTATTCAATTGTGTTGGAAGGCAGCTGGTACGAATCGGCCAATGCCAGGTCCGCGCAGGCCGCGCGGTACAGGGAAGCAAAGCGGGACAACTCCGCCGCGGGAATGTTCTTCTTACGGCGATTCTGCAACTGTTCACACAGCCGTTCCAGCTCCTGCCAGTTCTGGCGTCGCTTCTCAAGTAATTCGGCAACTTTCACAGCGGTTTGGCTCCTGGTCTGCTGGCGGGGCCGGCTAGCCGCGGCCCAGCGGACTCGCGTAGTTTACTCCGGCGACGGTACCGTTCTTGTCGGGGTCATAGGGATTCGACACGGGAGGAGGAACCGGCCGCGGCGAATCCTCTTCGAGACGGTCCGTGACGAACGTCCGGTAGTACAGAGCGCACAACAACAAATCGTGACTCGTATCGGACGGCAGTTTAAATAGTTCAATCAACGGCTCGCCCAGATGCCGCGCGACCTCGCGACGACGGGCCAGTGAAAAGAATCGCCGCCGATCGACGTACGTGGCCAACGCTCGCCCCATGCTTTGCGGAACCACAAAGTCACCGGGCAGAAAGCTAGCCAACTGAGGGGCGCGAGGGTCATCCAGCTTGGCTATCCCGGCCAGCCAGTTGCGTTCTTCAATGACGACGATCGTGCCGCAGACCAGGTCTCCGAGACGCTGGAAGCGTTTCGACAGTGTCATCGTAAACAGGCCGACGAGGAACGTGGGAATAAAAAACATGGGAGGCATATCCGCGGCGTCGGCGGGGAACAATTCCGCAAAAAACTGAATCGAGATCAACGGGAAGGTGTCCGCGAAACGAAACACGTTTCGCATGATCGCTTGCAAGCCGTTGATCGGCTGTCCGTTGACGGTGAGGACGCGAATGCCCATGATCCGCTTGCCCGGTGTCTGGCCATTCATGAACGTTTCGAAGACACCGCCGTAAAGCCAGGTGGAAAGGAACCAGATCACCATGCCCACGCCGGCGCCGATCGCGGCGCCGGCACCTTGCAGGGCCGCGCTGAGTACCATCATCAGCACGCACCACAGAATCACGTACGCCGTCAACAGGATCGCGACATCGATGAGGTAAGCGGGGAAGCGGCGGAACGGACCGGCCAACTGGTAGCGAAACGCAATGTTCTCGGGAGTGACGATCTTGACCGTCGAATCGATCTGGATTGAGTCCGCGGGCATGCAAAGTTTCCGTAATCCGCCAAGCCGATCCGCTTGAAGAGGGAGTGCTGTCTCAATTATTCGTCATAGGCAGGTGAGTCGCAAGGCCGTAAGTGCAAAGGAAGCTATGCTTTAAGGATTTCTCGAAGCTTATTTCCTGACAGGCGGTCCCTTTCGAGCAGGTTGGCGGAACAGTATACTCAGGACCAAATCTTCAGGGTGACGATTCGTATTTTTTTCTATTCGTCAGGCAGCGGGAAGTATTCGATGCGACTGCGAGGCAAGACAGCATTAGTCACAGGCGGCGGCACAGGGATTGGTTGGGGGATCGCGCAGGCCCTGGCGTCGGAAGGCTGCCAGGTGGCCATTGCGGGGAGACGCGAACAGAAGCTTCGCGAAGTTGCGGAATCCTACCGGAGAAAGCCCGCGATCAAGTATTTTCGCTGCAACGTGGGACATCGTACCAGCGTGCAGCATCTGTTTGACTGGGCCGCCAAGGAATTGGGAGATATTCATATTCTGGTCAATTCCGCCGGAACGAACATCAAGACGCGCAAGATGAGTGAAATGAGTCCCGAACAGTGGGACCAGGTGCTCAACGCCAATGCCACCGGTGCCTCCAACTGCATGTATCACGTGCTGCCGCAGATGCGCGAACGTCAGGATGGACTGATCATCAACATCTCGTCCATCGCTGGCAAACGCGCCTCGGCGCTCGGCGGCATTGCCTATTCCGCGTCCAAGTTCGCCATGACGGCGCTGGGAACCGCCGTCGGTAATGAGGATTCCGTGAACGGGATTCGCGTCACGAACATCTATCCGGGAGAAGTGAATACGCCGATCCTGGAAAACCGGCCCGCGCCGGTAAGCGATGAGCGGAAGGCCAAGATGCTGTTGCCCGAAGATGTCGCGTCGATCGTCACCACGATCGCCTGCCTGCACCCCCGCGCCCACGTGCCCGAACTGGTCATCAAACCACTGGTCCAGGGATACATGTAGCGGCAGGGACGTGTTCGAGGGCGGCTTTACTTTTCGGCCAACAGCAGACCCATCGTATGCGGTGGAACTTTCAGGTGCGCGTACCGCGGTTTCTGGAAACCGCCGGCTTGAATCATGTCTTGCAGCGCCTCGGGGGAATGCACCTGGCCGTTCGTTCGCAGCGCGACACTCAGGCAGAAAACGGCAAATTGCATTTCGCCCCCCGCCTGGCCTGAGAAGACGTCGATCAGCGCCAATTCCCCCTGCGGCGCCAACCACGTGTGCACCTGTTTCAGCAGCGAAACCATTTCTTCCGGATTGTGGCGATGCGCAACGTTGGCCATGATAGCCAGATCGTATTGCCCCGCCGGTAAGTCCACGTTCCGGTAGTCGCCCGGGACGCACGTGACGCGATCCGCCACGCCAATGCTTTCGGCGTGAGTTCGACCACGTTCCAATAACGCTGCCTCGTCAACCAAAGTGATCTGGCAGTCGGGATCGGCATGGGCGATCGAAAGGCTCCAGACCGCCGAACCCGCGGATAGTTCGAGAATTCTCATCCCGCATCGTGTCGCGCCGACGTCCAGCAAATGGGCGACTTCCAACGCCGAGGGCGTGAGTTGCCACATGGTCGTTTCGATTTCGGAAAAAAAGTCGGAATCATCGAGCGGTATTTCCGGCACCTGAGGGATGGGAACTCCCGAACGCACGTATCCTGCCAGGTGCTGCCAGGCGTAATCTCCCAGATCCCGGTAGGCCAACGGCAGCAAATGCATCACGGGCGCCATGGCGAAGTCTTCCCGATATCGCTCCACCACTCCCACGGTCGTGAGTACGTTCAAGAGCAGTTCCACCGGCTTTTCGGCCACCTCACACATCTCGGCCAGTTGCGGAGCTGTCTTCTGTCCGTCCGCCAACGCATCCAGAATGCCTAGTTGGCTGGCTGTCCGAAAGGCATGCACCACCGCGTTGGTATTCATGAGGGAGAGGTAGGTTTCGAGCGATTTTAGCTGCGACAAGGCAATCCTCCAGGTCAATGCGAGATCGCGAAAGCCCGGGGCAGGGACCGTGCATTGTCCAGCCCGGGATATCGGAAACGGGGTTATACGGCGCCCTACCATACTGCCGCGACGTTTCGGTGGGTACAGCCGAATGGGCAGAAACACGAGGCATTATGTAGCGAGCGTAACATTTTGGCCATCGCGGGGGGATTTCTCCCGAAAACGGGGAAAACCCTGGGAATCCGGCGAACGGTCGTTATAATGGGAGCGTAAGGAAACCGTCATGCTGCCCAAGTTATTCTGTCTTCGAATGGTGCTTGGGCTGGTCGTCGTGGGAATGAACCTCCCTGCGTTCGCCCAGCTTAACTGTTGCTGCGCCCGGAGCGGGCAGGCATGGAACTCGTGCCATACGGTGCCCGATTCCACCGAGCCACGCTGCCCGAACTGCCTGCGTTCTCAACGCGAGGAAGCTGCAACGTTGCCTTCGATACAGCGCAGATGCTGCTGTAAAGAATTGGGGCGAGGTCCGGTGCTCGCGGTCGTTGAGAATCGCGTTACGAGCCCGGCGATCGATCTCGCTCAGCCATCAGCGGTTGTTGGACCTGGATTACCGTCCGAATCCCGCGCCCCGCTGCTGCGTGCGAAACCTCCGTCGCGCGACCTCCCGTTGCGGATCCTCTACTGCGAGTGGCTCATTTAGACTGCCGTTCTCCTCGCGCTCCATTTTTGGTAATAGAACCGAAGTTTCCGTTTAACTCTCGGTTTGTGTTTCCGTTTCAATTCGCTTTCTGTCATAAAGGGTAACCCACATGTTTAAACGTACTCTCGTTCTATCGTCGTCCGTGCTGGCATTGCTGGCCATGATCACCGTCGCGATTGCTGCCGATAAAGCCGCTGAATTCAAAGCCACTTGCCCCGTGTCGGGCAAGCCCGCGAAGAAAGACGCGCATGCGGCTCACAATGGTGGCCAGGTTTACTTCTGCTGCAACAAATGCAAAGCCGCGTTCGAGAAGGATTCCACTAAGTTCGCGGCCAAGGCGAACGCACAGCTGATCGCCACTGGTCAGGCAAAGCAGGTTGCCTGCCCGATCGCGGGACGGCCTGTCAACGCCGCGACGGCGATTGAAGTGGCCGGCGTCAAAGTTGCCTTTTGCTGCAATGGCTGCAAAGGCAAGGCGACGAAGGCCAAAGGAGACGCCCAGCTGACGCTCGTCTTCAGCGATAAGGCCTTCAAGAAGGGATTCAAGGTTGGGGACGATAAGTAGTCCTTGATCCTCACAGATCAAACCCATCCAGCTCGGTCTACAGGAAGGGGGCCGAGCTTTTTTTGGCGTACAGCCAGCGAATTCGATCGAGCGTGGCGACGCTGCGTGTGAAAACTACGCACTTCCACCCGATGGAAGGGATGTCATGAGTGTAAAATTCAGCTAGATGAAAGGAAGTTATTTGTTTCGCGTGAGCATGGCAGGAAAAAATGTCTGTCCGTTCTTTGCCCGAGGAATGAATACGAGTACATTTCCGGCGTTCGAAACATGTCATTTCCACTTCATTGTGGCCCACCTGTTGCGCCAATTCGCTCGCTGGCGACGGTGATCATCTTTGTTCTCCACCGGTACAGAGTTTAATTCGCATGACCCCTGAAACACGTGTTTACCTTGTCGACGACGATCCGAGCGCTTGCCAAGCCCTATGTCGGTTGCTGGACTCTCAGGACATGAAAGTCCAGTCTTTCCATTCCGCGGCCGACTTTCTTGAGTCTTACGATTCGTCGCTTCCCTCTTGTTTGATCCTGGATGTCCGTATGCCCGGGATGAGTGGCCTGGAGCTGCAAGCTCGTCTGTTGGAACGGCAGATCGACATTCCCATCGTGTTCATTTCAGGTTTTGCCGACGTACCAACGGCGACGCAGGCGTTGCGGGCCGGTGCGTTCGATTTCCTGCAAAAACCGGTCGACGATCGGATCCTTGTCGAACGTGTCAACTTGGCTTTGAAGAAAGCCGTTCAAGACTTCGAAATGGCGGCGTCAAGCAGCGAAGTCAATAGGCGTTATAATCGGCTCACGGAACGCGAGCGTGAAGTGATGGATCTCATGATTGCTGGGGAGACCATCAAGCAAATTGCCACGCAATTGGAAATTAGCATTCAAACAGCGGCCAAACACCGTTCGCGAATTCTCGACAAGATGCGGACCGAGAACGACGTCAAACTCGTTAATCTGCTCCGCCGTACCGGGTTCGAGCATCATTCGAATTGAACCCGGCATGGTCCCTCTGCCGCCGTTTTCGGAATGATTCAACAAGGGGTTCCGCAGGCGGGAGGCTACCTTCCTGGTGAGCCGCCCATCGGCGTTGCTGCTGCCGCTCGCTGGGAACCTTGCGCTCTCAGATACGCGATCACACAAGTACGCGATCGAATCGCGAAACTATGCTTTCGAGCCGTGCCTTGCGGCGGACACCTCCTTTCGGTCACAAGTGCCGTCCTGCTGACAATGGTAGAACGGCCGCCTGCTAGCGTCGACATTTGCGTCGAGTACTTGCAGAATGGCCTTCACGCCCTTGCCCTCTTTTGGTAATTAACCGCACACGTATCCCGCACGCGGGTGTCCGCCGCGTGGTGTTTGTTCCCCAAAACTGACGGCAAGAGATCATGCAATTCATGAAACGACTTTGGGTTCGGCTGACGGCAGTGGGTGTTACCACGGCGTTAGGCGGTGCTGGTGTCTACCAAATGCTTCCCAGCCAGACGGAAACGCCCTCGATCGAAGAGCCGCAGGTTGTTGTCGCCGCTGAGCCGGTCGGCACCGCGCAGCCGATTCCGTTTGAAGCGGAGGGTCCTGCCACGATGCAAACCTCCTTCACGGAAGAGAACACGTTGCGTCGTCCGAGCGAATTCAAGGTACCTTCGCCGAAAGATACGGTCGTGCGGGGCAACGACGGTCACGACGCAGAACGCGGGGAAAGTTCCGAAGTCGTTACGGTTCCCGTGGAGTCGCCGATTCCCGCGGAGTCGTTTTCGCCATCCGGAGTTCATGCCAGTCTCGGCGACTCGGAGAACGCCTCGGAGCAGGAAGCACAAGCAAGTCCGTCACCGATTCCGACGTTTTCCAATGCTCCGCCCGCAGAGACAGAGCAGGCTTCCCCGGCTGCCTCACCGCCGGCTCCGACATTCAGCACGCCACCGACGGGTTCTTTCGGGCCACCGGACGGGACGTCAAACAACAACGGATTCCCAGCCCCGTCGGCCAACCTGCAATTCCAGGCCCCTGCCGCCTCTCCGCAGGCAGCGCCGCAGCAAGATTCGTTTCAGTTCAATGCCCCGCCGCAGCAGCCGGTGACGGCGGCTCCCGCAACGCAAACCGCACCGGCTTTCAGTACGAATCGCGGTGCTTTGGAGAACGAGCGTTTTGCCTCCAACGTACTGCCGGCAGCCGCTTCGTCGGTGGCTGGCCCAGGTGTGGGAACGCCCGGGGATCGTTCCCTGGAAGGCGAACAATCTCCTTCCATTGCATTGCAGAAACTTGCTCCGGACGAAATTCAAGTCGGCAAGCAAGCCACGTTTGAAATCCTCGTGCGTAATGTCGGCCAAACACCGGCGCATGACGTCACCGTGGAAGACCAGATTCCCAAGGGAACGCGTCTCATCGATACCACGCCGCCGCATCAGACCGCCGCCAACGGTTCACTGCTGTGGCAATTGGGAACGATACAACCTGGCGAAGAGACGACGATTCAATTGAACGTGATGCCGGAGGCCGAAGGAGAAATCGGCAGCGTCGCCACGGTTTCGTTTCAAGCCCACGCCTCGGTACGCACTCTCTGCACGCGACCGGCATTGGATGTAGCCGTCTCGGCAACGCCCAAAGTCCTGGTCGGCGAGTACGTGAAATTCGCCATCCGCATTTCCAATCCCGGAACGGGCGCTGCGACCGGGGTCACGATCGAGGAAGACGTGCCCGAAGGGCTGGTCCATGAAGCGGGTCGCGAACTGGAATTCGAAGTCGGCACCTTGCTGCCAGGCGAAACCCGGGAACTCGAGTTGATCCTGCTGGCCGACAAGGCCGGCGTGGCTCAGAATGAGCTTGTCGTCCGCGGCGACGCCAATTTGAGCGTTCAGGAGCAGGTTACTGTGGAAGTCATCGCACCCGATTTGCAGGTGGACATGACCGGTCCCAAGCTGCGTTACCTGGACCGCGAAGCAACGTACACGCTGTCCGTCGCCAATCCCGGAACGGCCACGGCGAAAAATATCGAACTCTCCACCTTCCTGCCGAAAGGCCTGAAGTTCGTTTCGACCGAAAATCAGGGACAATACGATTCCCGTTCGCACGCCATCTACTGGACGTTGGATCAGCTGCCCGCCGGTCAAAACGCCGAGGTTCAGTTATCGGTACTGCCGGTGGAAACGGGCGAGCAGAAACTGCAGGTTCGCGGCATCGCGGACCTGGGGATTGAACGGCAAATTGAAAAGGCCGTCATCGTAGACAGCCTGGCCGAGTTGTTCTTCAACATCCAGGACTTGTCCGACCCGATCGAGGTGGGCGCCGCGACCGTCTACCAGGTCACCGTGACCAATACCGGTTCCAAGACGGCCACGAACGTGCGCCTGGGCGCTTTGCTGCCACCGGCACTAAGGCCGACCGGCGGCGACGGGCCAACGCGTGCCGCGGTGAACGGGCAGCAAGTGATCTTCGACACGTTGGCGCGACTGGCGCCGAAAAGCGAAGTCACCTACAAGATCAGTGCTCAAGGTCTGCGCGCTGGCGATTCGCGCATTCAGGTACAACTGATCAGCGACGAATCACCGGAACCCGTTACGAAGGAAGAAAGCACGCGAGTCTACTCGGACAAGTAGGAATGGGATGGTCGAGGAATCTGAATCGCCGCTACGCAGTGTCCATACGGACAGCTTCGCGGAACTGCTTCGTCAGCTGCGCATTTCCGTCATCGTTTCCACATATCAGGCCGGCTTCCTGATCGTCCTGCGACACGACGGAAACGCTCTGAACACGCACTTTCGTCGTTGTGATCGCCCCATGGGACTCGCCGCCAGCGGTAGCCGACTGGCCGTCGGGGCCGCCAGCGAAATCGTTCAGTTTCGCAACATGGCGGACGTCGCCAGTCGCCTGGAGGGCACCCTGTCGCACGACGCCTGCTACTTGCGTCGTGAAGTGCACATCACCGGTGATATCGATATTCACGAAATGGCCTGGGGTTCCTCCGAACTTCCCGGGGAAGCGGTCACGGACCGCCGTGACGACGAACTGTGGTTCGTGAACACGCGTTTTTCGTGCCTTTGTACACTGAACCGCGATCACTGTTTCGTCCCACGCTGGCGGCCTTCTTTCGTGAGTGGCCTTTCGCCACAAGATCGCTGTCATCTCAACGGCCTGGCCATGATCGAGGGTCAGCCCCGCTACGCCACGGCGCTCGGCGAAACCGATAACGCCGGGGGCTGGCGAGATAACAAGGCCAGCGGCGGAATTCTCCTGGATATAGAATCGGGCGAAGTTGTCGCGCGAGACCTCTCGATGCCCCATTCACCACGCTGGTATGACGGCAAAATGTGGTTGGAAGAGTCCGGCGACGGCAGCCTGGGAACCCTGGATCTGAAAAACGGCAAGTTCGAGGCGGTAGGGCGCGTCGACGGTTTTACGCGCGGCTTGGACTTCATCGGCCCCTTCGCTTTCGTGGGGATTTCTCAGGTTCGCGAATCCGCCGTGTTCAGCGGGATACCCATTACCGAGCGGCTCACCAAACGCATCTGCGGCGTGGCGGTCATCGACCTCCGCAGTGGCCAGGAAATCGCCTTCGTTCATTTTCAGGACGCTGTGCAGGAAGTCTTCGCCGTGCAGATCGTGCCACACAGCTTTCCTGAAATCCTGGAACTCAACGATGAACTTCTCAAGAACAGCTACGCCCTGCCCGACGCCGCGTTGCAGGACGTCTCCTGGGTCGAAGCGCGTCACGACGAATAAAGTATCCGGAGTCGACCCGCAGCAGTCACTCGACTTCATCTCCTTGGATTGATCCCGTTAGTCGCCATGCCGGGTTGATTGCGCCGGGCACAATCACTTGCCAGTCGTCTATACTCCTTGAGTGCGAGTCGAACGGACGTGTAGCGTCTCAGGCACTGCAAATCACCGTGTCCATTGGCGAAAAAAAACCGGCAATTACGCGAAACGCGCTGTCGTAGGGCGAAATTGCATCCGGATCTTCCCCAGCGCAACGCCGCGGTGACGCATTCGGGTTCCGGATCGGGCTCATGAACAGCGAGGATACCAAATGGCAAGTTCAACCGCGGAAGTTTTGACGAAACACCACGGACATCGCAGCACTGGCGTTTCGATCGTGGCGCGGTACTGCCTGGTCGCAGCGGGGATCTATAACCTGCTTTGGGGAGCCGCCGTGATTGTCTTCCCGGGCTGGCTGTTTCGGTTCGCGGAGATGGAACTTCCGCGGTACCCCCAGATCTGGCAATGCGTCGGGATGATCGTGGGCGTTTACGGCATCGGCTACCTGATTGCCGCGACCGATCCGATCCGGCATTGGCCGATCACACTGGTTGGTTTGCTCGGCAAGGTCTTCGGGCCGATCGGCTTCGGTCTGGCTTTGATCCGTGGTCAACTTCCCTTAGCATTTGGAGCGACGATCCTTACGAACGACATGATCTGGTGGATTCCCTTCGCGGCCATTCTGTATCAAGCGTGGACGCAGCGCGGCGACGCACAACATCTGCCGTGAAGCCGAGGCGGCATGAAACGCGGAACTCCGAGTCACGAGAACCATTGATGATGAATTTGTTGCTCTTGATCCATCTAGCGGCGACGCTGGTCATGGTCGGCTTGATCTGGTTTGTACAGGTGGTTCACTATCCTTTGTTTGATCAGGTGGGTCGTGCCGACTTCCGCCGTTATGAAGAAATGCACCAGCGACTGACAACGCTCGTCGTCGCTCCTCCCATGCTGGCCGAGGCGGTAACGTCCGTCTTGTTGTTGTGGTTACGTCCCACGGTCGTTCCGATCGGAGCTGTCGGCATAGGCCTGCTGCTGGTGGGGACAATCTGGGCGTCGACCTTCTTCTGGCAGGTGCCGGCACACGCGAAGTTGTCGCGGGCCTTCGACGCCGGGACTCATCGCAGACTTGTTCGGTCCAACTGGCTGCGGACCGTGGCCTGGTCCGTTCGTGGCGTGCTTGTCTGCTGGATGGTTTCGAAGTAGCGAGGTATTCATGTCGGATTCGCTGTTTTCCGTCCGGGATCAAGTCGTTTTGTTCTCTGGTGGCAGTCGAGGCATCGGCTGGGCCTGGCCGATTCCAGAGGACAAGTTGTGATCGGCTCGGTCGAGAAAGGCGACCGCCAAGCCATTCTTGTGAAGTCGCACGCACGCTTCGACATGAGAAATGCGGTCGACGATTGCAAAATTCAAGTCATAGATGGTTCGAGCGAAGTAATCCAGGCTATACTGGATTCGGTCTTAACCACATGCGCTATCGGTTCGCGATGGTGCCCTTGAATATTCCAGCTGCGTGGGTGTCGAGTTGATTGTGGACGCGATTGAGTCGGTGGACTCCGATAAGAAACCCCGCAGGCTTTCGCGCGCGGAGGAAGCGAATTGAGAAACGCCCGCCGGAAGTCGAGGAAGCTGCGATGGCCGGCGGCGCTGCGCGGCGAGCGGCTTGAATCACGCTGCTTGCTGGCGGCGGAGCCCGTCATTACGGAGTTCATGGCGGCCAACGATTCCACGCTGCTGGATCAGTACGGCGAGTCCTCGGATTGGATTGAACTTCACAATCGGGGCGACGCCCCCGCCAACCTTAACGGCTGGTACCTGACCGACGCCGCCGCGGACCTGAAAGGCTGGCGGATCCCGGAGGTCACGCTGGCACCTGGCGAATACCGCATCGTCTTTGCGTCCAATCGCGACCAGGACGATCCGCTCGGCGAATTGCACACGAACTTTCGGCTGTCGGCGTCCGGAGAGTACCTGGCGCTGGTGCGGCCCGATCTGACTATCGCTCATGAGTTTTCTCCGAGCTTTCCCCAGCAACTCGCGGATGTCTCGTACGGTTTTTCCACGGTGACCAGTGAAACGCAGGTGATTGCCGCGGGCGCGTCGGCCAAGGTCCACATTCCCACCGATAACAGCCTGGAGGCGAACTGGATCGATCCCGATTTTGACGACAGCAGCTGGACGACAGGGACGACGGGCATCGGTTATGACATCGATGGCCCCGAGACGATCGTGGAGGCTCCCGCGGAGATTCCTGGAAACGTGTTGTGGCTCGACGCCAGCGATATCAACGGGGATTATCAGGACGACAATCTGGTCGACGGCACGCCGGTCAGCGTTTGGGTCGACAAGTCGACGGGCGGAGAGGGAACGGTTGCGCAGGATATCGCGAGCAATCAGCCGCGCGTGAAGAACAATATCGTGAACGGTCGACCGGTCGTGCAACTCGACGGCAGCGACTGGCTGACCGGGCTGCCGGTGCTGGCGGGAGGTGATGATACGTTTACGTTCGTCGCCGTTTGGCAGCCGCATGTAGCGACGATTCAGGTTGTGCTGGAGCAGTCGCAAACGCCATTGGCTGCCGGCACGCGGGGGGCATTGCTGGCAGTGGGCAGCAACTACGGATTCAATGGTCAAAACAACGACGCGCATAGCCTGGTGCCGTATGCGGCGAACGAATGGCGAGTTACCACGATGCAGCTCGACGGCACCCCAGGCAACAACGTCCACGTGTTCGACAACGGGACCGAGTTTGTCGGCAGCGTCAATATCAACACCCAGAACCTCGGAACCAGCGGCCTGCGTGTGGGCAGCAAGCTGACGAATAATGCCGAAGCGTTCGACGGCGACCTGGCTGAGCTGGTCGTGTATGACCGCGTGATTTCCGAGTCGGAACGCGCGAGGCTCGAGGGCTATCTGGCGTCGAAGTACAGCTTGACGGTCGTGCCGCCAGCGGGGCCGCTGGACCCTGTGGTCGACTTCACGCCGTGGATCGGGACGGACGTGGAAGCCGAGATGCGCGGCAGCAACACGTCGGCCTACATGCGTGTTGCCTTCGAAGTGCCCGATCCGGCGAACGTTGCCGCCTTGCGACTGGAAATGCGATTGGACGACGGGGCGATTGCGTGGATCAACGGTACCGAGGTCGTAGCGGTCAACGCACCCGACAACGCCTCGTGGAATTCGCAAGCCACTTCGCTGCGTCCCGACAGCGACGCCGTACAACCGTTGGTGATTGACATACCGGTGTCACCCGGTTTGCTCCGCCCCGGCACCAATGTTCTGGCGCTACAGGGACTGAATATTAGTGCGGACAGCCCGGACTTCCTGCAGTTGCCTGAGTTGTTCCTGCTTGATGCGGGGGTTGTCGATCTGCAGACGCCGCGCTACTTCGTGACACCAACACCAGGGTTTCCCAATGGTACAGGCGCGGAAGATCTAGGGCCGATCGTTTCCAACGTGACGCGCCGTGTGCCACCCCTGGCGGACACCGAGGACTTGTTGGTCACTGCCACGGTGATACCGTCGTTCCACGCCGTCGCGAACGCCACGCTGCATTACCGAGTGATGTTTGGGAACGAGGCGACTCTGCCGCTGCGGGATGACGGCACCGGCGATGACGCACTCGCCGGCGACCGGGTGTACTCGGCGCGAATCCCCCATACCGTATCGGCGCCGGGCGAAATGATTCGCTGGTATGTTACGGCGACGGATTCGGAAGGGCACGATTCGCGCTGGCCATTGTTCGAAAACCCCACGTCGTCCGCCGCATACTTTGGCACCATCGTGGCCGATTCGGCGGCGTCCAGTGAACTGCCCGTCCTGTACTGGTTTGTCGAAGATCCCCAAGCGGCGCGAACGGACGCCGGCACACGTGCGTCGCTTTATTTCGACGGTGAATTCTACGATAACTTTTTTGTTCGGCGGCGAGGCTATTCGACGCTGGGCTGGGAGAAGCGGAAGTTCAAGTTCGACTTCAATCCGGGCGATCATTTCCGCTATGACGATGCGGAACAGCGGGTTGAAGAGTTCAACCTGCAGTCGCACTACCGCGAAATCGGCGCGGTGTCCTACCTGCGAGAAAATATGGGCTTTGCCTGGCTTAATGAGGCCGGCGTGCCGTCGCCCACAACGTTCCATCTGCAGCTGCGCCAAAATGGTTCGTTCTACGGTTTGTACTCGTTCGTCGAACAGATCGACGACACCTTCCTGGATCGACACGGCTTCGATCCCAACGGCGCCATGTACAAGGCGCTGCAGAACGGCACGCTGGCTCCCAATCCGACTCCGGCTACCTATCGCAAGGTGACGCAGAAAGAACAGCCTTGGGACGATTTCGTCAATCTCACCGACGGACTGTCCGGCATTGGCGGTGACCGGTTCCTGTATGTCTGGGACCATCTGGACGTCGCGCAGATCGTCAACATCATGGCGGCGCAGACAATCATGCCGAACCACGACCGGCTGATCAAGAATTACTATATGTACCTGGATCCGGAAACCAAGGAATGGCATCGCTTCCCGTGGGACATGGACCAGCCCTTTGCCGTGGGAGTGAAGCTCAGCAATGATCCCTGGGCGAACGTCTTGTTCGGCGACACCGAACACGTGCAGGAGCCTTGTTGCTCAAGCTGGTTCAACTACGTCCACGACGCCATCCTGGACAATCCCGTGACACGCGAAATGTACTTGCGTCGACTGCGGACGCTGATGGATCAGTACTTGGACGCCGGTACCGGGTATTTCGAAAACCTCATTGCGTCGTTCCATGACCGGATCAAGGACGAAGCCGACGCCGACAACGCGGTCTGGGGCGCCGGGGACATCGAGGCCGGCGTGAACGCGATCCTCAACACCACGCTGCCCACGCGCCGGGCCTACCTGGAAGCCGACCCGCTCGTGCCGCCGTCCCAGGCTGCGGTGGATCTCGCGATTGGTGCCATTGAGGTCAATCCCGCCAGCGGCAATCAGGACGAGGAATACATTCAGATCGTTAATCATGGCGCGGCGGCCGTCGACATCTCAGGCTGGCGGCTGACCGACGCGGTTGAGATGACCTTCCAGGCCGGTACGGTCATTCCCGGAAACGGAGTACTCTACGTCTCGCCCAATGTCATCGCTTTCCGGGCGCGGGCGAGTGGCCCGACGGGCGGTCAAGGGTTGTTCGTCCAAGGCAATTACTCCGGTCACTTGTCGAACTTCGGCGAGACGATTCGGCTGCTGGATGCGAATGGCGTGCAGCACACCAGCATGACCTACGCCGGCGACCCCTCACCCGCGCAGCAATTCCTGCGGATCACCGAGGTCATGTACAACCCTCTGCCGCCGACGGCCGCCGAATCCGCTGCCGGATTCAGCGACAACGAAGATTTCGAATACATCGAGTTGGCCAATACGTCAGCGACGGAAACTTTGGATTTGAACGGAGTGCGTTTGACGGCGGGTGTGAGCTTTGCGTTCACCGGGTCGGCTGTGACCAGTTTGGCACCGGGAGCACGCGTGCTGGTCGCGCGGAACCCGGCGGCATTGGAAAGCCGCTACGGCCCGGCTCTCAACGGGATCATTGCAGGCAGCTTTGCCAACGGCAGCGGGTTGAACAACGGTGGCGAGACACTGAAGCTGGAAGACGCCACGAACTCGACAATCGTTCAATTCACGTACGGCACCAGTGAAGAAGGCGGCTGGCCGACGCGGGCGGACGGCAACGGCAGTTCCCTGCAAATCATCGATACCGCGGGAAACCCTGCCGCGGCGGCGAACTGGCGACCGAGCAGCGAGATCAGCGGTTCGCCGGGCGCGGCGGGTGACCCTGCCAGGACGGGGATCGTGATCAACGAAGTGCTCTCGCATACCGATTTACCGCAAGTCGACGCGATCGAACTGCGGAATGTCAGCGGTGGACCGTTGGAGATCACGAACTATTACCTCAGTGATTCGAATGCCAATCATCGCGCTTTCGAAAAGTTTCGTATCCCGGCCAGTACGATTCTACCCGCCGGCGGCATCGCCGTGTTTGACGAAGATGAGTTCAACAGCGGCGGCGGCGTCGACCCAAATGATTTTGCCCTGAGTTCTCTCGGGGACGACGTTTGGCTGACCGTCGGCGATGGCCAGCGGGCGACGCATTTCATGGATCACTTCGAATTCGGAGCGGCAGCCAACGGCGTTTCCTTTATCCGTCACGTCGATTCCATCGGGAAAGTGCATGCCACGGCTCAGGAGGGCATCCCGGGAACGACATTGGGAGCCACTAATAACTCGTTCCTGGTCGGCGGCGTCGTTATCACGGAAGTGCACTACCATCCCGATCGGGCCAACCCGTCCGAGAACTATCTCGACGAATTCACCGAACTCCAGAATACAACCGGAGAATCGGTGCCCCTGTACGATGCCGTTCACGGCAATGGCTGGAAACTGGACGGCGTCGGGTTCTTCTTTCCGCCAGATGCTGTGCTGGCGGCTGGTGAAGTGGCGCTGGTCGTCTCGATCGATCCGCAGTCGTTTCGCGCGGCTTACGGGATCGAATCTCACGTGCAGGTCTTCGGACCTTATCCCGGAAGTCTGGCGAATTCCGGCGAGCGGCTCGCTTTGCAACGTCCCGATCGCCCAAACCCGGGTTCACCGCCCGTCGTGCCGTATATCGACGTCGATGTCGTCGACTATCGAAGCCAGACGCCCTGGCCGGTTGATCCCGACGGCGCGGGCCGTTCTTTGACACGCCTTGCCGCGACGGCCTTCGGCAGCGATCCGCGAAGCTGGTATGGCGCCGAGCCGACTCCGGGAACCGTGCGGACAGCGGCGTTCGTCGCAAATCGCCAGATCTTCTACAACCATTCCGTCTACGACGGCGACGCCGGCGCGAGTCCCGGCGACGACGCGGCGATCGCCGTCGACAAATCTGCTCTGTTCCCCGGCCAAATCGCTTCGCCTGCGAATTACAGCAGCTATCACCGCGGACTGAATGGTTTGATCGTCGATTTCGCGAATCTGGCCGACCGCGCGAACCTGACGCTCGCCAACGTGGACAACTATTTCGCCTTCCACGTGGGCCGCGACGGAACCACCTGGACCGACGCACCGCGGCCGATGGAACTGACTGTACGCACGGGCGCGGGCCAGCGCGGCTCCGACCGCGTGTCGCTTGTCTGGGAAGCGGGAGCCATTGCGAACCAATGGTTGCGCGTTTCGATTCCGGCCAACGAGGCGACTGGACTCGCCGTACCGGATCTCTTCTATTTCGGTAACGCCGTCGGCGAATCGGCCGCTGCGGGCGGGAATGCCGAAGTCAACGCGTTTGATTTTGCCGGGGCACGCGACCATGCCGGCGCGGCGGGTGTTGAAAGCCGTTACGACTACGATCGCAGCGGGCAAGTGGACGGCGCGGACCTGGCGATCGCCCGCGACGGAGCCACCACGTTTCGCACCGCCTTGCAACTGCTCGACCTTTCCCTTCCCGTTCCTCCTCCCGCCCTGCTACTGCAAAGCCGCGCCTTCTTGAATCAGCCCTTCGTGGATGCCGTGTTCGCGGAAGACGAGCACCGGCTCGCGAAAACCCTCGGCACGCCGGAATTCCGCTTGCGCGGTAGCGCGGCATTGTGGAAGTACGAGCCCGCCCACCGCCTGCAAGGTCCCACGGACGGGCTGGAAACGTCCATCGGCTCGTGGCAGGAAACCCTCGAAAAGAACTTGAATGAAATAGCGTTACCAAGTGTCCACTTGGGTTTGCAAGCGAAGTCGCCGGTGAATTGACGGCGGCCATGTCAGACGTCAAACTAAGGCAGATTGTTTTTTAGCAACCGAGTGTGATCAACACAATAAAGGGAGGTCCACATGTATCGACATTTACTATCGTGCGCCCTTTGGGGAGCCTGTTGCGTTCTGGTTACCAACCTGGCCGTCGCCGAGAAGAAAGGAGAGAACGTGCCTGCTGCATTGAACTTCAAAATGAAATCCCTGGCCGGGAAGGACGTCAAGCTGAGCGAGTATCAAGGCAAGGTTGTCCTGATTGTCAACGTTGCCAGCGAGTGTGGTTTGACGCCGCAATACGAACAACTGCAAGCGCTGCATGCCAAGTATGCCGATAAGGGCCTGGCAATTCTCGGCTTTCCCTGCAACCAGTTCGGCAAGCAGGAACCGGGAACCGCCGAGGAGATCCGCGAGTTCTGTTCCACCAACTACGGCGTCAAGTTCGACCTGTTCAATAAGGTCGAAGTCAATGGCGACGGGGCTTGCGAACTTTACAAGTACCTCACCCAACTCGATACCAAGCCCGTCGGCGCCGGCAAGATCGGCTGGAACTTCGAGAAGTTTCTGTTGAATCGCCAGGGCGAAGTGGTCGCTCGATTCAGCCCGCGAACTCGCCCGGATGACCCCGGACTGGTCAAAATGATCGAAAAGGAACTCGTTTCGAAGTAAGTTGTCCCGCGCTGACGAAGCCGTCCATCGTGTGGTTCGTGTCGCTCCGAAAAGCCCTGGTTCTGCGCCAGGGCTTTTTTCGCGATTGGAGCCGCAAAAAGAAAATCGCAGAATCCTCTGCTGTCGACAAAGCACGAAGCAGCCGTGTGTGCTAGCTTTATAAGTGGAGTTGGCTTTTCTCTGCGACGGACGGCGCGCTGTACCGCGGTTGCCGGTCGGTGTCGTTCGGTGTCGTTCGGTTGCAAGCTGCGGAGATGAGGGACGCGCGTTGGTCGGCAAGCGATCAAATCTTTATTGCGGCGACGGAAAATAAAAAAGGGTAGACGTTTTGCTTTCCGATAGGAATAATAGGATTAGGTAATCTAGGATTTATGGATCCGTTTTCGCCGTCGCTGGCGGGACGGAGGAGAGCAGGACGCTGTTGAAAGGTGGGGGAGTTGTTCATGTCAAATCCGCGTTTCAAGCCGGGAGATGTGGTGGTCTATCGAAAGCAAAAACACACCACGCATCCCGGTCCCCGTGCCCAGCAGGTACACGCCACAAAAAAGGGTGACTATTACACTTACGTCGTAGAGAAATTCTGGGTTGTCGGCCAGGTCTTGGCCAGCGGCCGGCTACTGCTTCAAACGCGACGTGGGAAGACGCATCTGGTCGAGAACAGCGACCCGAACTTGCGCCGCGCGAACCTATGGGACCGCATTCGATACCCTTCTCGGATTGCCGAATTAGAACGAGCTTCGTTTGACGGCGGTTCGTAAGTCGCCCAGTCAGTAACGGCCGGCACTTCCACATCGTAGTACCGCGTCGTCGTTCCGTGGCTCCGCCCGCGGTTTCTGCATTGTAAACGCGGTTCCGTCGCTCCGCCCGCGGTTTCCAACCACAGTCTAATCGCGAGACTTCGCCGGCTGGAGGTACTCGCGCAATTCCGCGACGTCATTCTCGATGCCGTCCTTGTACTTCTTCTTTTCGGTGCGTGACATGACGTGATTGCCCCCGATCATGGTAACCTCGTAAACCAGTGACAACTCGAATTCCTCCGTCTTTGGTTTCAGCGCGATGGTCAGTTCGGCTGGCCAGCTATCGAACAGGCTTTTCGCGCCGTCAAAAGATGGCGCCAGTGCCTGCCGCTTGCGGACATACTTTTCCAATCCAAATCGTCCCAGCCACTGGGACCATTTCGAAACTCCCCAGTTTCCGCGGTACAACTTCAACTGGAACGGAGCGCACGCGTCGAGATCGGCCTGCCAACGACGAGGTGCCGCCCGGTAGAATTCGAGGATCTGGTCCCGCGCGTTCGGTGCGAGAGGCACGGAAAGCGTTCTGGGATAGGTGAGCCGCTGCATTGTCGCCGGATTCCGAGATACTCGCTGGCCACTGCAAACCGGCAGCGTAGCCGGTGGAAGTGAAGAAGCCGTGAGTTTTCGTCGAAAACGGCGTGACGGATTCGAGAGATTTTAGTCCGACGGACGCTGATTTCCGCAACGATTGCTGGTGAGCAGTCAATGTGCGTAATGGTTAACTCTAGATGGGTGAGTCGGTGACGTCGTCGAGGTGCTGGGCGTGTTCGCGCAGTCGATTCCCCATCTGCTGAAGCTGCTCCGGCTTGCCGCTGCGCAATAACTCGGCAACCTCTTCCAGCAGGTCATCGGGCGGCAGGAACTTGGCGCCCACGAAGACGCGGCGTGCCAAATCGCCGAGCACGAATGAGAGGTGGTCTTCCATGCGGTCGACGTGTCGCTCCCGCTCGAGGATTTCGGCAAGCGTACGATAGACCGACGCGAATCGCTCGCGATCGAATTGATCCATGCGGTGAACCTTGTACTGAAACCTGTTTGTTTCTGCTATTGATATCTGGCTAATGATGAAGCCGCGGCGACAATCGTTCCACCTGCGAAACCCGACGCTTTCCCAAACGCTACTACAAGGAGAAGACGCATGATCGTGCCGCCTGGGTCGGACGTCTCCAAGAAACGCTGCGGGCATCAGGGTTCCACCACGGTGCTGGCGGTTACCACTTCGTGCTGGCGGGCCGGCTGAGAGTTCGTGCCAAGTTGCACAAGCAGGTTGCTGGAGTTCGGTACGATATCGATTGTGGCGGGTGAATTCAGCAGGCTGTCAACTTCCATTACGTCCAGCACGGTTTCGAGTATTTCGGAATCCTGCCTGGCGATTTCATTCAAAGCATTCCCGACGATGCTGGGACGCGCCGCGGACGCTTCCGCCATCTTCTGCGAAACCTTAAAGGCCGTTTCGCTCTTGATCAGGCCGACGCGGTTTTCACCGTCCTGCTTCATCGCGCTGGTCACCTGCACGAGGCGTTTGACGACTTTCTCCGTAATGTTCTGTACCATGCGGGCATCCGTGAATTCCACCTTGCGAATATAGACGCTGCCCAACCGATAGCCCCACTTCTCGGAAAGTGGCGAGACTGTCTGCCGGACCGTGCGGCTCAAACTGTGCCGGTCCTCGAGCATTTTTTCCATCTCCAGGTTGCTCAACGTCGAAATCGTGGAACTCGTGACGTTGGCCTGCAGCGACCCGTCAGGGTTCGCATTGGTAAACAGGTACGAGACGGGATCCTTTACTTGCATTTCGTACCAGATGCCGACGCCCATCGGCGTTCCTTCCTCGGAATTCACCATCTGACTGCGCAAATAGTGTTGGCGGAGCGCCGTACTGACCACGTAGCGTTTCCCAAAGAACGGCATCAATAGTGCTTTCGGACCGAAGTATCCCAGCGGGAACTGCAGTCCGGGTGTATCAATAGTGCCGATGACTTTGCCGAACAGAGTGAAAACCTGGGTTTCGCATTCGCGAACGCAGGTGTACAGCCCAAAAAAACGGGCGAATGCGAGCAAGATCGGAATGGCCAGCAGGCCAGCAATAAATCCGGGAATCAGAAACATCAGTTCGTTCCTCCGTTCTGGCCAGTGATCGCTTCCGCCCGCACCACGCGGCCGGCTCGCCGGTACAAAGGCACTCGCAAGTTGCGGAGATAGGCTTGCAGGCAACGCGACCCTCCTTCGGCCTTGATCGCCGCCAAAGTACTGGCCAATTCGCGAAGCGGGGCCACCTCGGCCTGCGCGTTGTTCGTGGCGATTTCCACTGCCCGGGCGCTCATCGTGATTTGCTGCTCCGCATCCGCGCGCGCCGTACTGATGTCCGCAGCTACCTGATTCCGCGTGCTGTTGATGGCCGAGAGCGCGCGGTCAACTTCCCGGGGCGGATCGATTTCAGTGATCAATGCCGCGTCCAGTTCAATGCCGTAGCGCCCCGTCGTCGAACGGCATTGTTCCTCCATGTATTGGTTCAAGAGCGGCAAGTTC
Source organism: uncultured Planctomycetaceae bacterium (assembly GCA_937967665.1). Classification (GTDB taxonomy): domain Bacteria; phylum Planctomycetota; class Planctomycetia; order Pirellulales; family Pirellulaceae; genus CALBSZ01. The sequence continues at coordinate 30,083 of CALBSZ010000051.1, forward strand.
TTTCGCAGATCATTGATCGAAACGCCTTCGGAAAGTTCCACGGCCGTTTCCTGGGCCGCGGAACCTTCCGGAGCAGCAATCTCGCCCTCAGCCAACAAGCTCACCCCTTTCGGATCGACGAAGTTGGCAATCCGCTCGCGCAGTACGGACACGAAATAGCCCATGACATGTTCCAGCGGACTGGCCACGCCGAATAGATACGGGTACAGGTTGTTCTCGCTGACGCGATAGCGAATCTGACCGTTCACGCCGGTGGTTAGATTGTCTTTGGTAACGGCTTCGATCGTGTCCTGTGCTTTCGAAGGATCCCATGACAAGTCGACCGCCTGTGTGGCGACGCTCACTTTGTGCACTTCCTGCCACGGCAGCTTGAAATAGGGACCACCTGGCCCCACTACGCGCACCTGAGGGTATTCGTAGCGATCGCGTTCGTCACCTGAAAGCGGTGGTGGCGGCTCTTTCTCTCGTAGTTTTTGTACCGCACCGAAACTTGTCATCACGGCACGCTGGTCCGGGCGAACCGTATAAAGGCAGCCGATCAGCACGCGTACGACCAGATAGACCAACAACCCTCCAACAAAGCCAATGACAAACATGAAAACTCCTCTGTGGTGGTGTTGCGCGAGCTGCCGCGGAAAGGCATGATCGCTCCTGGTTTCCGACAATGGAACGCAGGATCCAGCTTCGGTTGAAACCAATTCTGCTCACACGGCGGGCAACTCGCTCGGGATCACGCAACTGCCGGGACCAAGTCATATCTTCACGACGTCTGGACATGCCCGCGACACGGTCAATATAGACGCCGCCCAGGATGGCGTCAAAGAGGCTGACTTGTCGAATCTACCGCCGGTAGCGGTAAAGTCACCTGTGCTGCCGTGCCGCGTGGAATTCAGCGTCAGCTCTGTGCCTTGCAAGCTTGCTGGATCACCGCGCCTAGCTAAACTTTCGCGGCGATCGACCTTGCTTGCCTGGCGGGAGCGCATATGTTTCAATGCACTCGGTGAGATGACTCTCGACAGGGCGCTGATCATGTTGTCATCCGCAAAGAAAACCTGCGAACGCACTTGGACGGAAACGAAAATGGTCAAGTCGACGCGAGCCACGCTGGTGGTAACACTTCTGCTGGTGCCTCATGTGGTACTTAGTGACGACCAGCCGGAAACAAAACCGAACGTCTTCGCGCCCGAAAACCTGGTGGCCTGGTGCATCGTCCCGTTCGACGGCAAGAAACGAGGACCAGAAGCGCGCGCTGCGATGTGCGCGCGGCTGGGATTCCAGCAGGTCGCCTACGACTGGCGCGCACGACATGTTCCGACGTTCGAAGAGGAAATCCTGGCCTATCAGAAGCATGGTCTGAAGTACTTCGCTTTTTGGGGAGTCCACGAAGAGGCCTTTCGACTGTTCGAAAAGCACGAACTGCATCCGCAGATCTGGACCATGCTTGCCGCGCCGACAGGTGAATCCAACGAAGAACGCGTGCGGTCCGTGGTGGTGAAATTGTTGCCGCTGGTCGAACGAACTCGCAAAATGGGCTGTAAGCTGGGACTCTACAATCACGGGGGCTGGGGTGGTGAACCGGAGAACCTGGTGGCCGTCTGCAAGTTGCTGAGGGACCAACATCATGTCGACCATGTGGGGATCGTCTATAACCAGCATCACGCGCACCATCGCATCGATGATTTCGCGCACGTACTGGCACTCGTCAAACCGTACTTGCTATGTCTGAATCTGAATGGCATGACCCGCGATGGCGACAAGCGCGGACGCAAGATCTTGCCCTTGGGCGCGGGCGAATTCGATCTTGCTTTGTTGAGGTTGATTCGTGAATCGGGCTACCGCGGCCCTGTTGGAATCATTGGCCACACGCAAGACGATGTCGCGTTGCGGCTGCAAGACAATCTTGATGGCCTCGCATGGCTCCGACGTCAACTTGACGGCCAACCCGCCGGGCCGAAACCACAGTTCCGCACGTGGCCCATACGCGACTAGCCCGGATGATTCATGGTTGTAGGGTGAATATAGGGGTTGAGCAACGAGCGAAAACTGGTGGTTCTGCATTCGCGAACAACTCTCGTGAGCAGACAGCGTGTGAAAACAAGCGTGATTCGTTTGCGCTGGCCCACCAATCACTTACTGCGCGCACCGGGACGGCGCCCTGGCGAACCACGATTCCGTGCTTAAGAAATAAATCGCCGTTTCTGCGCTAATTTTGTTGCATTGCCGCGCCGCAGGTTTTACGATCAATAGATTCTTTATGAGTGATACTGCCAATCGGGGTTTGCAATCGGGTCCCTTTGACAGAAGACGAGCGATGGATTCGCCCGCGTGGCTGATTCGTCGGCAATGCTCCAGGGAGTCAAATTATGAGCAGGCAGCGGGTACGTAGGCGTCGTCGCAATCGATCCGATTCTTTTCGGCTGTTTTCCGAACGGCTTGAAGACCGCCGGCTGTTGGCGCCCGTCGCCACGAACGATGATTACACGGCGAGTGATCCGATCACGGAGGACCAGGTGCTGACCATTAGCGACGGCCCCACAGACCTGCTCGCCAATGATACGCCGAGCAATGTTCATGTCGTCGCTTACGACAGCGCGAGCGCGAACGGTGCTGCGGTGACGGTGAATGCCGACGGCAGCTTCAGCTACGATCCGACCGAGGCCCTGGCATTGCAGTCGCTGCGGAGTGGCGACATGGTAACGGATACATTCAGCTATACGATCACGGACAACACGCTGGATGTGACCAGTGGGCTGGCTCTGTGGCTGGACGCCAGTGATGCCGCCACATTGTTCGAAGACGAGGCGGGCACGGATCTCGCGGAGTCTGGTGACGGGATCGCGGCGTGGAAAGACAAGAGTGGCAACAATCATCTGTTCACCCAGCCCACGTCCGCCGATCGACCCATCACGGGAATCGCTGCCTCGTCCACAGGTGCCAACGTCCTCGACCTCAGCAACGACTACCTGGTCGGTCCTGCCGGCATCCTGGCAGCCAACGACGACGACTACACGTATGTCACCGTTTGGAATGCCGATACGAATCATGTCGGAGCGGTTTACGAGCAAGGACAGGGAGCGAACCAGCGGTCGTCTGTGTTGCTGGTCAATGCCAACTACGGCTTCAACGGCCAAAGCAATGATGCGCACGACCTGGTTCCGTACTCCAGCGGTACCTGGAATGTTTCCATGTTGACGATCGACAACCCGGCCTCGCCAAATCTCAACATCGTGCACAATGGCACGAATTTTTCGCGGGACATGGCAGGGAAAGCGAACCTTAGCGTCGGCACGAACGGCACGCGTGTCGGGGCCAAAGTGTCGAACAACGCCGAACGATTCGACGGCAAGATTGCGGAAATCCTGGTGTACGACCGCGTCTTGACGCCAGCGGAACTTACCTCCGTCGGCAACTATTTGAGTGCCACGTATGTCACCGGCAGCGACACGGATGCGGCGACGGTGTCGGTGACAGTCACCGGCGTGGACGAGTAGTTCCGCGAGGCAGCGAACGACGATTACACCGCGACCAACCCGACCACCGAAGACCAGATATTGACGATTAACGACGGCGCGACCGATGTGCTAGCCAACGATTCACCATCAGAAATCAGCATTGCCGGTTACGATAATACGAGTACCAAGGGCGCGGCGGTCACGCTGAACGGTAACGGCAGCTTTACCTATGATCCGACCGCGGCGCTGGCGTTGCAGTCGCTCAGCGCCGGCGAGTCGCTAACGGACACGTTTACCTATAGCGTCGCCGAAAACCTGGCTGTCACTAGCGGCCTGTCCTTGTGGCTGGATGCCAGTGATGCCACGACACTTTTCGAAGATGTGGCGGCAACCGATCCGGCGGAACCTGGCGATGGTGTGGCGGCATGGCGCGACAAGAGCGGGAACAATCACCTGTTCACACAAGGGAATTCCGCAAACCGGCCCACCACTGGAACCGTCACCTCCCCCAGCGGCGCGAACGTCATCGACCTGGAAGATGACTTCCTGGTCGGTCCCAATGGTGTCCTGGCGGCAAGCGACGACGACTACACCTACATTACCGTCTGGAATGCCGATGCAACTCAAAACGGCGCTGTCTACGAACAGGGGCAGGGTACCAACCAGCGTTCGTCTGTCCTGCTGATTGGTTCCAGCTACGGATTCAACGGTCAAAACAACGATGCGCACGACCTGGTCCCGTACGCCACCGCCACCTGGAATACGTCACTACTGACCATGGACAACGCCGCGGCACCGAATCTGAATATCATTCACAACGGTACGAATTTCTCGCGCGATATGAGTGGCAAGGCCAACCTGAATATCGGCGCCAACGGGACGCGCGTGGGCGCCAAGGTGTCCAACGACGCCGAACGATTCAACGGGAAGATTGCCGAGATCCTGGTGTACGATCGAGTCCTCTCCCCGGAAGAATTGGCGGCGGTTGGCGACTACCTGAACGCCAAATACATCACCGGCGTTACCGAGATCGCCAACCTGGCCGGGGACTATTTGACTGGGACGACAGGACAGACTAGTGACGACGTTGAGATCAACGCTTCGGGCGCGGTCGGCTCGTGGCACTACTTGAGCGACAACGATACGGATCCCAGCGGCGGATTGACACTGCTGACGTTTGGCTCGGCGGGCCTGGAAGGAGGCAACGGCTATACGGGTACCGCCTTCCACGGTTGTTGCGGCGATTTCCCGATCGTCTCGGCGGATGGGTTGTTTGATGGCGTGACGGCGCCCCCCGCCGGCAGCCTGGCGTTGCATCCGGCCGCCAATACCGCGTCGCCACCCGGTCCGCCGGAATATGCCGTGATGGAATTCCGGGCCAGCCAGGCGCTCAGCGGACTCCGTCTGGATTACGAGGTTGAGAATCCCTCGGTAAATGGCGACGGGATTGATTTTGTGATCCTGACCAGTAGCGGCACCGTGGTGGCTTCCGGAGCGGTAGATGGAACGACAACCGGGCTGACTCGGGTTGCGTTGCCCGACATGGCAGCAGACGATTCGGTGTTCCTGTACGTCGGCAACGGCGGCGGTGATGATTTCAGCGCCGACCAGACTTTCGCCCATCTGTCGATCGGATTGGCCACCGCGGATACCGCTACGGTGTCGGTAAGAGTCACCGGAGTGGACGAGGCCCTGAGACATGCAGTCGATGACGACTACACGACGACCAATCCGATCAGCGAGGACCAGACGCTGACGATTCCAGACGGGCCGAGCGACGTGCTGGCGAACGACGCTGCCGACGAAGCCGGAATCGTTTCTTATGACACGAACAGCGCGAGTGGCGCTGCCGTGACGCTGAATGCGGACGGTAGTTTTTCCTACGATCCGACTGGCGCGTTGGCCTTGCAGTCTCTGGGCAACGGGGAAATGACGACGGACACTTTCACTTACACCATCGCCGAAGACCTTGCTGTGACCAACGGACTGGCACTCTGGCTGGATGCGAGCGATGCTTTGACGCTGTTTGAAGACGAGGCGGCCACGGATCCGGCCGAGCCGGGCGATGGTGTGGCGGCGTGGCGCGATAAGAGCGGGAACAATCACCTGTTCACACAAGGGAATTCCGCAAACCGGCCCACCACTGGAACCGTCACCTCCCCCAGCGGCGCGAACGTCATCGACCTGGAAGATGACTTCCTGGTCGGTCCCAATGGTGTCCTGGCGGCAGGCGACGACGACTATACCTACATTACCGTCTGGAACGCCGATGCAACTCAAAACGGCGCCGTCTACGAACAGGGGCAGGGAGCAAACCAGCGCGCGTCGGTCTTGCTGATTGGCACGCGCTACGGATTCAATGGCCAGAATAACGACGCTCACGACCTCGTCCCGTACGCCACCGCTACCTGGAACACGTCGCTACTGACGATGGACAACGCCGCAACGCCGAATCTGAATATCATTCACAACGGCACGAATTTCTCGCGCGACATGGGCGGCAAGGCCAACCTGAATATCGGCGCCAACGGCACGCGTGTCGGCGCCAAAGTGTCGAACGACGCCGAACGATTCAACGGGAAGATCGCCGAGATCCTGGTTTATGACCGAGTCCTGTCGCCGGAAGAATTGTCGGCGATAAGCGATTACCTGAACGCCAAATACATCACCGGCGTCCAGGAGATCGCCAACCTGGCCGGGGACTACTTGCCGGGGACAACAGGACAGAGCAGCGACGATGTTGATATTAACGCTGCGGGCGCGGTCGGATCGTGGCACTATTTGAGCGATAACGATACGGATCCCAGCGCCGGATTGACGTTGCTGACGTTTGGCTCGGCGGGCCTGGAAGGGGGCAACGGCTATACGGGTACCGGAACGTTGTTTGGGGATCCCGGTTGCTGCGGGAGTGCTCCGATCATTTCCGCGGACGGGTTGTTTGACGGCATTACCACTCCGCCCGCCGGCACACTCGCCTTGCACCCCGGACAAACTGCCTTCGGACCGGAATACAGCGTCATCGAGTTCCGGGCCAGCCAGGCGCTGAGCGGGCTTCGACTGGACTATGAAATTGAGAACCCGGCAGCGGGCGGTGATGGCATCGATTTCACCATTCTGACGAGCGCCGGGGCAGTGGTTACGTCAGGCGCCGTCGACGGAACCACTACCGGCCCGGCCACCATCGCCCTTCCCGACCTGGCGACCGGTGAGTCCATCTTCCTGTACGTTGGTAATGGCAGCGGCGATGACCCAGCGGCCGATCAAACCTTTGTCCACCTGTCCGTTGGGCTACTCGCCGCCGATACGGCCCCCGTTTCGGTGAAAGTGACCGGGGACGAC
>CALBSZ010000052.1 GCA_937967665.1 uncultured Planctomycetaceae bacterium
CGTTATTCTCGTTCCCTTCTTGAGAAACGTAGTTGTGGTTTCATTCGTCTTTGGCGCGTCAACAACCTGTTTCCGCGGAACACCGAATGCCACGAGGCGTTCGCCATTCGGCTGCTGTTGATTGAAGCCACAGAGATCGCAGAGGACTGTTTCTGTGGCGAAAGTTCTCTGAGTCCTCTGTGTGCTCGGTGGCATAACCTTACTTGTACCGGTGCCAGCAGCCCTGTCTGTTTTTGCTGGCGGGTAACTCGTCGTGCTATTTCGCCGCACCGCGCAGGCACTTCGCGCGAACAGCCTGCCCGAGGAAGCCCGATGCCGTGATGACAAACAGCGTGACGGCGAAGGTGATCTTCGCTTGCAGGCCATCCCCTCCCATGTTGTAGACGAAAACGTCGCGTCCGACCAATCCGGTAATCGAGAAAAACAAGATGCCCAGCGGCGGCGATGCGCCCACGGCAAAGGCCCGCGCCCGCCCACTACCGTAGACCAACAACGCCACAATCACCGGCATCACGAGCAGCGTGGTGATAGACAGCACCAAAACGCTCATCAAAGTCGGTAGTGCAAAGAAGACACAACACAAAATAGCAACCACAAACATCGCATTCATCATCACCCAAATGCTAAACTGCCTCGGCGCGCGGTTCGCGCCTGTTGCTGCTTCGGTCTCATGTTCTGTGTCCGGACTGTTCAGGGTCGTTGGTGAAGTCATTATGAATCCTCCGTCGCGAGCGTTTGAAAATGGAAGTGTTGAAAAAACAGTGTGAAGCCCGTGCGTGTCGATTACTGGTCGCTCTCTCGTGTTGCCCTCAGAATCCGTATGGGGGATGTCCAAAAATGTTTATGGGTGTACTTGTGTAGCGTTGTAAGATGATCGTGATGAGAGCGATGCGTGTCACAATCAGGAATTGCATTCCCACAAGTATTACAACGAGACCTTTAGAGAACGGGCGTATCGCAAACGTTGATCGATGCTGGCTTGCAGTTTTGCGCGGCGGAAAAAAGCAAATCGCGACAGTCAGTAGCGGTGCTGCCGCATTTGTCGCGGTCCAGGCCCAGACGAATACCAGAACTGCAATGGCGCCAAGTCCAGCATTCAACAGCAGCATGATGAGATCCCAGAACGCGTAGATAGTCCAGAGTAAGAAGACCGCTGCCAGGCCACACCAAATTCTGCCGTAGCCGATTTCCTTCCGCACGTTGCGTAACCAAATGACGAGAAATGCAACACATATGATCGGTGCCAGTGGACCAATTACGCAGACAATTGGAAAGGCAATTTCCCATACGGCATCTGAGTTCATATTATCCACTCTATACGCTTTCGCGATTTCAGTTTGCGATACTACGTCTTGCCAATACTGTGAATGTAATAGGGGCAGGTTCGATAATAGGCGTCTTTAAAGGAACCTGTCTCGTTCTCTCATGCTGCGGCCGTTGTCGAAGTTACTGAACCGGATGTCCTAGAAAATTGGTCGGAAACCCACCGAGGTACAACATTAGTCTCACGAAAGAAATGCGGATTAGCGTAAAAATGAGAACTCCTAGAAAAACGGTGATCAGTCCGGTGCGAAATGGCAGGATCGAAAAGGGCGCGTTGTTGGGCCGGGCATTTACTCGTGGCAGAAAGAAGAACATCACGAACGTGAGAACTGGTGCTGTGCCCAGAGTGCATGCCCAGGTTGGAAACATGAGGCCAATGTCGACGGGGTCAATTCCGAAGGGAAGTACCAACATCCCTAGATCCCAGACTGCGTAGGCTGACCAACTGACAAATAAGGCCGTAACAAGGCACCAAATCCAACCATACCCGCGTTGGAGGCGTACGCGACGGAGCCATATGGCCAGGTAAACGACGAAAGCCAATGGGAGAAATGGGCCTGCGACGCCAGCCGCCAAATAGATCAAACGGAGAACGTCTTCGAGATACACGGCGGTTTCCTCAATAAGTTGTCACGACACCAGTTTGGGATATAACGTCGCGCCAATACAAGTACGTATGCAAGGCGTCATGATGAAACTGAAACGAATGGTTTGCGCGACCACCGGGACCGCCGGCCATCGTGACCGTAAGGCCCAATCCACGCACATCAACGTTACCGAATCGGCCATCTCCGACGATTGCTTTTGCGCCGAGTGCCTTAGTTTCGGAAACAGAAATGAAAGAGAGTATTTCGTACGCGTCCTTTCCAATCTCGCCCGTTGACGCACCGACAAGTTGTAGCGGCCACTCAATCTTTACCTTGCCGACTTCCCAAACGCGTTCAAAGTTACCGCCAAGAGTTACGTTGTAATCGAAGGGCCAAGTCGGTGAATCAACTCTAAAGATAAGTTTGTCAATGTTGTTCGCACTCCAAGCTTTCAGCGCAGCATCTTGAGGATTGAAGTGGTTTACCCAAGTCGTTACAGCGCCCCTGCTTCCTGCGAAAAAATAGTCTCTTGGTGCCAAGGCTACGAAAGCTGGAAAGTGACGATAGTGATTCTGTCTTGATGGGAATGCGTCGATGGCAGTATCACCATACGCTTGCGTAGAAACGGCGGCTTGAGCCGCCAAATAAGTACGAGCGACGGGAGTCGTTGTGTGTGTGGCGCTTAGACGCAGTGCTTCGCCGACTACCGTATTTCCCATGCTGTGAGCATAGAGGTGAACGTGACCGGGCGAATGAGCCGTACCAAGTGAACTCAGCAGGCTATCCAGGGCAGTTGCGGAGCGGTAGGCATTGAATTCACTAGGCTTAAAGGTGAGGTTTGCAAAATCCGTTGCAAAATCGCCCACCTCAACATATGGTACCCAGCCTTCGGCATCAACTAGCGTGGGCCAGTTGAAGGCGCCGACGCTGCCGGTGTAGCCTTGCCAGTAGAGTCGCTTGTACGACGTGTTGGCGAAGGTGGTTTTGTCGAAGTCGGACATGTTCCAACCGTGAACCAGGACCATGTAGTCGGGACCGTCAAAGGTAGGTTCGGTGGATACCGATGATTGAGACGCCATGGAATACGTGTCGAATACGCGTGGCGTGACCGACTGACGTAAGTCGTTGCCGTCAGCATCCTCGCCCGCGACTTCGTAAACATCGTAGAACTCCGTAATGTCGCGCAGGTCCAAATCAACTCGGTCATGAATCGTTACAACGCGACCCGTCGGATACCGCACATCGGCGCTGAAGGACATTTCACCAGAACCACCGATCGCCTCGACAATAAATGCGTTTTCACCAGCGGCCAGATTACGTCTCAACATGTCTGCACGCCAAGAGAACGCGGGGGGCGCGTCACTGGATTTGACCAGCGCTCGACGCATATTTCGGTCCGAGGCATAAAGGGCGTTGAGTGCGGGGTCGGTGATGTGCATGCGCGAATCCTGGCGTTGTCCCGGCTGGGACGGGAACAGTTGCACGTCACTGCTGTCGCCGTCCAGGTCATAGCGCACGTCACCATCTCCATCCAGCACACTCCCGACCAGCTTCGCGTCGACCAAGACGTTGAAGGCTGTAAAATCCTCAAGGTCACGGGTGTGCTGAAGGTAGAAGTCGTCTGAATCGGCCTCTGCCGAATCGATATCGGTAATGACATCGTCAGCGATACTGAAATCGTGCGGATAGAGTCCTTCGCGGTCATTGTTGTACCAGAAGAGGATTTCTTTGTCGGCGATGTTGTCTTCTTCGATAAATCCGTCGCGATCGCCATCGACGCCGAGGTTGATTTCGACGACTTGGATCTTGGAATCGTCGTCGAGTGGTTGAGGGGCCGCGTAGTCGGAGGGAGTCGGCAGGACGTCGACTTCGATGATTTCAGTCAGCGATGTGGAATTTGCGATTCCTTCCACCAGCACGGTGAACGGTTCCGTACCGGGTGTGAACGAAACGCCTGAGCGAATCGGCAGTCCCGTATCCGGATTCCAGACGACAACGGTATCAGGGTAGGTCAGCGCGATTTCTCCTGTGATAATGTCCCCGCCCCACTCGATGTCGGCCCGTGCATAGTCGTCTTCATGCCGCGGGTCCATGGACGCCGAATCGGACGTGGAGTCGAAGGCATAGTCGGGAATGGCGCTGCCGGACGCATCGACCAGGCCTTTGGAGAAATCCACATTGCGCCGTATCAACATCGGATACTGCTCCTCTTCCAGTTCGCTGAAGTCGTTGACAGAAATATCGACGTCAATCACGTCATAACGCGCCTTATCATACAGTTGTTTCGAGTGTGATTTGGACGACGAGCCGATATTCGAGGGAATGAAGTAGGCCTGGATGAAATTCTGTTCCATGGCGTTGGTTTCCAGATTGCCTTCCAGCAGAAAGCGCTCCGTCCATTGCGTTGCCAGTGTCTCCACTTCGATCGTATCACGACCCTTTGTGCCGTGAGTCGCATACCAATACCAATTCCCGTTCTCGGGACCTTTGTTTTCCAGGCCGAGTTCTCCAGAAATTCCTGGCGGCCCCAAAATGGTCACATGAACATCAACGACTTCGTCGTCCCGCATGATCTTCGACGAACGGCCAAAACCTACCGAAAGTTCTGCAATGCCGTTCCGGAATTGGACGCATTTGTAGTTGTCTGTCAGGTAACCCTGCTCGCAGCCAAACCTGTCGTAGTCATTACCCAGCGCTCGATGTCGGTCATGGTCGTCATTACTTTGAATGACGCTGGAAACAGCTTCCTCATTCAACTCATTGACCGGATTCGACTCGTTCAGCGCACCGACTTGCAGGTCCAGTCCGATTGCGGTTAAGAGAACGTCGTCGCTGGGTTGCATTAACGGCGTTTCATTCGGCGTGAAGATCGCATCGATCGCTGCGGCGTACAACTCCGTGTTATAGTCCAGGGCCTCGATCAGCAGATCTAATGCAATGGAGGATGAGATTGCCAGTTCGTCGCCACTGACATATTCGTTCAAAGTGTGCGCGTCCCAGACTTTGATACCGTCCGGGATCGCAAACTGCCATGTTCCTGGTATCGGCGTCTCGATCGTTAGCGTGTCGGACCTGAGTTCGTCGTCATTTTCTACGACTCGATGTCCGGCAATTGCGTCGGCTACATTGTCGGCAACGTCGACCGTACCGTTGTTGTTGTGTTCGTCGAAGTCACGATTCACTGGTATCACTCCTCCCCACGTATCCTCCTCGGTCCAGTGCATTACGGAATCGACACGCAGATCGACATTCACCACGGTAAAGTCAACGGTTTCCGACATGGGAGGAAAGTATACGCTGCCACCGCTGTTTACCGGATGTATCGGCTTGAATTGGAAGTTGAATGGCGTGTCAAACGGCGTGTCGCTCACCGCGATCCCTTCCAATTCGAAATCGAGCACGACACCAGCAAGGGAACTGACAACGGGACCGTATTCACGTCCGCTCACCACCGGTTCACGATTGCCACTGGCGTTCCGTTGGTAAACGCGCATTCCTCCGCCATCGCTGCCGTTGGGAACCGTAACACTCCACATTCCGACGATGTTGTCGCCGATTATTGTAGCTGTTGCCAATTCAAATTCATCGTCCGGCACCTGCGGATTCCTGGCGTGATAGTCGGCGCGACGTAAGTGAAATAATTCTGGACCACTGGGATGGATGCCGGCCTGATCCCAATCGTTGTTCCATTGAATCGTGGCGATTTGGTTGCCGCTCGAGTCCGTTGCTGATCCTGGTACGGAAACGTCGACAGCCCCCACGGTCATGTTCACCTGGTCGAGTGCACCATATTCGCGAACTCCGCCTGGTTCGGCACGTTGCCAGCGAAGCGAGATGACCTCCGCCGCAGCTTGACTGCTTGTCTCAAGCCCCTCAACGAATACGATATGTTCGACGGTTGCATCTAACGCGAACGTGCTGGTTGGAACTGTTCGACTCAAGGAAGAATTCTCCCCCAACGGTTTCGGCGACCACCTTGGCGATTCGCAGCTTGACGAGGTCATTCTCGCCGGGCGTCACCGCGCTCTCGTCCTTATCCATGGTTCCGTTGTTGTTGTCATCGTCGCTGTTCACCATGAGATAGGAACCAGGAGTCTCTTCCCAATAGTCGCCAAAGTCCTCGCCCTCGGGAAGCGTAAGGATGTCTATATCACCGACGACGGCCTGCACGGAAAACACCATGTCGTTGAAGTCTTCATCGCCACCTTCATCTAAGTCCTCCACAGCGTACTGTGCATGGCCCTGCGCGGACGAGCTGCCCAGGAAGTGTTCATAGTCATCGAAATTCACTGTTTGGAATGGCACGAACGTGTGTGGCCCGTCTTTGTCTCCCGGGTCTTGAGTCAGATAGAAGGAGATGTACGTTCCGCCGCGAAGTGTGTCGTCGACGATCGTGCCGAGCGGGTCGGTCTTGTGTTTGAACAGCAGCGTCCCACGTCCTAACGCAGCAGCCAGGTACGCGTCCCGTGTCGTCGGATCCGCTGGGTCGATCCCGTTAATGAATCCGTTAGCGTCATCGACGATAAAGTAGCCAAGTTCATTCTTGTAGCCGGCATCGGCACTGATGAATTCAAATAGCACGGGAACATCCTGCCACGGTTCGCCTGGTACGAGGTAGACGTCGCCGCCGTAGTTGGCATTCCCTGTGACAACGACGGGAATGTTGAGTTCGCGAAACGCGCCATGGGAGTCCGTGGCCCGTATCGTGATTCCAGCCGTTCCGCTCATTGCTGCGGAGTTCGCCGAGATTGTAAGCATCGTATGGCTCATGGTCGCGGCGACTAAGGCGGTATTGTCATTCCCTGAAACGGAAAAAGTGAGCAAATCCCCATCAATGTCAGTGAAGATGCTGCTTACGTCTATGGTGGTGACAGTGCTGCCGTTCCCCAGATCGATTTCACCAACTCCCGTCACGAGTTGCGGGCTGTCGTTATTGCCTGTAACGTTGATCGTTATGGTTGCTGTGTCGGTGCCGCCGTTGCCGTCGGACAGGAAGTAGGCGAAGGAATCTGTGGCACTTGCACCTACGGGCAGATACTGAAATGCATCGAGCGGATCATAGGTGATGGTGCCATCTCCGTGATCAACCACGGTGCCGGCCGCGGAGTCGTTATCGATGAACCACGTCAGCGAGTCGCTCAAGTCGGGATCGCTGTCGTTCGACAAGAATCGGAACGTCGTCACTGAGTCTTCGTCTGTCGTCTGCCAGTCGGCATTCGCGACCGGGTTGTCATTGCGCCCCTGAACTGTGATGTCGACCATCGCTGTGTCACTCGATCCATTGCCGTCGAATACCGTGTAGCTGAATGAATCTGATGCGGTCTCGTGCTCGGCAAGGTATCGGAATGATGCGCTGGGATCGTAACGGAATGTACCGTCTCCATTGTCCGTGACGATGCCTCTCGTGCCCGATGAATCGAGCACAAATGTCAGCGCATCGCCGTCGATATCGTGATCGTTGCGCGATACGTCGACCGTTTGTGACGAATCCTCGTTAAGTCGGAACTCGTCGTCCCCAGCAAGCACCGGATCGTTCACTCCGTCGATGACAACCGTCAGCGTTCCGACATCAGTTCCTCCCGCACCGTCGCTTATCGTGTACAGAATGGAATCGGTTGTCGAATCACCGGCCGCCAGGTCGTCGAATAGGCCGATTGGGTTGTACTGGAACCCTGCTTCGCTGTCGCCTACGATCGTACCCAGGGCGCTCGAGTCGTCGAAGCCGGTAATCCATAGATCGTCTTCAGCGTTGGGGTCGCTGTCGTTGTCGAGCAACCGCAGCGGCACGATCGTATCTTCGTCAATACGGATCGAGTCCGGCAGTGCTGTCGGCGCGTCGTTCTTGCCAATAACCGTTATCGTCACGGACACAGTTGCGGTTGCTCCAAGAGAATCGACGATGGAGTAGGAAAGCGTATCGTCAGTGACTTCACTGGCACTCAGGTTGATCAGCGAGTTATTCGCCTCATAGAAGACATTATTGGCCGACGCCGTTACCGTTCCGATGGTAGCGCTGGCATCAATGGCGGAAAGCGTAATCGTGTCGCCTTCGTCGACATCAAAATCGTTTGCGAGCAGATCGAGTTCAATGACTTCGCCTTCGAAAACCGTGTAGTGGTCCGCGACGGCGACCGGACTGTCGTTGAGTCCCGTGATCGATACGGTAACCGTCCCCGTGTCGACATGGCCATGATCATCGACCGCCAGATAGATAAACGAGTCTTCTGTGGTATCACCCTCCGCGAGATAGTCAAACGCGCCGCGCGGGTCAAACACAATGGCACCATTTTCGCCGGGAATCACCGCGCCCGTAGTACGGAGCAAGCTCTCCGTAAGTGGGTTATTCGCATCAAAGCCGATTGTGTCGTCACCGTAATCCAGGGCGAGAACCAGGTCGCCGATGGGAAATGGTCCGCGTGCACCGTAATAGAAAGTTCCGTCGCCGTTATCTGTGATTTCTTCGGTAACGCCGGTTGCATACGGTGCAATGGGCACTTGTATCCAATTTCCAGTGGAGTCCTGCGTTTCGAGGAGTACCACTTTGGTTGGCACCATGCTCCGCAGGCTGTCGCCGTCAGCGTCAATATCGTTCGATAGCACATTGGCAACCACAATGACCGAATCTTCATCGGTAGCAGCGGAATCAGGATTCGCTGTCGGCGCACTGTTCTCGACAAAGTCAAACGTCAGCGCATGCCATGGCGTAGCGAGAAACGTGGCGAACGTGTCATTCCATTCGATCGCGCGGGCGGCAATGGTTACTTCGCCAAAGCGGGGCAGGACGGGAGTCCAAACGGCATTGCCATCAGCACTGGTGATGGTGGAACTGTCCGCAATACCGTCATCATCAATGTCCCATTCGATGAGAGTGTCGGCAGACGGGCCGTTCGGGCTGCGGACGTGGAGACTTACCGTCGGGTCCGACGAGATCAGGTCGTTGTCCAGCAAACCCGTATCGTGTGCCAGACGCAGGTTAGTAAGCGAAAGTGAAGAGTCGGGCGGCTCGGCGAGTTCGAACGCCAAACGGCGCCAGTTGTCCGTTGTTACGATCGTGTTGGAACTGTCGTAATGGACGGTCCGATAATCCAGGGCTACTTCTACCCAGGGGTTTCTCCAAAGCGGGCCGAGTGCGCGCGGATCGAACGTGAATTCGGAATTCGAGACGCTTGCCCACACCGCGTCGTCCGGATCGCCGTCGCCGTCGATGTCGAATTCCAACTCCACGACTCCGCCGCCGAAGTCCCCCGTCACGATACCTGAAATCCCAGGATCGATCGCAATGGGAAGTCCATTCGTACCACTCCCCACTTCATCGAACGATTCACCGTGGACTAAGGTTATGCTCGTCATGATGGGATCATCGATGGAATCGGAAAGGCTAATGACCAGTGATTGTTCCACAAACGCCCCATCCTGATCCGTGGCGCGGACGACCAGCGTGGCGGCGCCGACGACACCGGGTCGATAATGCAACAGCAAGCCGCCACCTTCGATCGTCGCGGTTAAGAGATCGGTATTGTCGTTGGTGACCGTGTAGTCGAGAGTGCTGGTGCCATCGGTGAAATAGTACGGCAAGCCGACGGCTGTCATCCGCGAATTCATCGCTACCGTGATGTTCGGCAACGCATGCACGGCTGCTGGCCATTCATTGTCCATGAACACCGAAACGTGTTCGATCTGCCTCAATCGCGTGTCCGAGACGCCAGCGACTTGGATCAGCCAATCTTGCCCCGCGCCTCCGATGGCCCGATCTCGCCGATTATCGTTTCGCAGCTCGCCTTCCAAAGCGGGCGTAATCGTCGACTGTTTTTCGGAGAATGGCTGGCTGCCTGACAACCGACTCATGATCCACGTAAGCGTTTCATCGTTCGTTGCTGTTGGCGGGTCGTAGACCGATTCGTTCCCGATCAGCAAATCGTCACCTGCCTGTCCGAGCAGCCGGTCTATCCCTGCGCCGCCGACCAGCAGGTCGGTCCCCGCGTTGCCTCGCAATGCATCTCGACCATTTCCGCCGACGAGCACGTCGTCCTCGATGATCACAGGCATCGCGCCAACCGGC
>CALBSZ010000053.1 GCA_937967665.1 uncultured Planctomycetaceae bacterium
ACACGCGGGCGGCAGAGCGAGAACGTCACGGAGACGCGGCTAGACCACGGGTGGAACGGCACGGGGACACAGCATTTTCCAACAAGAGACGAACAGCGCACCACAAGGACGCGCCACTTCCGTACCCCCACTTCCGTGCAGAGGTTGGGACAGAGACAAGCGAGCTCCGGCGCTGTAAATCACCGTGTCAATTGGCGAAAAAAAACCGCTGCACTTACGCGAAACGCACTGTAGGGTCGCAGCTGTCCCACGCTGCCAGTTTCACTCGGTCGAAGCGGGCAGATCGAAACGTAAGGGGCTGGATTCGGCATCCACATCGACGGGGATTTCCACCTCGTCACACAAGGCGTTGCCCACGGCGAGGGCCTCTTGATGTTCGTAGCCGGGAATCCGTTCGGCGGCGAGGTCCTCCTCCAGCGGTGTCGGCTGACCATCGTAAGCCTGAATGCGCGCGATGTGCCGACCGGCATAACAGCCGTCGCCGCGTTGGGTAACGAATTCTCCGTCGCGAATCAGGGCGTATCCAGTGGGCGTCCAGCGCCCCGAATCCTCGGCGGGTTCGAAATAGATCGTTCCGTAGGGCACGGGTTGGCCCTGAAACTGAACGACACCTCGAACCTGCACTTCACGGGAATCACCGCAACCGCCCAGGCTCGTTGCCAACAAACAGATGGCGGCACGGGCCACGAGGCCCAGTCGATCCGTAGTTCGCGCACGGCAACAGGAACTCGACCTTCGCCTGTATCGTTCCGGCCCCACGATTAGCAATCCCCTGAAAAGATCCTGTTGTGGCAGTGACCTCTAGAGTGCGTCCACCGGCACACCATCGGCGCGCTGTGCCATGCGACGAAACACATGAATATTGATGTGCTCGCTCAAGTAATGCACCGAAGCATCGGCCATGGCCACATAGACTCCCCGGGGATGTTTGGACGCAAACGTTCGCTGCTGCTGAGCGTGACTGTTCGGATCGATCGTCGGATCAAAGTGATTAATCGGGCCGACGGCGTAACACATCGTGCCCATCAGGGCATAGTTTCCGCCACCGTCCGCGGGCCTGGCGGTCGATGCCCACAGCCATCCGAATCCACTGCCCTCGTGGTAGCGCAGGTTTGTATTCTCGGCCAACATGAACGTGCTTGCGGTTCCGTCCAGGATACTGGCAAAGTCGATCCGCGAGTTGACAAAGAAGACGCCATTATCGAAAAAATGCCGCCGGCCCGTAATCGGACCGCTGCCATGGCACTGCGAGTCCGCATCGGTACCGCCGCCAGCCACGGCCGAGTAATCGGTCCGGGCACTGGCCCGAGTCGACTGGGGATTGGAGGGGCACTTAAAAGCCGGATTCGGCTCGCGCTGAAACTCGTAATTCGAATAGAGCGTGTTGGCGTACGGCGGCTGCGGCGATAGAGAATAGTAGAGTCCCACAAAGGGCTTCGACATATCGAACTTGTCGTAGCGGTCTTGCTGCTCCAGAAACGGGAGAATCGCGACCGACCAGGGAGCTCGGCCGCTGGTATATTGCCCTGGCCGCAGGCCTCCACCGTTTGGACCATGCCTGCACTGGTTGTGCTCGTTCACGCAACCCATGGGAAATCGCTTGTGAGCGGCGGCATAGTTATGTACGGCGATCGCCAGCTGATGCAGATTGTTTTTGCACTCGGTTTGCCGCGCCGCCTCGCGCGCGGCCTGCACCGCGGGCAGCAGCAACGCCACCAGAATACCAATGACGGCGATGACGACCAGCAATTCGACCAAAGTAAATCCACGTGGGCGATGCCGATTGCGTGTCATAGCAGTTTGCCGAAATAGAAAGTGGAACAGCTACAGAAGAGAATTGTGTCCGTCTTCATTCTAACTTGCCTGAATGCATGCCGTCGCGAAATGCATGATGGTTTTCCGTCAGGCTGTTGCAAATTTACTGTCTTTAGTAGAGATGTCATAGTGCCCGAATCCTGTGGATTACTGGGATCAGGGTATTTCGCCCCGATATTCGCCGGGCGTTTGACCCGTTGACTGGCGGAAGATTTGCACCAGGTATTGAGGCGAGGCGTAGCCCACGCGGCGCGCGATGGCGGCCAGATCGAGTTCCGTTGTCTGCAGCAGTAGCTTAACCTGTTCGATACGGACGCGCGTGATTTCTTCGTTCGGTGTTCGCCCGATGGCAGCCTTCATGCGGCGTTCCAGAGAGCTGCGGGACATCGGCACTTGTTTAAGAATGTCGTTAACCGAGATACCATTCGCGGCGTTCTCGCGAACGAACCGCATGGCCGCGGCCACAAGGCGGTCGTCGATCGCCAGCACGTCCGACGATGCGCGGACTTCGATCCCCAGCGGCTCCACCAAGATCGGCTGCTGGGGCGGCTTCCTGCCGTCCATCATTTCGGCCAACAATTCCGCCGCTTGATAGCCGATTTGTTCGGCATTCAAGCGAACACTGGACAGTGGCGGCGAGGACATCGTACACAGCGTCTCGTCGTTTTCGACCCCGACCACCGCGACATGTTCGGGGACCGAGACGCCCGCGCGGGCGCAGGCGTCGAGCAGGAAGAAACCAAGTTGATCGGTGCAAGCCATGACACCACATGGTTTCGGCAGAGAAGCGACCCACGCGGCCAGCGCTTCCTGATTGCCTTCCCATTGGGCGGGACGTTCCGGTTCGCCACTCGGTTTGTATTCGTGACAGCTGAAACCTGCCTCTTGTAGCACCTCAATGAAATTAGCCCGGCGTTCGTCGAAGTAGATTTCCGTGTCGGTCTCGAGCACGGCGAAGTTGCGAAAGCCCCGGTCGAGCAGATGGGTCGCAATCACTTCCCCAAGTGCATGGTTGTCGACGCCGACCCACGGCAAGTCCGGGCATAGTCGCGGCGAACGCAACTCAATCGCGGGCACACCGGTCTTCCGAACTGCTTGGGCCATCGAGCGGCTACCGGTGCGGGTGAGTATGCCGTCGCCGCGCCAGTTCGCCAGCCACAGCGGGACTTTCGAATCGAGTGCTCGCAGTTCCATCGATACCGACCAGCCGCCCTGCTCGTTCATATATCGCCGTACACCGCGCAGCAGTCCCCGTCCATACGACCGAGAAGTCTCGATCAACAGCGCGACGAGCTTCGTTTTCGCTCTTCTGGCCATTGTGTCAGCGAGTTCCCTTGCTGGCAGCCTCCAACAACTTGATCCACGGGCCAAGGTATTTTGCGTTATCAGTGGTTTAAATCGAGGCAGAAACCTCTATGCAACGACGATCCCTTTCATCCTTTCACGCGTCCCACTTCCCGCGCAGTCGTTTCCAGTTCGCGTTCAAATTGATCGAGTCGTTGACGAAGTCGTTCGACAACATCGGGGTGTTGTTGCGGGACGTTGTTCGATTCGCCAAGGTCGGCTGAAAGGTCGAACAAAGCGATACCGCGGTGACGCCACGTCGTCGCATTGACATCGACCAGCAGTTTCCACTTCCCCATCCGGATCCCCGCGCGTTTGCCGTGGCGGGCATGGTAGATGAAGGCGTCATAGGGTGATCGAGCGTCGGGTTCACCGAAGAGGATGTCGCTGATGTTCTTACCGTCGATGACGCGATCGTCAGGCAATTGGGCTCCCGCCAGCGCCGAAAAGGTGGGCAGAAAATCCATCACCGTCGCCAAATCGCGGGTGACGACTTTGGATGGGATACGGCCCGGGCCCCAGGCAATGCAGGGGACACGCAATCCGCCCTCCCAGGCCTGCTGCTTCTTCCCCCGCAGCGGAGCATTGGAGCCAAACCATTCGGCTTTAACCCCCCAGTTCCCAGTATCCGCGCCGTTGTCTGATGTGAAAATGACGATGGTGTCTTGTTCCAGGTTCAGCTCATGCAGCGTGTTCAGGATTTGGCCGGTGCTCCAATCGATCGTCTCCACCGTATCCCCGTAGAGCCCGCCGTTGCTCTGGCCGCGGAATCGCTCGGACGCGGCAATGGGGCCATGGGGCATCGGGTGGGACAGAAATAGAAAAAACGGCGTGCTCTTCTTCGACTTGATCCACGCGATGGCGTCGGCGGTCAATTCTTCGCTGAGTTGCTCAACCGGCAGGAACGGTACGGGCTCTTCGTTCCGGAGAAACAGGTCCGAGTACTCGCCGCGCTTGCGCATGATTTCGGTACGGAAACAATGCCCCAGCGGTGTGCCATAGAAGTATTCAAAACCGTGTCGCGTCGGGTAGAACGGCGGTTGATGCCCGAGGTGCCACTTGCCGATGCAAGCCGTAGCGTAGCCTTTCGATTTGAGCAGCTCGGCGATGGTCACTTCAGCCGGATTCAAGCCGATCCGATCAGGCGTGTGCAACGGCGTGCCCAGACCGATCCGTGAGGGGTAGCAGCCGGTCATGAGCGAGGCGCGTGTGGGCGTGCAGATCGGCGCCGCGGCGTAAAAGTCGGTGAAGCGTATCCCCTCGTTTGCCATACCGTCGAGGTGGGGCGTGTTGATCTTCTCAGACCCGTAGCAACTCAGATCGCCGTAACCCAGATCGTCCGCGAGGATGATGATAAAGTTCGGCGGGCGGTCCTCTGCAAAAAACGCCGTCGCAGCTGCCGGGAGGAACAGCACAAACGCAACCAAGACGTAAAGCAAGGAAATCTGATTCAGTCGACGGCCTGGCATTACGGCTGGTCCCTCTTCGCATCGAGTGTGGTGATCGATTCAGCGTAGGCCAAGTCGCCGGTGTAGCCATCGTGCCAACGGACAACGACTTGTGGCTGGTCATAAGCGACCCATTGATAGCCCGATCCTTTCGGCGTGCCGACCTTCAGCACATTGTTTACCTGGACGACGGCATAGTATGTGTTGCGGATGCGCTGGTAGGGCAGGTTGTTGGGGAACCCCGTCACCCAACGAAGCTCGACGTCGCGGCCCATGCTCTTCCAATTTCCGCCAGTGGGCGGATTACCGAGCGTTCCCAAAGGGTGGCCCGTGGAACCAAGTGGACCGCACATCATTTCGAAAACGTTGTCGGTGATCTTTACCGAGGCCGAAGCGTGGACGTCGCCGGTGAAGATCAGCACGGGCTTCTTTACTGCGTCGAGCAGCTTGATGAGTCGCTCGCGTTGATGCAAAAACGAGGGGAAGCCATCGCCTTTATCGTCCTTGTCGTCGCCGCCCACGTGCGCTGCCGTGTGGTAGATCACCCAAGGATCGGGGCTGATAACGAAGATGAAGTCGGCATCCGTGTTCCGCACACCTTCGACAAACCATTTCTCCTGCGCTGGTCCCAGGATGAACAGACGGGGGTCGGAGCGGTCCTTCGGGTTTCGGTTAGACCGTTCCCCGCGCGTATCGAGCGCAAAGAAGTGGCAGTTCGCGATCTTCCAGTCGTAATAGTGGTGCGTGCCGATGCTGTAGGACAAAGTCTCGTCCGCCTTCGCGGGCGGATTGATCTGCAGGCGATGCGCATCGACGACTTGCGTTAATCCATAGACACCCGCGTTCTTCGGAGCGTTGCGGCGTCTGCCGAAATTCTCACCGCGAGTGTAGTTGCCCAAATGAATCGTGCTGACGGTGGCAGGATCCAGATCCGTAAAGTCGGCATTCGGATCGACCAGCACGTCGCTCCCGGCGGTCACTGTGCCCTTCCCGAACCGAACGCGCCCGGACTGCGGCCCGCGATAATTCGCCCACGACAGGTATTCTTCGTAGCCGCGCAGTCCCAGATCGCGAATCAAATGCAGCCCGTCGCCTAAACCAATCTGACCACACCCGTGAATGTCCCAGCCGATCTCGTGGTCATCGAAAGTGAATAGCGCCGGCGTGCTACGGAACAAGGACGCGAACGAGCGTCCTCGTGAAAAATACAGCTTGTAGTTGTCCCGAATTCCGTTGAGTGTGCCGTCGCGGCGTTCTTCATAAATGACATCGCCGTTGACAATCGCGAACATCGCTTCGTCCGCATGATGTTTGCGGATCATGTCATACGCCGGCGTGCTGGTGTACATGCCGCCGCTCCGGTCAGGGTCCTGGGACGCGCAGTGGCCGATGGCAAAGGTGACATTGAACAGGCCATCGGGATTGTGGCGATCATCAACGAACGACGTCTTGTTGGGGAGTGTTTTAAAAGAGGGCCAGGCGTCCGAGATTTCCGAACGCAGGTCCGGCAGGACGCCATCGAGTTGGATGGCGTAGTAGTAGCGGGTATTCGTTTTCAAACCGGGCAACAGCACCGCGGCCGCGTTGTCGCTGGCGGGCGTTGTCTTGCCTGAGACCTTCGCCGACTCGTTGGTGAGAGGTAGCCGTTCGCCGTAGAGGACCGCAAAGTCCGTCGCCGTCCGCGTCCGCAGCCAGACTTGGACGGACTGATCCGTGATTCCACCCAGCAGCGGTCCGTGAGAGAGCCCGGCAGTGGCGTAGGGCAGCACGTCGTTGCCGACCGGGTCAGGCCACTTCGTATCCTGCGCGCTGAGTGATGTGGTTACTGCGAGGATCATTACGGCCAGTATAGGTTTCATTGAATTCCACTACATGTCGGGGGATGGTGATTGCTTGTCCTGCCGAGCTTCGAGCATCCGCTTGACTCGATCCTGCTCTTTCTTCAGTGCGTTTCCTGTGACTGCCAAGGGGACGAAATCCGGGTCTGCCGTCAGTTCTTCGTCGGCGGGAATCTTGCGCCAACGCAGGTTGCGGTACCAGACATCCTGCCCGTGATCCTGGAGCCACAGTCGGCCACCGCGCGCATTGAGATCGGCACCGCGGATCTTCAACAGTTCGACTTGCTTCGCCCATTTTGGATCGGTGTAATCGAACGACAACACGCGTTCGCCATTGACCCAGTGTTCAATGACCGTGCCTTTGCATTTCACGCGGCCACTGTTCCACTGCCCGAATGGTTTGGTCGCATCTCGTGAAGGAGCCATACAGAAGAAGAGGGAGCCGGCGGCCTGGCGGGGATTCTCGCCGTACGGGCTGTGGATATTGTCGAGAATCTGATATTCGTACTGCGCCGGCCGATAGTAGACACCGGAGTTGCAGCCCTTGGACACTTTCCATTCGAAACGCAACTCGAAGTCGTCCGGTACAAGTGATTTGGTGTACGTTACCGGTCCGCCGCTCTTCGCGCGGTACAAGGCGCCGTCCTCAATGACCCAGTTGCCGCTGTGTTGCCAACCGTCAAAGCTCTTGCCGTCGAACAGGCTGACATAAGCAGGATGATCCGCCAGTGATTTTACAGGCACCGTAGTGAGACCGCATTCTTCCTTGCCAATAGAATAAACGATGTACAGTTTGCCATCATGTTCGTAACCGTAGGGATACGACCATTGCTTGCTCTTGGCCGCTCCCGCAAATCTTGGCGCCTCCGACTTGCCGTGACGAATGCGCCACATCGAGGACAGGGTGCTCTCTCCCGGTTGGCTGACAGAGAGGACCAGGGTATCACGATTCCCGAGGTTGGAAATCAGATACAGCTGCCCCGTACTCAGCTTTCCGAAATACGCCTTCGCCCGCGGCATGGGCAGATTACTCCGTGCGGCTTTCGACCAGGTGCGGCCATGGTCCATACTGGTTGATACCCAGGCGACTCCGCCACCGCCACGGATGACAGCGATCACACGATCCTCCTCCGACCAGACGGTTGTCTCGGCAAAGCTCGGCTTGAGCCCGGCTTTGTAGGGAATAAGACCGGAATCCCATTGGGTCAGATCATCGCCGCGGCTGATGGCGACCACGGGCAGGCCGTCTTTGTCCTGCCCGCCGGTAATATAGTTGCCGTTTGCCATGCGGACCGGTTCGTCGTAGGGCCAGCAGTTCTTCATGACGATGCCGCGTGACTGCCAGCGGTCCGTCCGCTCGTCCAGAACAAAGGCCTCCGCCTGGAGACCCGGAAAGCGACGCCCCGGTATGCCGACGCCGAATCGCGCACAAATTGTCCACAGTTCACCCTGATGAACGAATAGCACCCCGTGACTGTGTCGTTCGTTGCCTTCGAAGCCGGGGGCAATGACTTCGAGTTCCGACCAGGTGCGGCCGCCATCACGGGACCGCTTGCCCCGCAGCGTTTCGTGGGGGCCGTTCTCGTTCACCGGGCTGTTGGCCCAGTTGGCATACATGACGCCCCGGTGTTCGACAATCGCCGCGCCGTGCAGGAATTTGTAGTCGTCCGGCGCAGGACGGTGAATCGTGCGATGCTCGATACCATTGACGAAGGGAATTTTTGTGACGTCGGACGGAATGGGCGGTCCGGTCCACAGCGTGAAGGGCCGAGGCAGCGCGGGAACTTCGTGAGTCGCGGTCACCGGTTTGTAAGCAGCCGCCAGCTTTTCCGCGTCGAGCGGCTGGTCGAGAAGGCGTATTTCGTCCAAGGCTCCGACAAAATTCTGCCAGATACGGCCGTTGTCATCGACGCCGCCGAACGTCAGCGCGGCGTTGGTCGGCGGGACCGGTTGTGTGAGATCCACTTGCCCGGCGCGTTTCCCATTCACCCATAACTCGGCGCTGTCCCGGCGAACAACCACGCCAATCAAATGCCAGTGGCCCGGACGCGGCACGGCGGCTGCATGAACCGTTGCCCACTTGCCCTGCCATACATACAGCCGAATGCGGTTGTCTTTGTCAATCATCACTCCCCACTGACGCTGGTCCAGTGAGTAGCAATTCTTCGCGGCGATCATCTGCTGCCGGCCGCTTAGACGATAAGGGTTTACCCAGGCGGTCAGTGTAAAGCCGGTTGCGTGGCTCGCGAGCCGTTCCGAGTCGTTGACCTTCAGGAGAGAACTGCCATCGAACACAACGCTGTTACCACGCACGCCGACAGCGGTCCCGATGGCACCCTGAACACTGAAGTCCGTCGGTGTTTGGAGGGAGTCGAGGGACCACGAACGTTCGTCGGCCGGGAGAAGGGACGCGATCGACAACAGACCGACAATAAGGATCCTCGAAAGGTGACGCATGATTCGCTTCAAAAAGGTGCTCCTTCGGGAAACAGGCTCGCTCGCGTGGATGGAAACCTCTGAGCGGCGACGCGCCAGCCAGCTCACAACCACCCGGTGTGCCAATTCTTCATCGCAGTGTTTTCAGGTAGTCACGTGCTCGATTGATCTCCGCGGTGACTGCGTCCGTTGTCTCCAGGATCGGCACGCCGCGCGGCACGGGGTGCATGAAGATCTCGGTCCAGCCCGAATAGTCAATCGATTTCAGTGCGGCCACCAGCGGTGCGAAATCAAGGTCCCCGCGACCAGGCATTTGCAGCAACTCCTGTTCTTTGGGCAGTTTCTTCATGCAACCCATGCCGTGCTGCCACGCGTAAAAGACCGCGATCCGGTTGCCCAGCGATTGAATCAATTCCGCGATTAATTGCGAGTCCTGCTCCAAATGATACGGGGCCAGCGCAACTCCCAGATGTTCGCTCGGGCAGAGTTCGACCAGCCATTTCAATGAATCGGGGGAGTCGATGAGATTGTTGCCGTGGTTCTCGATGGCGATCGTGACACCCGTTTCTTCCGCGACCGCCAGGTGCGGTTTCATCTGCTCGACAAACTTGCCGACCGCCGCCTTCAATGCGGAGCCTTTCAAGCCCGTCGGCCCTTTACCGCCGGTGACCATCGTATGGCACCCTAGCTGTTCAGCCAAACGCATTTCTTTCTGCAGCCCGAACGGGCCCAGTTTGTACTGCGTGATGCAGCCCAGTTGGACGTTGTGCATGCTGAGGAGTTCTTGAAAAGCGGCTGGCCCGATCGCGTCGAGTTGTTCGCGTTGATCGCCGTGCGGCTTGGGCCAGATGTCGATCGCCGCCGCCCCTGTTTTGGCAACTTCGGGCACGATCTCTTCCAGCTTCGTATAGCCGTACATACAGGAGCCGAGAATGTATTTCAGCCGAAAACCATTTGGCTCATCGGCACGCAGTTGTTGGAGCACAC
Source organism: uncultured Planctomycetaceae bacterium (assembly GCA_937967665.1). Taxonomy (GTDB): domain Bacteria; phylum Planctomycetota; class Planctomycetia; order Pirellulales; family Pirellulaceae; genus CALBSZ01. Next base: position 9,869 of record CALBSZ010000053.1, read on the forward strand.
CGGCAGCAAGCGACGCGGTCGTTGCCGCGCAGAAACTGCGGCGTGAAATCGGTTGGCCTGGCACGTGTTTCTCCCTATCCATTCTTGATTCGAAAGCGTTATCGATGTTACTTACCTGAGTTCCTTCGATGCGATTCTAGCTCCTTCAGAGAGACTTTTAAACTTCGCCCAGACGATACTGGGATGGATCTCCTGTTCGGTGGCGGCGAACGACGCGAATCCGCAATCGCTGCCCGCCATCACATTCTCCTTCCCAACAACGTTGGCAAAACGCAGGATCCGCTGCGCAACCAGTTCGGGATGTTCGACCAGTGGAGTCGAGTGGGAGATCACACCCGGCACAATAATCTTGCCCTCGGGGAGCTTGACGTTCTCCCAAACTTTCCATTCGTGTTCGTGACGCGGATTGCCGGCTTCGAACAAGTACGCCCCCGCGTCGACCTTAAGCATGATGTCAACGATGTCGGCCAGGTTCATTTCATGAACGCGAGGCCCAATATTGATTCCGTAGCAAGTGTGAAAACGAACCCGGTCGGAAGGCAGCCCTTGAAGGGCATGGTTGAGCGCTTCGACTCGCAACTGGGCCCAATCGCGACAATCCGCAACGGACAAGTCGGGCCGCGAGATGTAATATGTGAGCAGCCTTGGGTCGTCGATTTGCAGTATTAACCCAGAGTCAACAATCGCCTTGTATTCGTGCCGCATGGCATCGGCGATCGCATAAAGGTAAGCCTCGTCAGAATCGTAGAACTCGTTGGTCTGTTGCCCTTCCACATCCGACGGGGAAACGGCCGTCATAAAGACTTCTTCCGCGCCGTGCTTTTGTGCCGCACTTTTGACATTGTCGATTTCTTGCGTCAGGATGTCCTGCCCGACGTAATGGATGGGACCCGTGCAGGTGAGTTTCACGGGCCGGGCAATCAGTCCTTCGCGTGCCTTGCGATGGGCATCATAGAACTCGGGAAAGGCGATCGTCTCGCGAGAATCCACCCACAGATCTTCCCCCTGCTCCTCGCTCGGCGAAAACCCCGACAGGCGTTCCGTGATGTACGTGAGAAAGCTCGATTTGCCCTGCTCGCCGTCGCACACGACATCGATCCCCGTTTTGACCTGGCCGGCGACGATGTCGTCAACGGCCTGTCGAGTCGAAGATAGAAACGCATCCTGATCGTAATCTTCCTTTCGCTCTTTAGCAAAGAGAAACTTCAGTTGGTGGTCCGGCCGCGCGAGGCTGCCGACGTGTGTTGTGAGAATGCGATCAATGCTACGCTTCATGACTCAGTTCCTCTTTCAGTTTAGACGAATGCGTCTCGTGAAGGAAACAACCACTCCGACCAGGACCAGCACGGCAAAGAAGCCGACGGCGATGTGCCGTACAAGGATCGACGTGCCAGGGACCTTTGTCGCGTCGTTTAGAATTGAAATCGCCGCGCCGATGATCGCCAGCGTCACGCCGACGCCCATCAGCACGTTCCACACCAGGCGGGTCACGCCCGCGGGCATGGCGGCGCCCAGGAGTCGGCGGTTGTTCATCAAACAGAGGAACCCGATATAGGCGATGGGAAGCAGTACCATCCCAAAACGGCTGGTCGGCACGGCGAGGTAGAAATTCGCTTTGCCAGACCAGAGGAACAGCGCGCCAAGCGATCCCGTGATCCCCGGCAGTAGGCAGCCGACACGGTACAGCCAACCGGTGGCGGGCAGTCCCGACATCTCGCAAAACGCGAATCCGTTGATGAGCATCAAAATGACGATGCTGGAGACCGCCATGCCAATCACGCCGACCCCGAAGACAGTCTGAGCGATTCCTCGACCCGTAAACCGCTCCAGGGAATTGGCCAGCGCGAAGGCATCGCGTTTGATCAAGGTAGCAGCAAGAATTCGATCCGCCTCGGGCATGTCAGCCGGAGACGTTTCACTTTCAGTTGCCTCAAGCATTTCGTTGAGGTTGTGTTCGTACGCAATCACAAGCTCGGCAGGCAGCGCGGCGCTGCCGTCAGCCTGATGGATATGGATCAATCCCGCTTCCGGTCGCCCGTGAAACTGCGATCCCGCGGCAATGACGACGCAACTGGTTGCGAACAAAAACGGCAAGAACAGACCGATGCCCAGGTCCACTTTGGCCAAGCCGCAGAATTCGCTGTCCCATCCGCGTTTCAGCATCGAGTAGGGCAGTAGAAAGGTCATGTTGATGCCCACAGCCGTCGCCGCCGCGGCAACCATGCGATCGCGTTGCGCCGAGACGACCGTGGCGTGCCAATACTCCGGCGCGGATGATTGTTCCACCAGGGGACGCAAGGACTGCGTCGGCTCGAACAGGAGTCCTGGATTGGGAACAAAGCCCGCCAGTATCTGCTGCCAAGGCAGTCCGGCGTCACTTGCCGACATCGTGACGACGACCATAAAGAAGCTGGCAACCACCAGCCCGACCATGAGTTTCAAGATGATATCGAACGCCTGGAAGCACTTTCCGCCTTGATCGTACAACCACACAATTGCAGTGGAGATAACGAACAACAACGCTGCGGCAACAAATTCGCCGCCCGTGAACGTGAGCGCCCCAAGATTCTGGCGCAGCGCTGCCGTGCCAAGGGAAAACTGCGGCATGGCCCACACCAGGTTCGCCAGGACCGTTGCCACGATCCAGGCCCAGCCAAGCACGGGGCTGATATAGAAGTTCAACGCTGAAAAAGGCTTCTCGCCGGTACACAGCGTTACATGAGCGATGGCGCTGAGCATCACGATGCCGAAGATCATCATCAGTGGTTGCAGCCACATCAACTCGTAGCCGCCAATGATGCCGAGGTAAAGACTGCCCGCCAGCGAGCCGCCGCCGAGTGTAATCGCGCTTTGCAGCCAGCCGGGACCGGACAGCTTTAGGTACTCCACGAATGTGGCACTTGGCCCGGCCTTCTTGGCCGCCAGGATGCGTTCGCGTTGATGTTGAGCAATGTTGGTTGACACGGGGATGGATTCAATCTGAGAATTCTGCTGGCTCCGGCGAGAACCAACGATATTTATGCAAGTCACCGGACCTTGGGCGGGTCAGGCGCGCGATGTGATTCACGGCATATCCTCGGCACAAGACGTTAACGCCATTATCTCCCCAACTACGTGCGATGGTTCTACACCGGTCAAACCCAGATCGAGTCCTGGATATCGAGTAAGCTCTGCTGCAGCCAACGGGCATCAGGCGATTTCGAATCCGGCACGCTGCTCGCGGCTCAGCCAGCCATCTGCCTGCTTGTCGCCGACAAAACTTTCCTCCGCGGGATTCCACTGTAAGGAACGGCCAAGCCGCATCGAGATGTTGCCGAGGTGGCAGGTGCTTACGCTGCGGTGCTGGCTGATCACGTCCGAGATCGGCCGCTTGCGCGACTCGATGCAATCGAAGAAGTTACCCATGTGATTGATGATCGCGTCCAGCTTGCCCGCGCGCTGCGGGCGGTCAAGGTTGTCGAAGTCGTAGGCAACGAACGCATCGCGCGGCAGCGGATTCTGTTTCAGGTCTTCCACCGGTTTGCCGTCCACCGTGCCGCGATTGACAAAGATTCGGCCTTCGCTCCCGGTGAACATCACACCATTGCGGCCCGTGTCGCTGACCGTGAGTTCCACGCCATTGGCGTACTTGTACCTCACGCCGTAGTCGACCGCCACGTTGTAGCCGTCTTTGACTGAGGGCAACTTGCAATTGCCGTCGATCTCGACCGGCAGAGAATCAATGCCCCACTGGGCGATGTCGATGTGGTGCGCGCCCCAGTCCGTCATCTGCCCGCCGGAATACTCGTACCACCAGCGGAAGGTGTAATGGCAACGCTCGGGGATGTAGGGCACATCCGGCGTCTGTCCTTGCCATAGGTTCCAGTTCAAGTGCTTCGGCACGGGCGTAGTCTTGAATGGTCCACCGGTCACATTCTTGCCAAGTACCACGTCCACTCGCTCAAGCTTGCCGAGACGTCCCGCGCGTATTAACTCGATTGCCAGGCGAAAACGACTGTCGCTCCGCTGCCAGGACCCGACTTGCACCACGCGGCCCGTTTGTTGAACGACGTCGGCCAACCATTTACCTTCGTCGACTGTCAGCGTTAAAGGTTTCTCGCAATAAATATCCTTTCCGGCGCGGCAGGCGTCGATCACCATCTTCGTGTGCCAATGATCCGGCGTGCCGATCGTCACAACGTCCACGTCCTGACGTTCGAGCAACTGGCGATAGTCTTCGAAGGTGGCCGATTTGCCACCGAAGTCCGCCTTGGCCTTTTCGAGGATTTGCGAGTCGACATCCGCAATCGCAACCACGTCGCCGTGCGCCTTCGCCTTGTGGGCAATGACCGATCCCTGATACCGCATGCCGATGGCGCCGATGCCAGGACGCTCCAGCGCGGAGCGACTTTCGGCGCGGGAGGTCGACGTGTGGACCCACGGTTGTCCCGCAGCCGCCGCAACCGCGGCAGCGCACTGTAGGAATTGACGACGTGACGTTTTCATGGCTCGCCTCCCGGTTGCAGAGTAATTACGTTTTTGCTTCACTCCAGATCTACCATTCTAACCAACAAAGCACAACAATTCATCGCTGCCGGTGTCAACTTTGCTGCACTCGATGTCACTTTCGCGTCAGTTCATTCAGGCCACTCGGTTACCCGCGAAGCCGCTTCAAGGCGGCCTGACGCGCAAGGCAGGGACAAAAACCGGCGATGGCGGAGGATCCAGTTGCTCCTTGAACCTCGAGTCCGTCAACAGGCTTACTCGCCGGTATAGTAAAGAAAGCGATTCAATCGGATCACGACGCGGCCATCCGCGATCGCGAAACCGGCATCGAATCGGCCTCGCCCTTCCCGTTCATTCGTGGCCCACAATTCGAACTGGGGTTTGACGGCGACAACAAAGCACCTGCCGCCGCGCGACAGACAATAACTCTTGCCGTCTCCCAGAACGGGCGAGGCATCATCTGGTCGGCGCGCGACACGCGTTCCTCGTAGATGATCTCGCCGGTAGAATCTTTGGCGCAATGAGCGATCCCCAGCATTTCATGTATCCAGTAGAGGTGCCCATCGTGGAAGACGGGGGACAATACGTCCGAACATACCTGCTTGCGCTACGCGTTTGAATTTGTGCGGATCGCTGTAAAGGTCGCGGTATCCGCCTAATCCTGTCGCCGGCACTCGCCTTCTCAGTAAAGTCCGCAGACCTGAACGTGACGGCGAGCCAGCCCGCTACCGTTCTGCCGCGGGTTCTTGCACCCAGGCTTCATTGACGGCGACGCAGGACATGCGCGAGCCGAAAACGTAGATGAGGCCGTCAAAACCTTGCGCGGCGGACAGGTAGCCGCCCACGGCGGGCAAGTGACGGATGTGCGGCCACGATTGACCGTCGTCGTACGACAGGGCGACCAGGGTCCCCCGCTTTCCAGTAAGCGGCGGTTGGCGCGCGTCGCGAGCGCACAACAACAGCGCGCCGCTCTTTAATCGCAACGCGGCGGCCTTCTGCCCGACGCTGATAGCGCCGAACGGAGTGTTGCTGGCGGACCATGTCGCGCCGTGATCCGTACTGACCAATCGCGGCAGCGGGTCCGGCCCGCGCAGGAACGCGATGATCGAACCGTGGCTTCCCGGCGCGATGGCGGGATGAATCGCATACTTGCCTTCCATGGCCTTCCGCAAGTCGCCGGCAGCCACTCGCCACGTCTGCCCTTCATCGCGACTGACCAGGAGCGATTCGGTGCGGTGCCCGCTACCGTCCACCGCCAAATAGATGGTACCGTCGGCCGTAGCGAAAGCGGAACACGCCTGACTCAGATTGTGAGGACCTTCACGCCGAAAAATGATCCGCGGCGGACTCCATGTTTTGCCGTTGTCGTCCGACGTCCGCATGATGTTGGACGTTTCATCCCAGCCGCGCAACGACTGGCTGGCAAAGTGGAAAATGCGACCGCGGTGCGTCAGCAGAACCGGCGCGTGGTCGTTGACATCGGGAACGTCGAAAAACAGCGTCGCGGGTTGCCAGTGGTTGCTTCCAGCTGGTAATCGCGCGGAAGCCTGTGCCAACTCGCGGCCCGATTCGCTCTTGGTCGTGTACCAGCAGGCCAGCACGTCGCCATTGGGACACACACAGCAAGCTGCGAAGTGATTCCAGGCACTGAAGATCGGCCCCCACGTGTTTTCGGGAATCGTCGGGCGGCGGTTCGCGAAGTCGTCGAAATATGGGGCCTTCGAGCGGGTGTCGTTTGCGGCATCCTTCGGCGGTGGAGGGGCCGTAACTTCTTCAGGGTTGTTTCGAGTGATCGAAGAAGGTCCTGCCGGCCGTGCGCGGCTGTGAGGTAACTCGCCCAGGACGACTCGAAATCCCGTGCAGCGATTGGCATCGTCCGGCAGTCGTCCTGAACGGTTGGCGCTCCTGGCGTAGCGTGCATTGTTCTTCTGCCAACTGGGAACGTCGTAGCTGCCGCCGCGGGTGACACGGACGTAGCCGTTATCGCGCCCGACGGGATCAGTTTCGGGCTCCGCGGCATACGGCCCATACCAATCCCAGCACCATTCTTCGACATTGCCGTGCATGTCGTACAGGCCCCATGCGTTGGGCTGGAAACTTTCGACGGGCTGTGTTCGATGTCGCCGGTCGCCCGCGATGTTGGCCTGTTTGTCAGTTAATCCCTCACCCGTGTGAAACCGACTCGCCGTCCCTGCTCGACATGCGTACTCCCATTCCGCCTCCGTCGGCAGCCGATAGGTGCGGCCCTCCTGTTTGGACAACCACTGGCAGAAGTCGACGGCCTGCTGCCAGGTGACCATGGTTACCGGTTCCTCATCCGTCACGGATGCGTTGCCGACGCCGCGGAGCTGTTCGTGCCGCGGGTCGAACTTTTCGAATTGAGCGTTGGTGACCTCCGTCGCCCCCAAAAAGAATGCTTTCGTAATCCGTACTTTGTGAACCGGAGATTCGTCCCAATCCCGCTCACTCCATTCCGCCTCCGTAGTTGGCGGCGCCTGTCCGCGGCCCATGTGGAATTCGCCGGGGGCAATGCGCACCAGCTTCATCCCGATGGAGTTCGTATAGGCTTGTTGTTCCGGCGCGGCTTCGGCGGGCGCGGCCGATGAGAGCAGCAGGTATACGGCTAGTGACGGAATGTTCATGATCCTGCGGCGAAATAGCCCGTCCCCTCGACATAGTTACCGTTCCCGCCCGGCGGAATCCGGTCCGATGGCGAATTCCCGGTGGCGAGTTCGAATGCGAAGCCGAACGGACTTCTTCCCGGCCGTTCCACATACATGCTCTTGCCGTTCGCATCCCCCCAGCGTCCCCACACGTCGCCAGGCGCGACGATGTCGAATCGCGTGAAGGCCTGCTTGCGGCGGTCGTATTCCAGACGGCCGAACAGCGGTGTCGCGTAACCTTGAGCGAGCGGGCCGTTGGGCGTGGTCGCCTGCGACGCGTCGTAGTCGCTGCCCCAATGGACAAACCCTTCCAACTCCATGCGGATCTGTTCCGCGGAGACCTGCTTGACGACCAGCGTCATCCGCGCCTCCTGCACTGCTTGCCGCCCCTTAATTCCGCCCTCGCTGGTGGTGGCGCGCTGTGGAGTCAGGTGGAAGCGAGCCATCCGCTCGGCAATGATGGCGGCCACGTCCTGTTTCTCTCCTGGAGTCGGCTTCGCCGGCACCAGCGACTGCCACTCGTCGCGCGTCAGCCACATGTATTCGGTATTCGGCTGCAGGAACAATTGCCATGACTTCAAGACACGCGGATTCGCGCGCATGAGTGGAAAGTCGGTGGGCTTGGCGTGACGCAGTTTCCCATCGGTCTCGCGAGCCAGGAACCGTGCGTGCACGCGCAGGACCAGTCCGCCCTCGGGCGGTGACGGGATCACGGCATCGTCGGCTTCAAGTTCGGGCACCTTGACGCCGTTCGGTTTCCGTTCCGATTCCGGCAACTGATGAAATGCTTCGAGTACTTCCGCGCATGGCCGGTGCCCGAGCATCTTGCCGCTGGCCGAAACGCAGCTCATGTAGCCGCTGGAAGTGACCCACTGTTTGTGAATGTTCGCGTCCCGCAAGAATTCTCCTTCGGGAGATTCCTGCCGGCAGACCCACGTCGGCACGCTGGCCGCGACAAAGTGTTCTTTGATGAGCTGAATCGTTTCGTCGTTCCAAAAGGTGACCCCACGGGTCACACCGCGTCCCGCCGTTCAGCAGCCGGCGGCGGGCGCGCCGCCGCTGCCTGCCATGAGGAACAACGGCTTGCCTTCCGCGGCCGCCTTCTGCCGCGCTTCCCAGACGCTGGGATACCAGTCGATCTCCATCCAGCGTGATTCACCGGGCTGGCGCTTGATCAAGGAGTGCAGCGACTCGAACCCTGTGTCGTCAGCCGTCTTGGGCTCGCCCGCCCAAAGCATCGCTGAACAGATTACCGCCGCGCAAAACACCGCCGCGCACGCTGCGACCCCGGAAG
>CALBSZ010000054.1 GCA_937967665.1 uncultured Planctomycetaceae bacterium
ACGGTTGAAGTGACCGTGACAGAGGAAGGCACGATTGACGTGTGGATCGACTTCGACGGCGACGGCAGCTGGTCCGAGTCGGGCGACAAGGTTGTGGACGGCTTTGCGGTCAACGCCGGAACGACCGCCATCCCGTTCCTGGCTCCCGTGAAGATGAACTCCATGAACATCCCTTCCTTTGCCCGTGTTCGGTTGAGCGAAAACGGCGTGGCGGACCCGACAGGCCCGGGTGGTCTGGGCGAAGTCGAAGACAATCCAGTCGTTGTGGGAGCCGCCCCGCCCACCTTCCAGATTTCCGATGCGGTTCAGGTCACGGAAGGCTCAGGCGGAGGCACGACAACGTACAGCTTTACGGTCGAACTGTTCAACGCCGAGCCGTCGACGACGTACGGCATCACGGTTTCCACAGCCGACGATTCCGCTGTCGCGCCAGGCGACTATGCCAGCAAGACCCAGACGCTCACCGGTTTCTCGAGCTCAAACACGCAGCAAACCTTCACGGTATCCGTGGTAGCCGATAATCGCGTGGAAGCGGACGAGCAGTTCTTTGTCGACCTGTCCAACCCCACCAAGACCGGCTCGGGAACGCGGAATCCCGAGATCGGCGACGACGAGGCGATCGGCACGATCAACAATGACGACAGTACCCAGGTTCTCATCACCGACGTTTCGATGGACGAAGGAAATTCCGGAAATACGCCATTCGTCTTCGACGTCACCTTGACCAACCCCAGCGACTTCCCGGTGAGCGTCGAGGTGAACACTTCCGACGGCAGCGCGACCTCGGAAGACTACACCGCGGTCAGTAGCCAGGTGGTGAACTTTGCCGCGGGCGATCAGTCGGAACAAGTGACGGTAAACGTACTGGGCGACACGAAAGTGGAAGTCAACCAGACGTTCAATGTCAACTTGAGCAATGTCACGGGCACCGGTGCCAGCATCGGGGACAATCAGGGCGTCGGCACGATTGTTAACGACGACAACGCTGTTCTGTCGATCGCGCCGGTGTCACAGAACGAAGGAAACGGCATCGGCCAGACCGATTTTGATTTCACCGTGACCTCGTCCAACACATCCGACAGCACGATCTTTTTCGACGTCACGACCGGCGATATTACCGCGACGGCGCCGAGCGACTACACGGCCATCAACGGCACGACGTTTTCGATCTCTCCTGGAATGACCTCCACGGTCGTGACGGTTAAGGTGAATCGTGACGACACCGTAGAACCCAATGAAACGTTTTCGGTGACGATCGACGATGCTTCGGGGGCCACGATTTCCGGCGGCAGTCAGACCGTCAACGGAACCATCTTGAATGACGACAGCACCAGCATTTCCATCGTCGATCAGACTGCGAACGAAGGTAACAGCGGCACCACCGCGATGGTGTTCGAGGTGCGGTTGTCCAGTCCAAGTGCCACGACCGTAACCGTTCGCGCCGACACGGCGAATGGAACCGCCACGCTTGCGGACAACGATTATACGGCGCTGGTCAATGAGCCTGTGACGTTTGCACCAGGAGACACCCAGGAGTTCATCACAGTCCTGGTAAACGGGGACACGAAAGTCGAAGCAACGGAAACGTTGACGGTCAACCTGAGCAACCCCATGGGTGCTTCCATCAATGATGGCTCGGCAACCGGAACGATTACCAACGACGACAACGCCACCATTTCCATCAGCGACGCTTCGGTGTTGGAAGGCAATAGCGGCACGACAATATTGAACTTCACGGTCAGCCTGAGCGCCGCCAGCGACTTCACCATTTCGGCCAACGCCTCCACGAACAATATCGCCGGTGAAGCACTCGACGGCGAAGACTATGTCGCCATTCCCGGGCAGACGATTACCTTCAATCCAGGCGAAACAACGAAGACCTTCAGTGTCACCATCAACGGCGATATCCAAGTGGAAGACAACGAAACGTTCGGCGTCATGCTTGACACGCTGGTCAACGTCATGCCCGGCGACCTGACCGGGGTCGGCACGATTACCAACGACGACTCGGCATCGTTCAGCATCAATGACGTGATGGTACTGGAAGGAGATGATCCGTCGACGGCGAACTTGGACTTTACGGTCACCTTGTCCGCCCCGCATGAAGACCCCGTAACGGTAACCCTGGACACCGCCGACGACACGGCGACCGTCGCCGACAATGACTACGTGCCGCGTACCGGCCAGACCTTGACGTTCAGTCCAGGCGGTCCGCTGACACAAACGTTCAGCGTGACCGTCAACGGTGATGATACGGCCGAGGCGACCGAATCGATGTTCGTGAACCTGTCGAACGCGACCGGTGCGAATGTGACCATTTCGGACAGCCAGGGAGTCGGTACGATTACCAATGACGATACGCTGGAGTTCTCGATCGACAGTGTCTCCATGAATGAAGGCAATTCCGGTACGACGCCGTTCGTCTTCACAGTGACGCTCAGCCGGTCGACCGACAGTCCGGTCAGTGTCACCGCGACCACGGTCAACGGCAGTGCCGTTGCGGGCAGCGATTTTACGGCGAATTCCACAACGCTGACGTTCGATCCGGGCGACCCGCTCACCCAGAACTTCACCGTCAATGTCAACGGCGATAACACCGTCGAAATCACCGAGAACTTTACGGTGCAGTTGTCGAATCCGACGTTCCCCGCCACCATCAGTTCCGCGCCGAACCAGGGCATCGGCACGATCGTCAATGACGATTCGCAGGCGTTTTCCATCGATGACGTCACGATGCAGGAAGGGACCGGTCCGGCCACGGACTTTGTCTTCACCGTCACGCTGTCGAACCCGGGTTCTTCCAATGTATCCGTGGATGTGGCAACCATGGATGATACGGCGACCGTCGCCGATGGCGACTACTCAGCCAACAGCGCCACGCTTACCTTCACTCCTTCAGGATCGCTGACGCAGAGCTTTACGGTCAGCGTTCAGGGCGATTCGAAGGTGGAAAACAACGAGGACTTTACCGTCGTGCTGTCGAATCCGATGGGTGGAGCCTCGATTGCCGACAACGAGGGCGTCGGTTCGATCACGGACGACGACAGTGCCAGCTTCTCGGTGAACGACGTTTCACAAGATGAAGGGAATTCAGGAACCACTGCGTTCGACTTCACCGTGACGTTATCCTCCCCCGTTTCGGTACCGGTGACGGTGGATGTGGCCACCTCGGACGACTCGGCGACTGTCGCTGACAACGACTACGTGGCGAATTCCAGGACGATGACGTTCAATCCCGGCGAGCCTCTCACCCAGACGTTCAGCGTGACTGTCAATGCCGACACGACGATCGAAGGCAACGATACGTTCAACGTCAACCTGTCCAACGTCACCGGTCCCAGCCTGGTCACCATCTCGGACGGCACAGGAGTCGGCACGATCCAAACCGACGACGGGATTCCGATCACGATCGACGATGTCACCGTTGTTGAAGGGGATTCGGGAACGGTCGACGCGATCTTTACGGTGACGGCCGGCGCGGATCCCCCGTCGGGTCCAATTACGATCGACTACGCGACCGCGGACGGCTCCGCCACCGCGGGACTCGATTATGTCGCCACCAGCGGATCGCTGACCTTCACGGCGGCCGGCAGCCAGACGATTACGGTCACGGTCAACGGGGACGACCTGGACGAACCGCTTGACGAACGCTTCTTCGTGAACCTAACGACCACGGCTCCCGAAGTGCTCTTCGTAGGCGGTCCGCAAGGGATCGGCACGATCGACGACGACGATGCTCCGGTAGCAGTCGTCGGCAACAACATCCAGGTGGTTGGCACGACCGGTAGCGACGTGGTCATCATTCACGCCGCGCTGGCCGACGGCATCTACATTACCCGCAACGACTTCCGTTGGGGGCCGTTCTATATCCCGCTGCTGGGCGAAATCATCGTCGACGCCCGGGATGGCGACGACCGCATCACGACCTCGTCCAACGTCGATCGCGTGCTGCGAGCGTCCGGCGGATCGGGGCTCGATTACATCGCGGGCGGTGGTGGTAACGACATCATCAGCGGCGGCGATCACGACGACATCCTGTTCGGCTCGACCGGGGACGACATCGTCAACGGCGACGCCGGGAACGACGAAGTCCGCGGCGGCGCGGGCAACGATGTGCTCAGCGGTGGCGACGGCAACGACGCCATTATCGCCGGCAGCGGCAACGATATCGCCAACGGCGACGCCGGGGACGATCTCATGGACGGCGATACCGGGGACGACTTGCTGCGTGGCGGTGACGGGGATGACATCCTCAACGGCAGCGACGGCAACGATATCCTGGTGGGCGGCGCAGGCAGCGATTCGATCTACGGTCGCCAAGGAAACGACCTGGGGATTGGCGGCATGGGCGCCGACGGCATGGTCATGCACGACGGCGACGATTTCATGATCGGCGGCTGGACCGCCCATGACAATAACGACAGCGCTTTGCTGGCGATCATGGCGGAACTCACGTCGTCCAACAACGCCACCACCCGCTACAGCAACGTGCTGCTGGGCCAAGGACTGACGGGCGGAAACGCGTTGAATGACACGACCGTGAACGCCGACGGCATTCGCGACAACGAAACGGGCGGCCTGGGCAGCGATTTCTTTGCGATCTTCGCGGAAGACAAGGTGTTCGGGACGAAAGCCAACGATACCGTTCGGATTTACGTCTAGCGTGAACCGCACGGACGCTGACAAGAGGATGCATCACAACGCTTTACGCGTTGGGGCTCGGAGGGTTCTAGCCGCCCTCCGAGCCTTTTTTGTTACAAGCCGGCGCTGGCCGCTTCGCCAGCGGCGGCAATCGTAGCGTCGATGTCGGCGGGCGTATGGGCGGCGGAAATGAAGAGCGCTTCGTATTGGCTGCACGGCATGTAGACGCCGCGGTCCATCAGGGCCCAAAAGTACTTGGCAAACCGCGTCGTATCACTGCGACTCGCATCGTCCCAGCAGGTGACGGGCTGTGCCTGAAAGAACAGCGTCATCATGCTTCCCACGCGCTGGATCACATGGTCCACGCCGCGTAGCGACTCGGCCAATCCCTGCTCGAGACGAACGGCAAGCTGCTCCAGCTGGTCGTAGGGCGATTCGTCGCGTAACGCCTTCAGCGTCGCGATTCCCGCCGCCGTGGCGATCGGATTGCCGCTTAGTGTTCCCGCTTGAAATACAGCTCCTGCGGGCAGCACGTGATTCATGATCTCCGCCTTGCCGCCATAGGCGCCGATCGGCATCCCGCCGCCGACAATCTTCCCCATCGTGGTGAGATCGGGAGTAACGCCGAACCGTGCCTGCGCGCCGCCGTAGGCCACGCGGAAGCCGGTCATCACCTCGTCGAAGATCAGCAATGCTTCGTGATTCTGAGTCTCTGTGCGCAGGGCATTCAGGAATTCGTCTGTCGCGGGGACACACCCCATGTTGCCGACCACCGGTTCCAAGATGACGCCGGCGATCCGGGAACCGTGTTCCGCAAAGGCCGTGGCGACCGCCGCCGCGTCGTTGTAGGGCAGGACCAGCGTATCCTGGCTGGTCCCCGCGGTCACGCCGGGCGAATTGGGGACGCCGAGCGTGGCTGCGGAACTGCCGGCGGCCACGAGCAGGCTGTCGACGTGTCCGTGATAATTGCCGGCGAATTTCACGATCACATCGCGTCCGGTGTAGCCGCGGGCCAGTCGAATGACGCTCATGGTGGCCTCGGTACCCGAGTTGACCAGCCGCACTTTCTGGACCGACGGCACGGCGTCGATGATCAGTTGCGCCAATTCGTTCTCCGCCGCGGTCGGCGCGCCATAGCTGGTGCCGCGCTCCAGGGCCTGTTGAATCGCTTCCACGACAGCCGGATGCCGATGTCCCAGAATCATTGGTCCCCACGAACCGATGTAATCGATGTAGCGATTGCCGTCGACGTCAAACAGGTAGGCACCTTCTGCACGGTCGATCACCACGGGTTCGCCGCCTACCGCCCCGAACGCCCGCGCTGGACTGTTGACACCGCCCGGCATCAATTCCTGGGCCTCAGTAAAGATCTGGTGGCTCTTTTGTCGCAACATGCGTGGCTTCCTTGTTTGGAGAAACCGTATAGGCTAATCAATCGCCTGGCATTTTCCTACAGCGCGTTTCGCGTAAGTGTAGCGGTCTTTTCGCCAATGGACACGGTGATTTACAGCGCCGGAGACGCTCCCCGTCCGTGCGACTCGCACTACAACGGCAGTTGGGCGTTCGCGCCGCCGAACTGGCAACTTGCGTGGAATTTGGCCATTCGCCTACAATTGCGATCGCGTCAATTTTGAAGTTGTCCCACCGTTGCCGATGGGGGCGACGAATGTCGTAGCAGGAAAGGAAAGCCAGCCTAGTGCGAAGCATGATTGTCATCCCGGCGCGATTGGCGTCGACCCGGCTGCCCAGAAAGCTGCTGTTGCGGGAAACCGGGAAGCCGCTATTGCAGCATACCTTCGAAGGCGCGAAAACTGCGACCAAACCGGTCACGATCTGTGTGGCGGCCGATGACGAAGAGATTGCCCATGCCGCGCGGGGTTTCGGTGCCGAGGTCCTGATGACCGATCCCAACCTGGCCAGCGGCACGGATCGCGTGGCGGCCGTAGCGCGGCTGCGGGAAGACATGGATATCTTCGTCAACGTCCAGGGAGACGAACCCGAGATTCGCGGCACCGCCGTGGACCTGGCCATCGAATTGCTCGAACGCCACCCGCAGTGCCCGATGTCGACCGTGGCCAGTCCGATACGCGAAGAATCCGCACTGCACAACCCAGCCTGCGTGAAGGTTGTTTTCGATGACGCCGGCCGCGCGATCTACTTCAGCCGCAGTCCCATCCCCCACGCGCGCGACTGGGATCACGCATTGCTGCGCGCCGAACCGCCGATCTTTTACCAGCACATGGGACTCTACGCCTACCGTCGTGAATTCCTGCTGGAACTGTCCCGAATGCCTCCGTCCACCCTTGAAAAAACGGAAAAACTGGAACAGCTTCGCGTCTTGACGTCGGGGCATACCATCCAGGTGGGAATCGTTGACGAACTTACCGTTGGTATCGATACGCCTGAAGATTACCAGGCGTTTGTCAGCAGGGCGGCTGGTCGCTAAAATGGCCAGTTTGTCCGGTAGCAGGCCAGCGCACCGAGACACGTTCGATCCTCCGAGGCATGGAAGTACAGGTATCATGGCGAAACACATCTTCGTAACCGGCGGCGTGGTAAGTTCCCTGGGAAAGGGACTCACGAGTGCCTCCATCGGCATGCTGCTGGAACGCCGCGGCCTGCGGGTGAAGATGCAGAAATTGGACCCGTATATCAACGTCGATCCCGGGACCATGTCTCCCTACCAGCACGGCGAAGTCTACGTGCTGGACGACGTCAGGGAAACGGACCTCGACTTTGGTCACTACCAACGTTTCACCAACGGCCCGTTGACTCGCGATTCCAACTACACGACGGGCCAGATATACCAGTCGGTCATCGACAAGGAGCGCCGTGGCGAGTTCCTGGGAAAAACGGTCCAGGTCATTCCCCACATTACCAACGAAATCAAGAGTGTGGTTCGGAAACTGGGGGATCACGACGCCGATGTGGTGATCACCGAGATCGGGGGGACGGTGGGCGATATCGAAAGCCAGCCGTTCCTGGAAGCCATCCGTCAGTTTTCGCTGGATGTCGGCAAGGAGAATTGCCTCTACATCCACCTCACGCTAGTGCCCTACCTGAAGGCCGCCGCGGAACTCAAGACCAAGCCGACCCAGCATTCCGTCGGCCAGCTGCGTCAGATCGGTATCCAACCCGATATTCTTATCTGCCGCACGGAACGGTCCATTCCGCGCGGCGACCGCGAAAAAATCGCCTTGTTCTGCAACGTGCCGCTCGAGGCGGTCATGGAGGAAAAGGACAAAGATTTTTCCATTTACGAGGTGCCGCTGAGCCTGGTGGACAACCAGCTGGACGAACTGATCATTCGGCGTTTGGGACTGAGCGCCGAGACGCTCGACCTGGACGACTGGCGGGATATGCTCCATACGCTGCGGAATCCAAAACACGAAATCAGCATCGCCGTGGTGGGCAAGTATGCGGAACACTTCGATGCCTACAAGTCCATCTACGAGGCGTTGGACCATGCGGGCATCAGCAATCAGGCGCAGATTCGCATCGGACGCATCCTCAGCGAAGACGTGGAAGCGGAAGGGCCCGAAAGAATCCTCAGCGGCTACGACGGTTTGCTCGTCCCGGGCGGCTTCGGCGAACGGGGTATCGAGGGGAAGGTGGAAGCCATCCGCTTCGCCCGCGAACGCAAGATTCCATTCTTCGGAATCTGCCTGGGGATGCAGTGTGCCGCCATCGAATTCGGGCGCCATGTGGTTGGCCTGCAAGGAGCGCATTCAACGGAATTCTACAAGGACACGCCGCATCCCATCATCTGCCTGCTGGACGAACAGCGCAACATTACGGACAAAGGGGGCACGATGCGGCTCGGTTCCCATCCTGCCATACTGGATACCTTCGTTCGCGCGTTTGAATGCTACGGCGTCGAACACATTGAGGAACGGCATCGGCACCGCTACGAATTCAACAATGTGTATCGCCAGCAGTTTATCGCGCACGGGATGCTCTTCTCCGGAACCAGCCCGGATGGACAATTGGTGGAGATCATCGAGCAACCGGATCACCCGTGGTTCGTGGCCGTGCAGTTCCATCCGGAATTCAAATCGAAACCAACGCAAGCGCAACCCTTATTCGCTGGCTTCGTCGCCGCCGCCGTCAAACGCCGCCTGGCGAAGAAGGGAGCGCCGGAAACCGAAACCAGCGAGGTAGATTACGAGTAGCCATGAACGAAAACGAAACGCAGGATCAGGATTCCGACGACACCAAGATCCCCGACGACCCCAAGATCCCCGACGACTCCAAAATTATCGTTGACGACGACTGGAAGAGTCAGGTCGCGGCCGAGAAAGAAGCTTTGGAAAAGAAGCGGTCGCAGTCACCAGCAGACGCGGCGGAAACAGAAGCAGCGGAAACAGAAGCAACAGACGCAACAGACGCGGGCAGCGCGGATGCGGATGTGCCCCAACCAGACGATGCGTCGCCGGAAGCGGAGCCGACGCCCCCGGAAGCGAAAGACGCCGAAGCGGGCAAGGATTCGTCCGGGAAGCCGGAGTTCGAATTGCCGCCGGCTTCCTTTTCGATGCATGTCACGCCCGTCGCCAGGCAGGCCATGTCCGCGCTCCGTTATCTGCCGGACGAATCGGGCCAGACCAAGAAACCGGATCTTCCGCTGGCCAAGCACCTCATCGATACGCTGGCCATGCTTCAAGAGAAGACCAAACGCAATCTCACCGGCGACGAGCACGAGATGCTCAAAAACATCCTCCACGACCTGCGGATGGCGTACGTGAACGCGTCGAAAGATAGCTAGCACTTCGGCAAGGTTTTACCGTAGGGCAGGCATCCTGCCTGCCAAGCTTTGCCGCAGGGCAGGCATCCTGCCTGCCAAGCAGCATTGGAATGGAACATCGTAAGCTGGAAGCTTACGCTACGTAGTGCAGGAGCACCGCAAGCCGGAAGCTTACGCCAAGGAGTGCTGGAATCCTCATTTGAAGTGTTGATGCGGCAACGCTGCCGCCAGCACGGCGGACTCGCCGCTCTTCAGCGTGCGGGGCTGCTCAACTGGCAGTTTCCGGGCTCCGAATCCGGCGTTTTCGGCGGATTCCCCTTGCCAGCCGTGCCACGTTCTTGTATTTCTACGCGGCCAAATTCGCCCAACGTCGGCAAACTTGAACCGTTCGCGTTCGCGCCGCGTATGCAGCTTGTCTCGCTCGAAAACCTACAAGCCGAACCACTTTCACGATTGAGAACATGTCACGGATGATCAATGTTCACTCCTGCCGTCTGGTCTGCGCCTGCCGAGTGTCCTCGCATTTGTCGCCCGCCATCAAGCGTTTGTTTGCCTTGGTTGTGCTCGGCGCGGCCATATCGTTGCTCAGCGCCGGCGACTTGCCGGCGCAGTCGATGCCGCGTTCAATGCCGGGGATGGGGGGCGGTCCCAGCGAGCGGACGTTTCGCCAAAGCCTCATGGAGCAGGGAGGCGTCCAGTATCGCGCCAACACGGGCCAGGTCATCGCCGACGTTCGGATTACGGGAAACAGGACGGTCAATGAAGCCAAGATCTGGTCTCACATCCGCACGCGGACAGGCCGCGAATTCGATCCGGAGGTGCTCGAAGGAGACGTGCGACGTCTGACCACCGTGGCCAAGCTATTTCGCAACGTTCGCACCTACACGGAACAAACGAACGAAGGGTTGGTGGTGACTTTTGAGGTATTTGAGCGTCCGACCATCCGACACATCTATTTTCTCGGCAATCGCGAAATGAAGGACAAGGTCCTGTTAAAGGAGACCGGACTTGCCGTCGGCGACGCCTTGAATCAATACGGCGTGCAGGAGGCGCGCCGCAAACTGGAAGAGTTTTACCGCTCCAAGGGTTACTCGAAGGCGGAAGTTTCCATCCGCGAAGGCAACGAGCCGACCGACGAGGGCGTTACTTTTGACATCGCGGAAGGCACGATCGAACGCGTCTGGACCGTCAACTTTATTGGCAATCGAATTGCCAGCGATTCCCGGCTGAAAACCCAGATTCAGTCCAAGCCGGGCTATTTCAAGTACTTCATTCACGGCAAGGTCGAACAGAAGAAGATCGACGAAGACGTCGAGAGGCTCACCGGCTACTACCGCAGCCTGGGGTTCTTTCGCGCCAAAGTGGGCCGCGAGTTGGAGTACGACAGTAGCGGAAAGTGGCTGACGCTGACTTTCGTGATTGACGAGGGACCGCGCTACGTCGTGCGCAACGTTTCCGTCGCCGGAAATACCGTGTTTTCAAACAACGATTTGCTCAATCGCGCCACACTGAAGTCGGGCGACTTTTTTAACCTCGATTCGATGAACCGCGACGTATCGGAAATCCAGGATCTCTACGGCGGCAATGGCTACATCTTCTCCGACATCAAGGCAGACCCTCGATTCCTGGAAGAGCCCGGACAATTGGATCTGGTGTATACGATTGACGAGGGAAAGCAGTTCCGTGTGGGCAACATCAACGTGCATATCGAAGGCGAGTTCCCGCACACCCGTGAAAGCGTCATCATCAATCGGCTTTCGCTGCGCGAGGGCGACATCATCGACATCCGCGAAATTCGCGATAGCAAGCGACGTCTGGTTTCGTCGCAACTCTTCATGCATGACCCGAGTCGGGGAGTTACGCCGGATATTGTCGTGAAACCGCCGAGTCTGGATGATCCACTGCTGGCATCCGGCGAAACGACGTATCGCGGGCAGAACCCCGTCGTGGAAATCACCGCGGAGCCGATCGCCACACCCCGGCAAGGAACGTATCCTCCGCAATCAGTCGCTCCGCCGCAAACCAGCCGCGATCCTTCGCGGACGAGTAGCTGGATGGAGCGAGTTATGGGATTTGGACGATAGAAAATGGACGCAAGGATGCGCATATTTTTCTTATTGGCATTGGTGCTCGTTTGTATGCTGCCCAGCGGCTGCGCTCAGCGAATGCATCATCCACGGGCAACGATTGCCACGTCTCCACCGCCCGGCGGTTCAACTCCGCCGCGCGCAGGATCGATTGCGGCCCGGCAGCAGCACGAGCCCGCCGTGCCTAGCACCGACAAACGCGAGACGGCTGACGACACCGACGAGCCATCCTCGCCGAAAACCAACGACCAGGAAGACTCGTTCCACACCACCGTCCGTTTCCAAAGTCCCGCCTGGGGCGACGACGGTTCGCCTATTAACGCGTATACGGCCGGCAACGACGACCGCTTGCGGACAGGCATGCCGGTTTCCGGAGGCACTCGCACCCAGGGAGCTCGGCCGGCACAACCTTCGGGTCCCGCCAATGTCTATTCGGCGAACACAATCCCCCGCGCGTATCAAGCAGCACCGGCAAACAGCAATCCATACTCTTCCCCGTCCTTTCCACGGCAGGGCAACCCGTATTCGTCAACGGTCCCGGCGAACAGTTATCCGTATTCAACGAATGCCTCCCCCGCAACTTCAACAAACGCCTACCCCGGAACGACGAACAGCGGCTCTGGTCCGCACGACCAGAGCAGCACGAACACGCCAAACCGGTATGCTCCCCAGACCGTCGCCCAGGCACCGACGACTGTGCAACCTGCCTACCCGCCGTTACCACCGCCGGGTACGGCAAGACAAATTGCCCCCAACAATCCACCGTTTCAACCTGGCGGTATTATCGAACCGTTGCCGGACGGCGCCACGGCCGATATCGACGTCGTCGTCCAAGAAACGCAGACGGGCCGTTTCATGTTTGGCGTCGGAGTCAACTCCGACCTGGGCGTGACGGGCCAGATCGTGATCGACGAACGCAACTTCGATATTACTCGCGTGCCCACCGGCTTTCACGACTTTGTCAACGGCACGGCCTTTCGCGGCGCCGGTCAGGGATTCCGGCTCGAAGCCATGCCGGGAACGCAGGTCAATCGTTACCTGGTCAGCTTCAGCGAGCCCTACTTGTTTGGCTTCATGCCGATCAGGTTCAATCGCAGCGGGTTCTACCCCGATCGCCGCGTCCTGGATGGGGAAGAGCAACGGGTGGGGGGCCGAGCGGCACTCGGCTATCGTCTGAATCACGATTTGTCACTCAGCGGCGCGCTGCGTGCTGAAAATGTCAATATCAGCAATCCGCGCGTCAGCGGCGTGTCTGAATTGGATTCCGCGATCGGCGACAATTCCCTGTACAGTGGCCGTGTCGCTTTGACTCATGATACGCGCGACATGCCCTTTGCCGCCACCGAAGGTCATTTGTTAGAGCTCAGCTTCGAGCAGGTCTTTGGTACGTATGATTATCCGCGTGGGGAACTCGACTATCGCCGGTATTTCCTGGTGCGCGAACGCCCCGACGGTTCCGGGCGGCACACGCTGGCGTATTCGTTCCGCGTCGGCGTATCGGGCGCGCAAACGCCGATTTTCGAGAACTTCTTTGCCGGCGGTTATTCGACGATGCGTGGCTTTCGATTCCGCGGCGCCTCGCCCGTCAATGGCGGCGTTCAGGTGGGTGGCGAATTCCGCTTTCTGGGCAGTGTCGAATATATCTTTCCCCTTACCGCGGACGACATGATGAAGGGCGTTGTGTTCTGCGACTACGGTACCACGGAAGAAAAGGTCCAATTTCAAGCTGACACCTATCGCGTAGCGCCCGGCTTCGGCTTGCGGGTTGCGATCCCGGCGATGGGCCCGGCTCCGCTGGCCCTGGACTTCGCCTTCCCGGTGGCCAGTGCCGATACGGATGACAAGCAAGTCTTCAGCTTCTTCATCGGCTTCGGTCGCTAGTGCGAGTCGCACGGGCATGTAGCGTCTACGGCGTTGTAAATCACCGTGTCAATTGGCGAAACAACCGCGACACTTACGCGAAACACGCTGTAGGTATCGCGGGCACTCCTCGTCAAACAGCCGCACCGTAATTGCCCGGCGTATCGCTATCATCGTCATGAGTGGCGAAATCGGAGGGTAAAGGGGTCAGGAGTCAATTGTCGGAACGGCCCTTCGGGTGCTTCGCACAATTGACTCCTGACCCCTTTACCGACTACACACGGAACGCCTGCAGCGCTGTAAATAACAGCAGCTCGGAACCGGAAAAAAGCAGGACGCCCCGGCTTCGTGCGCTCTAGGATTTACAGTGGCGACTTCCAATACTGTTGCGGCACGACAGGGTCGCGATGTCGAGACATTACCAGATCGGAAAAACAATGCCTTGCCTGCTTGTAGTGGAAGATTGTGCTCATGAACGCCATCTCATTGAGCAAGTGCTGCGCGCCGAATCTGAATCTTCCTGGGACATGGTCTTCGCCGAAGACGGGAAGTCCGCGCTCCAGAAACTTCGCGAACAGGCGTTTGACCTGATCATCAGCGACATTCAATTGCCGACGATGGACGGATTCGAACTGCTGACACAAGTCCGTCAGCGTCATCCTCGCACGCCGTTGATGCTGGTGACCAAGAACGGCTCGGAAGAAATCGCCATGCGGGCGTTGAGTGGCGGCGCTGCCGGCTACATTCCGGAGGAATTTGTGCAGGCCGAGCTTATTCCGGCCGTCCGCCGGATTCTCGACGCCAACGAAGCCCACGCCCGGCGGGAGCGGTTGCTGGAATGCATGGAGTGCAGTGAAAGCAGGTTCTCGCTGGACAACGACCGGGAACTCATCCCTACCGTACTGACAAGGTTGCAGCACAGCCTGCGGCTCTTCGAGATTTGTGACGAAAGCGAACGACTGCGTGTCCGCATGGCATTGGACGAGGCCATTAACAATGCCTTGTATCACGGCAACCTGGAAGTCAGCTCGGATATCAAGGAGCATGATTTTGAGGAGTTTTATCGCCTTGCCGATCAGCGTCGACACGTCGAACCCTACTCCAGACGCCGGATTTGGATTACGGAGCGCATGACGCGCGACGAGGCCATCTTTATCATTCGCGACGACGGAGCGGGGTTTGATGTGTCGCGCCTTCCCGACCCCACCAATCCCGAAAACCTCTTCAAGGCCAGTGGCCGCGGGATCATGATGATGCATGCCTTCATGGATCAGGTGACTTTTAACGACTTGGGTAACGAAGTATGCCTGATCAAGCGCCGTGTTGCCGCACTGCCGGCCAGCGAAGATGTCCGCCGTGACGCAAGCCGCTTGCTTCTGCAATAGAGACTCCCGCGGCTCTGACAATCTAGGCAAGTCAACGTAGGCCAGGACCTGTCCTGTCATAACGTATTCGGCACACCGCGACCGATCCTGGTCAATCATGCTCGATTTCCCAACGGGCAAACGTCCCGAGTCGGACGGCAGAAACGCTCTACGATGCCTGGCGCCACGGCGGGCCAATTGTGTTAGACTAAGGGGGTCCCGGAAACGCGATGGCGACGGGACGAATCAGGAATTGCCGACGGGGTCTGCCGCTAAGGCGACGTCAGATCGTCATCGTCGCAGTCGCCTGTAGGCTCCCTAACTCCCGGGATTGTGAAACGGATCTCTCGTGAAAGCGTGTGGTTGCATGAATCGAAGCGCTCGTTACGTGTTGAGTCTCGCGGCGATCCTGGCCCTTGTTGCTGCCGGGCCAGTCACAGCGGCTGAAGCTGCGGAAGACGAGTTGGCTTTTTTCGAGAAGCGGATTCGCCCGATGCTGGTCAAGCACTGCTACGAATGCCATTCGGCGGAATCCAAAGAACTGGGCGGCAAGTTGTTGCTGGACAGCCGTCACGGGATCCTGGAAGGGGGCGAGTCGGGTCCGGCGTTGGTCGCGGGAAAGCCTGAGGAAAGTCTACTCATTCAGGCCTTGCGTTTTGACGACCTCGAAATGCCTCCCGACAACCCACTTCCGGAAGCGGTGGTCAACGATTTCGTGCGTTGGATTGCGGCGGGTGCCGTTGACCCGCGCACGGAAAACGCCGCTCGGGCGCCGGAACCGGCGTTCGACAACGATGCGTTTTGGTCTTTCCGACCACGGCAGAAGCCGCCGATCCCGCAAATCCAATCGCCGGGCTGGCCACGCGACCCGCTGGATCATTTCGTCCTGTCTCGGATCGAAGCGGCGCGGTTGGCGCCCGCTGATGATGCCGACCCGCAGACGCTTGCCCGTCGACTGCAATACGATCTGGTCGGCCTGCCACCGACGATTGGCGAATTGAAAGATTTTGTGGCGGCGTACGACCGGGACCCGGACGGGGCCATCGAACACTTTGTCGATCAGTTGCTGGCCATGCCGCAGTTTGGCGAGCGCTGGGGGCGTCACTGGCTGGACGTGGCGCGTTACGGCGAATCGAACGGCGACGACGGGCTCGGTCGGAACGCGAGCTTTCCTCACGCCTGGCGGTACCGCGACTATGTGATCGAGTCCTTCAACAACGACGTACCCTACGATCGCTTTTTGCGTGAACAGATTGCCGGCGATTTGCTTCCCTTCGAAGACGCGGCACAACGGAATCGGCAGCTGGTGGCCACCGGCTTCCTGGCCATCGGGGCCAAACCGGCCGCGGCCATGAACAAGAATTTCGCCATGGACATCGTTGACGACCAGATCGATGTCGTCAGTACCGCAGTCATGGGCTTGAGTGTGGCCTGTGCCCGTTGTCATGATCACAAGCACGATCCGATCCCGACGCGTGACTATTACGCGCTGGCGGGAATCTTCGCGAGCACCGAGACGCTGTACGGCCGGGCCGCCAACGAAAAGCTGACCGCGCCGCCGACTCCGCTCCACGAATTGAAGGACCGCTATTCTGCTGACAAGGACGCGGCCAGCCGATTGGCGTTTCCCGAGGATTATTCGCAAGTGATCGAGACGCTGCGTCCACTGGCGCATGAACGGCTGGACGTCGCGCCGACGCAACTAATCGTGGAATCGGGCGCGACGTTTTCAAAAGCGGAATTCGCAACGGTGAATACGGCAAGCCTTCACGGCCAGTTCCCGGACGCGGTCGATTCGTATACCGTATCGTTCTGGTTTCGGAACAACACCGCCAACCTCGCGCGGCCGATCACGGCCTATTTGTTTTCTCGCGGCCCGCTCGGCGACAAACCGCTTCCCGGCGATCACCTGGGTATCGGCGGCGCGCACGACAAGTCCCGTTCCGGAAAGTTGTTCGTGTTCAATGGCAACCAAACAAAGCAGTCCATCGCCGGCACGACCGTCATCCCGCCCGGCAGTTGGAACCACGTGGTGCTGGTGCGTCGCGGCAAGCGGGTCCAACTGTTTCTGAATGGCCGCGCGAAGCCCGAAATCGATGGCGAACTGCCACCGACTTTCGGCGATTCGCCGGAGTTCTGTCTGGCGACGCGGAGTGACAAGTTCGCGCCGCTGGACGGGAATGTGGCCGAATTCGCGATTTTCGATCGCGCGATAACGGAAGCCGAGGCGCAGCGGTTGCATGCCGCGTCCGGCCGCCCGCGTGGGAGCGGCTCGACCGGTTTTGCCATGGGCGTTCGCGACAAGCCGAAGACAGCCGACTGCAAGATTCACATCAACGGCGAGAGCAGGAAACTGGGGCCACTGGTCCCGCGCGGATTTCTCACGGCGTACGACGTCGTTTCGCAGGGTGCTGACGAAGCAGGGGAGAGATCGCCGGTGAAGCTGAAGGCGGGGCAAAGCGGACGCCTGGAACTCGCAAACTGGCTCACGCGTGCCGAGCATCCTCAGACGGCACGCGTGCTGGTGAATCGCATCTGGCTGCATCTCATGGGTCGTGGCATCGTCACCACCCCCGACGATTTTGGCGTCTACGGGGCGCGGCCGTCTCATCCCGCTTTGCTGGATCATTTGGCCCAACGGTTGATTGACGAAGGATGGTCGATCAAGAACTTGATCCGCGCCATCGTGCTCAGCCGCACCTACCGATTGGACAGCCATTGCAGCGAAGAATTAGCAGCGGCCGATCCCGACAATCGATGGTTCGCGCGTCATCAGCGGCGGCGTCTGGATGCCGAAGCATTACGTGACAGCATTCTGCAAGCCAGCGGGCAGCTCGATCGGAGCCCGGGCATCGGTTCCGCCGTGGAGGATATCGATACGTTGATCAACTGGCCGCCCGGCGAAGCGACGAACCTGCATCGTCCCAGTAATCGTCGCAGCGTCTACCTCTGCCTGCTACGGCATGCGCCACCTCCCGAACTGGCCGTTTTTGATCTCCCCGACGGTTTGGGGGTGACCGGGCAGCGAGCTGAAACCACTTTGCCGACGCAGGCCTTGTTCCTGTTCAACGCTCCATTCATTGTCCGGCAGGCCGAGGCGCTGGCCAAAGAACTGCTGGCGGCCGAGTTCGAAACGGACGAACAACGCGTTACCGAAATGTTCCGCCGTGTCCTGGTCCGCGATCCGAGCGCTGACGAAGTCCGACGATCCGTCGATCTGGTTGCCGAAGTTCAGCAAGAATTGGCAGCGCAGGAGTCGTTGGGGCAGGAAAATGCGGGGCCAGCCGCAGAGAATCCGACGGAATTGCCGACGAACTCGGCGGAATCCCGTCGATTAAAGGGATGGGCCAGTTTGGCACAGGCATTATTCACGACGAGCGAATTCCGTTATATTGATTAGTTGGACAACGCCACGTTTGCAGCAATCCGCAAGAATACAAGCACGTAGCGCGCGCAAGTGTATCCGAACGCAAGTAACCGACTCGCCTGCGCTTCGAGCTCATATGACGACGGAACCTGACGCTGTCGGATTAGGGTGGCTCGCCTTGCCGGCTTTGGCCACTCGCATCGTTCACCGATTTGACCTAGAAGGCAGGATACCATGAATCATTCAAGACGCGTTATGTTGCAGTCGGCATCCTGCGGCTTCGGTTTCCTGGCGTTGCAAGGTTTGTGTGGGCAATCCGCTCGAGCCGCGATGCCTGCGGACCTTTCCCCGCGGCAACCTGCCTTGCCGGCGCGGGCCAAGCGAGTGATCTTTCTGTGTATGAGTGGGGGACCGGCGCAGCTGGACACGTTTGATTACAAGCCGCAGACCGGGAACAAGAAACACCCCGGCTCGGTCTTCAAATTCCAACAGCACGGCGAGAGTGGACTGTGGATCTCGGAACTGCTTCCCGAGACCGCCAAGCAAGCGGACAAACTGTGTGTGTTGAACGGCATGCATGCCGATACGGGAAACCACGCGCAATCCTTCCTGCAGTTGCACACCGGCGAGAGACTGCGCCCGCGACCGAGCATGGGGTCCTGGATCACGTACGGATTGGGAACCGAGAATCAGGAACTGCCGGGCTTCATCAGCTTGAACGCCGCGAAGCCATCGGTCTACTCCAGCGTCTTCCTGCCTCCCGTCTTCGAGGGAACTCCGATCGGCGTCAATGGCGAAGACATGTCAACAGCGACGATACCGAACGTCGCGGGCCGTCATCTGCCCATCGCGGCCAAACGCCGCCAGCTGGACCTGGTGCAGCAAATGAATCGCGAACACGCCGGTCAGCGTCCCACCGACGAGAAACTTGAAGGTGTCATCGCGTCGATGGAACTGGCCTTCCGCATGCAGCAGACCGCGCCGGAACTGCTTGACATCCGCAACGAATCAGCACAGACCCTGGAACGGTATCGAGTGGGAGAGAAGATTTCCGTGGGCACGTGCCGTCCCACCGACTTCGGCAGGCAGTGCCTGTTAGCGCGGCGTTTTTCGGAAGCCGGAGTACGCTTTGTCGAAGTCAATCATGGCAGTTGGGACCAGCACAAAAACCATCGGCGCGACCTGCAGGCCAACTGCGACACCACCGACGCACCCATCGCCGCGTTGCTGCAAGACTTGGACGATCGCGGCTTGCTGGACGAAACGCTGGTTGTCTGGGGCGGCGAATTCGGCCGGCCGGGACTCACGCCTGACAACGGGAAAAACGAAACGGGACACAACGCCAACGGCTTTACCTTCTGGCTGGCCGGTGGTGGGGTGAAGCGAGGATTCGTGCATGGCCGCACGGATGATCGTGGCAGTCGAGCGGTCGAGGGGAAAGTCCATTTCCGTGATCTGCACGCCACCATCTTGCACTTGCTGGGGCTGCCTCATGAAGATCTCTCGTTCCACCACGAAGGCCGCGACCACCGCCTGACCGGCCCCGTCGGCGGCCGCGTCGTCGAAGAGATCCTGGCCTGAGCAGAATTCTGGAGCTTTGCGATAATCCCAAGTATATTGACGGGATGGAACGCAGCTCACAACGACGACGGCAGTGCATTGCACATCAAGCGAAAGCGTACCGGCGGTTGCGGGTCGAGCTGCTGGAGTCAAGACACCTACTAGCCGAAATTGCCGGCACGATTTTTCACGACCTCGACGGGGACGGCATATTCGAACCCGGTGCGGGGGAAACGCCGATCGCCGCCGCCGGTGTCTATCTCGATCTGAACACAAACGGGCAGTTTGATTCCGCATCGGAGCCATTGACCACCACCAATGTCGACGGTTATTACGAGTTTGCCGAGCTCGAGGCTGGAACCTACACGGTCCGGCAGGTGCCATCGCCAGGGCGCAGCCAGTTGTTTCCGGCCACGCGGGGAAGCGACAACGTGTTGATTCCGGTAACCGACCGCGTCGGACATGTCTACGACCCCGTCCGGCAGATTCAGTACATCACGACGCGAAGCGGTCAGGTTCAAAGGTTCGATCTGAAGACGCGCACGTTACTTCCACCTTTGGACGTCGGTGTCGAACTGACTGACGTCGATATCACGCCAGACGGTCGCCATTTATATGTGGGGGAAGATACGAACGGTTCGACGCAAAGCATGATTCGCAAAGTCGACTTGAAAACAGGCGAAGTAACACATCTAAGTTTTGATCATCGGCAGCTCGAAGCCGGCGTGGCCGATATCGCGATTGCTGACAACGGGAAGGCACTGTTCACGGCCGACGTCGACGGCTCTGGCGGCACCCTTCCCTTGCGCCAGATCGACCTGGCCAGCGACGCCGTTTCTGTTCACCCTGAACGCTTGTGCATTCCGCTCGAACCGTGCATCGAGCAGCGGACGCGCATCTTCCGCAGCGCGGACCGCAGTTTCATGTTCTTCATGGGCGGAGCGGATTCATCGTTTGGTGGCACGTTCACCTACGACGCAGCTACCGAGACGCTGCCGCACGAACGGATCTTTTTCTCGTATTTGCATAACGGTGCCGTAAGCCGTGATGGGTCCTTGATCGCCATGCAGGGAAACTCGTTCGGCCTGTCCATTCTCAACAGGGACCTGTCCGATCACCATTCAGGGCTGCCAAATCACCGCGGCGGAGTGGCATTTAACCCAGTCACGGACATCCTGTATGCGGGCGATGTGACGACCGACGACGTTGTCGTTTACGAAACGACCGGGTTCACCGAACTGTATCGCTTCTCCGTTGGTGAAAACCTGAATACGTCAAACGATGCCCACACAATGTCGACCACGGACGACGGTCGCTACTTGTTCCATTCCACGCCTTCCGGCGTGAGGATGTACGAGCTGTTTGAACCGACGGGTCACACGGTCACCGTGGCGGCAATGGATATCGTTGGCGGCGTGCAGTTCGGCGACCACGTCGCAGAGTTTGCACCGCTTGCTCAACCAGACCATTACAAAGTCGCGACCGACGGTTCCGTGGTCTTGAGTCCCCTGGATAATGATCACATCAAGTCGTCCGGCGAGCTGCTAGTAACGGCTGCAAGTGCGCCCGTCAGCGGCGGCTCGGTGAACGTGTCGCCGACCGGTCAGGTGATCGACTACGCTCCGTCGCCGGGCTTCGAAGGCATCGATACGTTTGTTTACACCATCAGCGACGGTCGTGGCCGCACCGATACCGCCACCGTCACGGTCACGGTGAAGCCGTTGGACGGGACCAGCAAGATTCACGGTAGGAAGTGGAACGATTTAGATCGCGACGGCGTCTTTGAGCCGCATGATGGCGAAACACCGCTCACCGGTCAAGTCATCTTCATAGACACAAACCACAACGCGCGGCTCGACGCGGGCGAATCAAGCACGACGACCGGAGCGGACGGTAGATACGCGTTTGACAACCTTCTGCCGGGTAGTTACGACATTGCCGCAGTGGTCTCAGAGGGTTGGGAACAGACGTTTCCGGTGCAGCCGGAGGCAAGCAGCACGTTGATACCTGTTCCGAATCGCGTCAGGCACGTTTACGATCCGCGGCGCGACTTGGTCTATATCTCAACTTCGGACGGCAAGATCGAGCGTTTCGACATTCGGTCGGGACAACTGCTGGAGGCATGGGACATCGGTGTCAATCTCGGTGGCCTGGACCTGACGCAGGATCTTCAACATCTTTATGTCGCGGAATCGCAAACGGGGACGACGCAGGGATTTGTGCGGAAGGTTGATCTGGATACGGGCGAACTGACGAACCTCCGCTACGACCGTTCCTCGCTGCTCATCGGTGCGCTCGACGTCGCTATCGCCGACAACAACACTGCTTTGTTTACGGTAGATTGGGACGGCTCGGGATTCGTGCCGCTGTATCAGATTGACCTATCGACGGATACGGTCTCGATTCACAACGACCGGGGTGATATCGAACAGGACACACGCATTTTCCGGGCGGCCGACCGGAGCCGACTCTTCTTCACCAGCGGGAATACGACCGCAGGTACGATCTTTACCTATGATCCCGTGGCAGACCAGTTCCCCGTATCGAAAGGCGTCGGGTGGTACTTGAACACAGCCAATTCGTCGGTGAGTCGCAATGGTTCGTTGATTGCCATCGTCTCGAGTCGCCGGGGACTGTCGCTGATGCACGCTGATTTGTCCGAAGTGCTGAACATCCTGCCGCCCTATCGCGGTGGTTTGCAGTTCGACGCTGTGAGAGATGTACTGTATGCCGTCGACCTTGCTGCTGCCGAACTAGTGGCTATCCATACAACGACTTTTGAGGAATTGTATCGGTTGCCTGTAGGCGAGAGTCTTGGCTTTGAATCCTATGTTGACACGAGCATGAGCCCGGATGGCGAACTCTTGTTTTTGTCGACGCCCAGCGGTGTGCGAATGTTTCGGCTATCACTCCCGGACGTACATCACGTTGCCGTGGAAGCGGACGAATTGCTGTTCGAGGTCGATTTTAGTGACGTCGCGATCGATCACTTGCCTCGCGCCGCAGCGGATAAACTCCACGTCCATTCCGACGCGGTGAACGTGCCGCTGGATGTGTTGGCAAACGATGTTGGCGCGCCGCATGGAACGCTGACTGTTACGGCAGTTGGTACGACGGATCAAGGCGGTGCGGTGGCGATTGCCGCCGGGGGCGACCGGATTGATTATACGCCGCTGCCTGGCTTTGTCGGCATCGAGCATTTTTCCTACACGATCGCGGACGACGCGGGGCGTACGCATGAAGCCCTCGTAAGCGTTACCGTGAAGCCTCTCGACGGCCAGGGGATCATTCGCGGGATGAAATGGCACGATGTCGACGGTAACGGCACGTTTGACGCGCTCGCTGGAGAAGTCCCTCTGGAAAACTGGACTGTTTTCCTCGACCTCAACTCGAACGGCCGGCTCGACAACGGCGAACCTGACCGGCAGACGGACGCCAGCGGGCAATACGAATTCGCGGGTGTTCCACCTGGCACCTACGACGTCGTCGAACTGCAGCGCACAGGGTGGAAACAGACGTTTCCCCTTGAAGCGGGCAGGGAAAACAATCCGATTGCCGTTGCCGATCGCGTGGCTCATGTCTACGACTCGGAGCGCGACGTGCTGTACATTTCGACGTCGTCGGGCAGCCTGCAACGCTTCGATCTGAGCACGCGCACGCTGCTGGCACCGTGGACCGTCGGCAGTAACCTGGGCGGCCTGGATATTACTCCCGACAACGCGTTTTTGTACGTCACGGAAATCCAGGCGTTGGGCAACAACGGGATCGTCCACAAAGTCGATTTAAGCAACGGGGCCGTGCAGGATCTAACCTACCCGCTGACGTTTCAGGAAAAAGGTTCCTTTGACATTGCCATCGCCGCCAACGGCAAGGCGCTGTTCACCGCGACGACCACCGGAACGGCCTTTCCCCCGATCCGGGAAATCGATCTTGAAGACGATGCGATAACTCAGCGCTCAGACAAATCAATGACCAGTAAGGACGTTCGTGTCGGCCGCGATGTCCATCGGCAACTCCTGCACTTTACCGACGCCAACAACACGGGCGGAGTGATGTTCAACTACTCCGCCGCAACAGATTCCTTTGCAAACGAATTCGGAGTGTCTTGGTTTTTGTCCAACGCCAACAGTTCGGTGAACGCGGATGCTTCACTCATCGCGCAATATTCGGACCGCCGCGGACTTTCTGTGTTCAATCTGACGAACACGGTAGCTGAAATCCTGCGCCCCTATCGCGGGGGCATTCTATTCGACCCGCTCCGAAATCTGCTGTATGCCGGCGACGACGCCACGAATGAAATCGTCGTGATCGACGTGACAACGTTTGCCGAACGCGCGCGGTTCGCCATCGGTGCGAACGTATTTACTGGTTTTCCGGGACACGTGGAAATGTCCGCTACACCCGATGGCGAGTTTCTCTTCATGAACACCGCGGCTGGCATGCGGATGTTCAGCCTGGCGACGCCGACGGTTCACAGCGTTGCGATTGGCGCGGACGAGATCGTGTCCGGGTTCCAGTTTGGCAATCGATTTGTCGGCGACGATCCTGCCGTAATCGGCCGCCAGGTGTTTTACAACAATTCGTCATTTGACGGACGCGATCCGGCAGCAAACGCCAGCGACGACACCGCGGTCGCTTCGACAAAGGTTGCTTTGTTTCCAGGCGGCACGGCATCGTTCGCCAACTACACCAGCTACGATCAAGGCCTGAACGGTTTGATAATCGACATCGCTAACCTGCCCTCAAACACGCTGACAGCGGACGATTTTGAATTTCGCATTGGCAACGATGACAGCCCAGCCGGGTGGAGTCATGCGCCGCTGCCCGCTGTGGTCGACGTGCGTTTCGACGCGGGCATCGCCGCGAGCGCCCGTGTCAGCGTCACGTGGCCTGACCAGGTGATCAAGAATACCTGGCTTGAGATTCGAGTGCTGGCAAACGCCAACACGGGACTGGGCGACGACGACGTGTTTTATTTCGGTAATGCCGTAGGTGAGTCGGGCATGCGGCCGACGAATGCGTTTGTAGATGCCTTCGATTTTTCCGCAGCACGCGACAGCGCCGGTGTCGCACATGCGAATGTCGACAACCCGTTCGATTACAATCGCGACACAGTCGTTGATGGTGCGGACATGGCTGTCGCACGCGATAACACGACAAACATCGTCACAGCGTTGCGATGGATCATGCCAGTCGGCGCGGCGCCCCCCGAACCAGTGTTCGTATTTCGCGACACGGTCGGCGCGCGCAGCGCGAGTTCATGTGAACGTGAACGATGTGACCACATGCCACCGGCTATCGCGGACGCGGCCGTCGCGGCATTATCGAGAACTTCGCCTTTACCAACGGTATCTATTCACTCAGACGCCGCAGTCAATACGTCACTTGACGAACAGACTCTCGAAGATTTGTTGCTTGAACGTCGTAGCAACGACGTCACGCGGTAGTCGAACCCTGCGAATGTATTTTCAGGCAAGGATTTCCTGGACGACCCGACTGGGCTCGACGCCGGTGAGTCGCAGGTCCAGGCCTTGGTAGGGGATCGTCAATCGCTTGTGGTCGATGCCCAGCAGGTGCAGCATCGTCGCGTGCAGGTCGCGGATGTGGACGGGATCTTTGGCGACGTTGTAGCAGAAGTCGTCCGTTTCCCCGTAACTCATGCCGCCCCGGATGCCGCCGCCGGCCATCCAGCTGGTGAAGCAGCGCGGGTGATGATCTCGGCCGTAGTTGTCTCGCTTGGGACTACCCTGAGCAAAGGTCGTTCGTCCGAATTCGCCGGCGAAGACTACCAGCGTGTCGTCGAGCAACCCTTGTTGCTTGAGGTCGGTCAGCAAGCCGGCGATCGGCTGATCGACGTCGCGGGCCTGGCCCCGCAGGTTGGCCGGTAGCGAGGAATGGTGGTCCCATCCGCGATGGAACAGCTGAATGAAACGCACATCCCGCTCGGCCATGCGGCGGGCCAGCAGGCAGTTGCGGGCGAACGAGCCGACTTTGTGTACTTCGGGGCCGTAAAGGTCGGTGACCGCCTTCGGCTCGTTACTCAGATCCATCAGCTCCGGGACGGAAGTCTGCATCCGAAAGGCCATCTCTTGCTGGGCCAGGGAAGTTTGAATTTCAGGATCGCCCGTCTGCTCCAACTGTTCCCGATTCACCTGGGCGACGAATTCGAGCATCTTGGCGCGGACCTTGCGATCGACCCCTGTTGGATTCGACAGGAACAGCACGGGATCGCCCGTCGATTGGAACGCGACCCCTTGATGCTTTGACGGCAGCGGTCCGGTGCCCCACAACCGGCTGTAAAGGGCCTGAACGTTCACCTTGCCGGACCAGAAGGCCGAAGTCAGGACAATGAAGTCAGGCAGGTCCTTGTTCATCGAACCCAGGCCGTAACTGAGCCAGGATCCCATGCTGGGGCGGCCGGGCATTTCGGCGCCCGTGCAAAAGAAGGTCTTGCCGGGATCGTGATTGATGGCCTCGGTATGCGTGGACTTGATGAAGCAGATGTCATCCACCACCTTGGAGAGATGCGGCAGCAGTTCGCACATGTAAAGGCCGCTTTCTCCCTGCCTGGCGAATTTGAATATGGAGGCACAAATGACCTGCTCCTTGCCTCGCGTCATGGTCGTGACGCGTTGCCCTTGACTGACCTCCTTGGGGAGCGGCTGGCCGTGCAGCTTTTCGAGGTCGGGCTTGTAGTCGAACAAATCCAGCTGGCTGGGCGCGCCGGCCATGAACAGGAAGATCACTCGCCTGGCCTTCGGCGGATGATGCAGGCCTTGCGGGACTTTTTCCGCTGCCGACGACAGTAGCGTGGTGGCGGCAGTCGCGCCCAGTCCCGCGCTGGCTCGAGTGATGAACTGCCGCCGGTTTTGCAAGTCGCAGAATTGTTGAAATAGGTTGGTCATATTCGTCATCAGCGTTTGACCTTTGCCAGTTCGAGGTTCAATAGACTGTGGGCCATCATCGTCCAGGCCGCCAATTCCACGCGTTGGTCCAGCCCCAAGTCGGTCCGCTCGGCGGTTTGAGCTTCTGCGAGTTGCGGGTCTGCAGCGTAGAGTTCATGAAACTCGGTCAACGTCTGACGCAATAGCTGCAGACGGGTTTCCGTGGGAACGTGCGACGTCATCTTTTCGTACAACAGTGACAGCGCTCTGTCAGCGTCGTTCGCCGCTTCCTTCCTTGTCAGCTCAGCACACGCTTGCGCCAAACGGAAATACTCGGGTTCGTTCATCAGCAACAATGCCTGTAGCGGCGTATTGGTGCGTTCGCGGCGGGGCGTGCAGAATTCCCTGCTGGGAGCGTTGAGAATCGTCATCTGAGGCGGCGGCATGCCGCGCTTCCAAAACGTGTAGATACTGCGTCGATAGATCGCGTCCCCCTGGTCGGCCTGGTAACGCTCGCCGATCATCGTCACCGCTTTCCACAAACCCGGCGGCTGCGGCGGTTTGACACTTTCCCCATACATTGTTCGATTGAGTTTGCCGCTGACGAACAAGATCTGGTCGCGAATCATCTCGGCATCCATGCGATAGCGGGGTCCACGGGCCAGTAGACGATTCTCCGGATCCCGAGCGAACTCGTCAGGTGTGGCATCCGAACGCTGGCGATAGGTCTTCGATAGCACCACTGCACGCACCAACTTCTTGACGTCCCAACCCGATTCGATGAAGCTGAGCGCGAGCTCGTCGAGTAATCCTGGATGGCTGGGCCGTTCTCCTTGAAGCCCGAAATCTTCCGATGTTTTCACCAGCCCGACACCGAAGAACTGTTGCCAGAGTCGATTGACGGCCACGCGCGCGGTGAGTGGATGTTGTGGATCGACAAGCCACTCGGCCAGATCCATTCGCGTGTAAATCTCTTTCTGTTTGAGCGGCGGCAGGAAGGCCGGCGTATTCCGCTGCACTTGTTCCCCCGGGTGCTCGTACGAACCGCGAACGAGGATGTACGTCGGCTTGGGAGTCGCGCGCTCCTTCATCACCATGGCCGTCTGACCTTCGTACGCGTCTTTGAGCTTGACGAACGGCGCCTGAATACCGCCTTTCGGACGTCCGGGGGTTTCGGGCGCGCCGTCAAAATTGTTGAAGAAAGCGTAGAGCTGATAGAACTCCTGTTGGCTGATCGGGTCGAACTTGTGTTCGTGGCATTGGGCGCACTGGATGGTCAGTCCCAGAAACGACGTGCCAAAGGCCTGGACACGGTCGAGCACATTCTTGTGGTGGCTCTCTTCAGGCAGAGCCGTACCCCGATCGATAATCAAGTGCAGGCGGTTGAAACCGGAAGCAACAAGTTGATCTTCGCTGGGTTCGGGATAGAGGTCGCCCGCGAGTTGGTATTTGATGAAGTCGTCGAATCGCAGGTTGTCGTTGAACGCGCGGATCAGCCAGGATCGGTAGGTGGAAAAGTTCCGGTAGAAATCCTTGTGCATGCCGTTCGTGTCGGCCAAACGGACGAGGTCCGCCCAGTAGCGCGCCATGTGTTCGCCATACGCGTCGTCTTCCAGCAAACGGTCAACCAGCTTCTCGTAGGCGTCGGGCGAATCGTCCTCGAGGAACGCCGCAATCTGGTCCACGCTGGGCGGCAGTCCGGTCAGGTCAAAGGTGACGCGGCGAATGAGCGTCCTCTTGTCGGCTTGAGGTTTCGGCGTCAGGCTCTCCTGTTCCAGCCGCGCCATGACATAGGGGTCGACAATGCCTTGACGCCAGGCCTCGTTCTTCACTTCGCGCGGCGGACGCCGTTGGGGCGCGGCGAAGGACCAATGTGTCTCGTATTCGGCTCCCTCAAGAATCCACTGTTTGAAGAGTTCCTGTTCCGCGGCACTGAGGGGCTTCGTGTTGGCGGCAGCGGGCGGCATCCGCAGATCGTCGTCATCCGTCGTGATGCGATTCCAAAGTTCACTGCCATCGAGATTCCCCGGCTTGATCATTCGCAGCGCGCCCTCATCCCCGTCGGGCACGTCCAGCCGCAGTTCCGCTTCGCGATGCTCCTCATCGGGGCCATGGCAGCGGAAACAGCGGTCGGAAAGGATCGGCAGGATATCGTGGTTGAAACGAACGGCATCGGCAACGGCCGTGCCCGACAGCAATCCACTGATCAGAAGAAAAGCGAACGACTTGATCGTCGTTCGCAAACGAGTAACAGTTGTTTGAGCATCGGGGTGAAGCATCGTGGTCATCGGTACAATCGTCCGGATCAAGTCAATGATGTTTTGTCAGGCACAACTCTATTTTATCAAATAGACGCCGGGGCATAAAACAACTTGTCGAGCAAACGCGGGAAACGGGAGCGGATTTCGGCAGCAGATGTCGCCTGCGACGGCGCGATTCCCCTCACGGGCGTATGCGTTGCCCGCCCCCAACGCTCGCCGAAGACGCCCACACGGGACTCGACGACTTCCTGCCGTGTATGCTAAACTTCGCGGTTTACCATTTTTTCAGGGGAATTCGACTCATGCGGCGCAAATTCATTGCCGGGAATTGGAAAACCAATCTGACTCGAGACGAAAGCGTGGCATTGGCGAGCGGCTTGGCGGAGAAAGTTGGCAGTGCCAGTAGCGTCGATGTGGCGGTCTGCCCGCCCAGCGTCTATCTCGACTGCGTGGCCGCCGCGGTCTCCGGTTCGGCGGTTGCTTTGGGGGCCCAAAACGTTTACCACGCTGGAAATGGCGCCTACACGGGTGAATTGAGCACCTGCATGCTGAAGGATGTCGGGTGCGATTTCGTCATCCTGGGACACAGCGAACGGCGGCATATCCTGGGAGAATCAAACCGGGATGTCAATTTGAAGGTCCTGGCCGTGATCGAGGCCGGGTTGGTGCCGATCTTGTGCGTCGGGGAGACGTTGGAAGAACGTGAAGCTGGCAAAACCCGTGACATCGTGGCCGAACAGTACATCGGCTCGCTGGCGGGGCTGTCCGCCGAACAGGCGGCGGGCGTGGTCGTGGCGTACGAGCCGGTTTGGGCGATCGGCACGGGGAAAGTGGCTTCGCCGGAGCAAGCCGAGGAGGTACATGCTGACCTTCGCAGCTTGATCGAATCCCGTTACAATGCAGAGGTTGCGTCGAAAGTACGCATCCAGTACGGCGGCAGCGTCAAACCGGACAATGCGGCCGAATTGTTATCGCAGCCCAACATCGATGGAGCGCTGGTGGGGGGCGCGTCCCTGAAAGTAGAGCACTTCATGGGAATTATTGACGCGGCCTAAGCAGTACTCAGACACGATGACGCGGTGAGCAAATCGCAAGCACGGCAGAACTGCCGCCTCGCTTTGCTTTGACCGTGGAATTCCTATCCAACCCCGCTGAAGCCGGAACCAAGGGAGTATAAGACCGATGGCAACTTTGTTCGCAATCCTGATGTCGTTGACCGCGCTGTTCTTAATCCTGCTGGTGATGGTCCAGCGAGGTCGAGGCGGTGGTTTGGCAGGCGCCTTAGGGGGCGCTGGCGGCCAGAGCGCCTTCGGATCGAAAGCAGGAGACATGTTCACGCGGGTGACGATGATCGTGGCCGGCTTCTGGATCTTGCTCTGCGTCGGAGCGATTCTTGTGCTGAATTCCCAACACGGGCATTTCGGTGACGGTTCCAGCGGCCCGGCGGCGGTCGGACCGGCCGGCGAAGCCGACAACCAGGGTGACAGTGAGTCGAGCACGACCGATACTGATTCAGGCCCCGCATCAACGCCGGCGACCAGCGGTCCCGGACTCTCGTCAGCCGAACCGGAAGACGCCTCCACGTCTACCGATGCGGCGACGGCAACCGAAACGGAAGCGCCTTCAGGCGGCACCGACGGTTCAGGCAGCTCGTCTGCGCCTGCGTCCGACGAAGACTCAAAAGACGCTGAAGATTCCGTAACGGCTCCAGGCACGAGTTCGACGAACCCAGCTGATGATGCCACGACTCCGGCCGATGCGCCCGCAGCGCCCGAACAGAATTCATCAACGCCGTCTGAAGGCGCTGCTGCCCCGGACGACGAGTCGGCGGTGGATGACAGCGAGGCTGACAAGAACACGTCCGCAGCGACTGTCGAAGACGCAGCTACGGTCGAAGACGCAGCTACGGTCGAAGACACCGTGCCAGCGCCCGCGGATTCCCAACCGATCGCGGAATCGGATGCGGACACGGGCGGCAACTAATTCGACCTCGTACGTTCGACAGCACGTACATTTACTTCACCGCAATCCGTTCTGCTGCTGCTCCGGAGTCACTCCCCGTGTTATACAGTATGACTGGTCATGGCGAGGCGCACTTGCGTGAGGACGGGGTGGCGGTGTCGGTGGAACTGCGTTCCATCAACAGTCGCTATTTGAAGCTATCGATTCGCACCGGGGATTCCTTCAACGCGCTGGAGCCTCAGATTGAAGCCGTAGTGCGGAAATACGTTCGCCGCGGCACCGTTCAGTTGAACTTGCGCGTCGTTCGCGAGGCGACCGCGGACGACTACATGTTGAACGAGACTGTCCTGTCAAGTTACCTCGAACAGCTTAAAGCCATTCGGCAGCGTCTCTCAATCGACGATCGAATCACGCTGGAAGAACTGCTGACGCTCCCGGGCGTGGTCGTGGATCGCGGCAGTTCAAAGGTTGCTGCGGAGACCGACTGGCCGCTGATCGAACGTGCGTTAACCGACGCGCTGAAAACGCTGGATACCATGCGGCTGGACGAGGGGCGTCACATGGCTGACGACCTGCGGGCCAATTGCGATGCGATTGCAGCGGAACTCGAACAGATCGAGGCGTTAGCACCGCGTGTTTCCGAGGGATATCGGGAACGGTTTACCGAGCGTTTGAACAAACTACTGGAGCAGTACGACGTGCAGGTCGCGCCGGCCGACGTCGTCCGCGAAGTTGGAACGTTCGCGGAGCGGACGGACATTTCGGAAGAAACGGTCCGCATGCGGAGTCACATCAAGCAGTTCCACACGATCATGAAGGGCCAGGAGAGCAACGGCCGGAAGCTGGAATTCTTGACGCAGGAAATGTTTCGTGAGACAAATACCATCGGCTCGAAGGCCAATGACGCCGCGATTGCTCGCCACGTCATCGAGATCAAGGCCGCCATCGAACGCATGCGCGAAATGATCCAAAACGTTGAGTAAAGCTTTGCCATGGGGACGCCAAAGAAAGGTCGACTGGTGATCGTCTCGGGGCCGTCCGGGGCGGGCAAATCGAGTGTGCTGCAGTTGTTGCTGAAGACATGCCCGTTGCCACTCGTCCTGAGCGTTTCCGCGACGACACGAGATCCCCGTCCGGGCGAAAAGGACGGTCGAGATTACTATTTCCTGACCCAGCAGGAATTCCGGCGTCGTCGAGAAAATGATGATTTCCTGGAATTCATGGAGGTTTACGGCCGTGGCGACTGGTACGGCACACTCCGGTCCGAAGTCGCCTCTGGTCTAAACGCGGGAAAATGGGTAGTTTTAGAGATTGACGTCGAAGGGACACTGAAGGTGCTGGAGAAGTGTCCCGATGCCATTACCGTCTTCGTTCACCCGGGATCGATGCAGGAGCTGGAAGCCAGGTTGCGAAGCCGGGGTACGGAAACGGCGGAAGTCATCCGTCGACGGTTGGAAGTGGGTGCTCGGGAAATGGCACAAAAGGGACGTTATCGTCACGAAGTCGTCAATCAAGTCATGGAAGAAGCCGCTCAGCAAATGTGCAAGCTGTTGATGGCTTACCAGAAAGAATAGTATTTTCACACTGAACCATAGCGTTGGAAAAGGGGACGGCCCCCTTTTCCGACAAACCAGAAAGAAGATCGAGGAGAACACTCCATCATGATGGAAGAACTGAAAGAAGAAGAGATCGTCAACAAGGTGGGGGGGCGTTTTAAACTGTCCACCCTCATCCAAAAACGGCTCGTTCAATTGAACGCCGGCAGTCGCGCACTCGTTGACCGCGATACCCAGGACAAAATGGCGATCGTGTTGCAGGAAATCTTGCAAGACAAGATTTTCCTCGACACTTCGAACGAAGTCCGCGTTACCGGTGAGTCGACAGTGGCCTCGGAGGAGCCCGAGATCGACTTGAGTTCAATGTAAGTGGTGGTCGATGGAAGGTCGCGAAATCCTGGTAGGCGTGTCGGGCGGCGTGGCGGCGTACAAGACGGCAGCGCTGGTAAGCCAACTCGTGCAACAGCAGGCTCATGTCACGGTTGTCTTGACCCGATCCGCGGAGCGGTTTGTGGGCCGCGCCACTTTCGCGGCACTCACCGGTCGCGAAGTCGTTGCGGATGGCTTTGACCCGGCCTTCCCGTTGGGAGCCCATATCACGCTGGCTGAAAAAGCCGACCTGCTTTGCGTCGCGCCGGCCAGCGCCAACGTGTTGGGAAAGCTGGCCCACGGCATTGCCGACGATCTTCTTTCCACACTGTACCTGTCCTTTAGCGGTACCGTGCTGCTCGCGCCGGCGATGAATTGCGACATGTGGGAGAAGCCTTCCGTGCAGCGCAACGTCAGTACGCTGAAAGGGGACGGCATCCAGTTCGTCGGTCCCGATGAAGGTTGGCTCAGTTGCCGACGCAAGGGTTTTGGCCGCATGTCCGAACCGGCGGCCATCTTCGAGGCAATCCGCCGGTTGCTGCCAGAAAGTTAAGCGATTGCATGACGCGTATCCTGATCACTTCCGGACCAACGCGTCAATACCTGGACCCGGTGCGTTATCTGACGAACGCGTCGAGCGGTCGGATGGGCTGTGCCCTAGCCGAGGCTGCATTGGAACTCGGTCACGACGTGCTGGTGGTCAGCGGTCCGGTCGAAGTCGCGTACCCGCGAGCGGCGGAAGTCATCGACATTGTGTCGACGGAAGAACTGCTGGACGTGTGCGCCGCGAAGTTCCCGGCCTGTGACGGCCTGATTGGCGCGGCCGCTCCATGCGATTACCGTCCCGTCAAAGTAGCGACCCAAAAAATCGCCAAGAGCGGCGACCCACTGACATTACACCTGGTCGAAACACCAGATGTCGTGGCCACCGTCGGGAGCCGGCGGCGGGACAACCAATGGTCGGTTGGCTTCGCGCTGGAAACAGAAGACGCCAGGTTCCGGGCACTTACTAAGCTGCAGCGCAAGAGCTGCGACCTCATCGTGCTCAATGGCCCCGAGGCCATGAACGCGCTTCACAACAACGTCGAAATCATCGACCGCACCGGCGCCGTGATCCGGGAGCTTGGCGGATCCAAGGAGACCGTTGCCCAAGGGATCCTGGCCGTTGTCCAGGAGAAACTCATCGACGTCATCGGTCAGCGTGGTACACGCCAGCCGGATGAGTCATAAATCACTGGTCGGTGGACCACCCGCACGAACACGACTGCAGGCGTCGATGAGCGCCGCGGCCGCTTCGCGAACCTCATATTCCGGTTTGTGGAATTTTAGCGATTGTTCCAATCTGGCAGCAAAGGGAGTCAACTGGCTGAAGCCATAACTGCCCACGGCACCTTTCAACTGGTGTGCCAGGCGATGCATTGTGCTCCAGTCAGATGCATTCAGACAGTGAGTGAGCGCCGCGATCTTTTCCGGCATTTCGTCCGCAAACATTTCGACGATTTCCGCCAGATCCGGATCGTCGCCCAAACTCGAGTAGATTACGTCCTCGACTATTTCAAATTGGCTCATAGCAGAATTGCCCCTATCGTTATGAACCGTGAGTTGGTGCATCCTCCCTGCCCCTTATTGCGCGAGCCCTCCTGACTGCAATAGAAACGATAGCTTACTTTTTCCCCCCCATCAAACAAACTTTCTCCGAACAGCTCAGCTTCACTGTCCCCGACAGTGCGTTCTGTCCCCGACAGTGCGTTGGCCTGGTCCCGCGAGCGGGCGAACGCGTCCTGTTGAACGGCGATCGGGGCGACCCGTGCGCTTTGCAGCGCTTCTAACACTCGCGCAGCCGGACTCGTCGGCAGAAACCGTAAATCCCCTCACCGGAAACTAGGAAAGCCCGGGAAAAGTGGCGGATTGGTAAAGGCTTGCCGCTTGCGTAGACGATGACACCACTGAAATCAGCCGAGTGTGCTGAGTGACATGCCGAAAGACTGAGTCTGAGCCGCCGATAAAACAAAACATGCGGGGCCAGCAGTCGGGCTGTCTGTGGGAAACTGTTTTTACCGGATTGAGGAGCCCTCCCAATGAAGAGTCGCTTGATTGTACCTTCGCTGTTGGCCGTCGCTGTTATGACCTTGGCCAGCGCGACAAACGCACAAGCTTTTGAATTGCTTGATCGCGTAATGAACATGGGCCATGGCTGTTGTACCAGCAGCTGTGACGCCACCTGCGGTTGTGAACCACAATGTGGTTGCGAACCGTCCTGCGGTTGCGACAACGGCTGCAACGCTGGCTGCCACGCAGCTCCAGCTTGTGGTTGCGAACCCAGCTGCAACGCTGCACCCGCTTGCGGTTGCGAACCGGCTTGCTGCTGCCCCAGGAAGAAGCGCTGCCATGAATTTGGTGGTCTGCTGAAGAAGCTGTTCAGCTGCAAGCGTTCGTGCTGCTGCGCGAGCGAACCGGCCTGCGGTTGCGAACCGTCCTGCGGTTGCGACAATGGCTGCAACGCTGGCTGCCATGCCGGCCCGGCTTGTGGTTGCGAACCCAGCTGTGGTTGCGACGGCTAGTCGCCCGTGTGATCCGACGAAATGGTAGTGCCTTTGTAACGCACTCCTGACTCATCGAATTGCAACACAAAAC
This sequence comes from uncultured Planctomycetaceae bacterium, assembly GCA_937967665.1. GTDB lineage: Bacteria > Planctomycetota > Planctomycetia > Pirellulales > Pirellulaceae > CALBSZ01. The sequence goes on from CALBSZ010000054.1 coordinate 35,287, forward strand.
AAGAGGCCCTTGGCAAGCCAGCCAAGGGCTTTTTCATTGCGCTCGTTCACAACCCGCGCTCGTTCATTTCCCGCATCAAAGCAACGCCGCGTTACTAAGCCACCGGTCCCGCCGAAAACCACGGACGCTGACAATCGGGGTAACTTCCAAACGACTCGGGTCAGTCCCACCACCAGGCGTCGCGGTCCAGATTTCGCGGTACGGACCCCGTCCGGTCCGCTGACATCAAGCCGTACTCGTCTTGCTGGATGGCTTGGGCCTGCACCAGCGGCCGAGCATCCACGGACACACCGCCGCTCACGCCGGCCACGACGTATTTCTCGTTCAGCACGCGATAATTGACCACCGATTCAACCCGTGTGGGCGCCGTGCTCCGCTCCACGTGAAACCGCGTCGGATCGCCAAAATGCGTCCTATGCCATGCGACCTGTCCGGGCAGGTCTTCCGCCTTGCACAGCGCCGCGACCAGGGCCAGGTCGAACACGTTTTTCAGCTCGGCGTAAATCGGGTATTTCGCGGCAAGTGCATCGAAATGCTGGGTGAAGTCGCGAGCGAATTGCGAATTTAAGGCGTCGGA